>CAZKOY010000150.1:0-13533 GCA_964554495.1 uncultured Myxococcales bacterium
AGGACACGCCGATGCGCACGTGATTGCCGTCGCGCGGATCGACGCAGATCGAGTGAATACCGGGATAGTCCGCGCCGCCGCCAAACCACTGTTTGCGCCCTGGGTGATCCCACAGCGACTGCACAAGGTTCCAGCTCTTGCCGCCGTCGCGCGAGTGAAACAGGCCGCCGGGAATGGTGCCGCACCATAGCTCTCCGGGCTCGCTGCCGCTCTCTAGCGACCAGATGCGCTGCACGGAAAGCGGCAGCGGACGGCCGTTGGGATCAAGCTCGGGCGGGGCATCCTGCGGACGCTTTGGAAAGGCCGGTGGCGTGCGCGCTTCCCAGGTCTTACCTCCGTCGGTCGAGCACGAAAGCTTGGGGCCAAAATGCCCGGTATCGAGCGCAGCATAAATCGCCCCCCCGCGCGTCGCCTTTTCCGGCAAGACGATCGACAGGTTCTCGGCCAAGAACGACACCTGCGAAATGGCCCATGGACTGTTGTGACGTGCGGCCGCGCGAGCCTGACGATCCAGACGGAACAGTCCCTTGCGCGTGGCCACCCAGGCCGTACTTGTCTGCGTGTGCATGTGGTCTCCGATAGGCAGTTGCGATGACAAAAACGATCCGGCCTAGCCGCCGGACAGGGCTTGCATGATGTACAGCTCGGCTCCGTCGGAAAGTGCATCGCTTTGGTGCTCGCGATCGCGGATCTGTTCGCCGCCGACAAAGACGCTGACGTGGCGACGCAGCGCGCCCTGATCATCCAGGATGTAGCCACGCAGGCCGGGGTTTTGCACGAACACCGCGGCCAACACGGCATGCACGGTTTCGCCCGTCACTTCGACGGTGGGGACATCCAGATGACGGCGCAGATTGGCCGTAAACGCCACGCGAATCATGGCCGCAGACGCTAGCCAGGGACGGTTTCGCCTGTCAACGAGAGAGCGCGAAGCGAACAGAACAGGAACTGCTCAACACTGCGCGGAAGAAGGAAGGAATCGGGAATTAGCAAGAGGGGGAAAAAGGAGGCCACGGCGGGGCCGCGCGGCAGCATGGATCACGCGGCAGCAACGCGGCTACTGCACGCGGACCACGCCGTTCATACCGCTGCCATCGTGAAGCTGACAGTTGTATGGGTAGGTGCCAGCCGTTGGAAACGCGAACATGGCGGTCGTGCCCGTCGAGGTCGTCATGATGGGGTTGTTGGGGCTGCCTGCCGTCGCGTTGCTGCCGACCCCAGGGCGCAGCGGATGGCCTGAAAAGGTTCCGCTGAAGGTCACTGATTGCCCCGCTGCGATCAAGATGCACTTGGGCGAGTACACCAAGCCGCTTCCGGGGAAGCTGACCGTGCGAATGGCCGAGGCTGCGGTGCGATCTTGAAAGCTGGCAGTGTCGCAGCCGTTGAACGTGTTCGGCGTGGCCATGTCTGGAAGAGACGTTAGGTCTTGGGGCGAGGTCATGTCCTGAGGGGGCGAGGTCATATCGACCATCATGTTGCCCGTGTTCGACTGGTCACAAGCCACCAGAAAGCCCATGCAGAACCAGGAAGCGAGGGTCAAGCCACGGGTCCGCGTACGGCCCAAACGACGTGTATTCATCTGTATCTCCATGCATCTGTGCAGCATTAGGAAAGTTTTCCGACGAGAAACTATCCTCACATGACAACATGACCAATGGTAACTTTTTTGACCATGGGTCTGCCCAAGCGCGTGGCTCAGGGGTCTACGCAAGAAAAGAAGATGAGCGGATCACGCACGCAGCCCACGAGCCGATCAGCGCGCCGCGCTGGGCCTGACCGAGGGAAAACCCCAGGCGCAGGGCGCAGCGGCTTCCCGATCGAAAGCGTCCACGGTGGGCGCAGGCTGCCAAGGCCGCTGTGCTGGCTCTTGGCGCTGTGGCTGGCATCGTGGGTCTGGCTGCCAACGGCGCAGGCGCTGCCGGTGCAGACCTGGCTGGTGACCATCGGCAACAACCTGGGTGAGCTCGACGAGCTGGGCCTGCGCTTTGCCGAGCGCGATGCGCAGCAGATCGCCGATATCTTGCGTCAGCACGGCGGGGTCAGCAGTCGCCGCGTGACGCTGCTTCTAGGCGAGTCGGCACAGACGGTGCGGCGCACTTTGGAAGATCTAAACGCCGAGATCCGCGGCCAAGTCAGCGCCGGTCAGCCGAGCGCGCTGGTGGTGTTCTATTCCGGCCACGCCGACGCAACCTCGCTGCACCTACGCGGCAGCAGCCTGCCTTTGGATGAGCTGAAAAAGTTGGTCCAGGGCTCTGCCGCCGCCATGCGCTTGCTTATCGTCGATGCGTGTCGCTCGGGCAGCATCACACGCGTCAAAGGCGTGAAGGCCGCTGAGTCGTTCGATATTCAGATCGATGAAAGCAGCGCCGCCGAAGGCATGGCCATCCTGACATCGAGCGCAGCCGGCGAGTCGAGCCAAGAGTCGGATCGTCTGCGTGGATCGTTCTTTACGCACCACTTGATGAACGGGCTGCGCGGTGCCGCCGATCGCAATGGCGACGGCCGCATTACGCTCTCGGAAGCCTATGGATACACCTACGATCAGACGCTGCGCTCGTCGGGGCGCACGCTGTCTTTGCAGCATCCAACGTACTTGTTCGATCTGCGCGGTCGCGAAGATCTGATCTTGACGCTGACCGATAACGCACAGGGTCAGTTGTCGCGGCTGCACCTGCATGGCCGCGCGCTGTACTTGGTCAGTGAAGAGCGCGAAGGAGGCCCGCTGATCGCCGAGATCGCCCCGCTGCGCGACAACACGACGCTGCTCTTGCCGGCCGGTTCCTATTTCGTGCAGCAGCGCCTGCCCGCTGAATACCGCGAATATCAAGTGCAGCTCTCGGCCGGTCACGAGACCGATCTGGCGCAGCGCAGCTATCGCTCGGTGCAGTACGACCGCTTGGTGCGCTACCGCGGCAGCCAGAAGCTGTATGCGCACGCGCTTTCGCTCTTGGGTGGCGTGCAGGGCGCGCTTCTCAGCGGAGAAAACATCTCGCCACAGGTCTCGCTGGGATACGGACTGGATCTGCCCTGGCTGTCGCTCTCGACGCGCGTGCGGGCCGGTGTCGCAAGCGGTCTCTCGCTGGATGGCTACCTGGCCAACCAGCACACGCAAGTCGGCCTGGGTGTGTTCCTGCAACGCGTGGTCGATCTGCGCTTCGTCAGCCTATCTTTTGGTCTGTTTTTCGAGGGCGTCTATCACCGCCAGAGCTTCTCGGCGCCACTTGGTGAGCGCATGACAGCGGCGCGCAACGCCTGGGGCATGGGCTTTGGTGGCCTGCTCGCGCTTGAGCTTCCGCTGTGGCGCAGCCTGTCGCTGCGCATCGAGCTGGGTCCCCTGACGCAGCTTCTGCCGCGGGCCGACGTCAGCTTCGGCGCGCAGTCCGGCCAAGGGCTCGCATCCCCCTTCACCCTGTTTGGCAATGGAGGCCTGGTATGGCGACGCTGACTTCCCCCCTTCGCGCCCGCGCTGCGGCTCTTTGCCTGGCTGGCATACTGCCGGGCTGCGGCGATCCGCTGGTCGATCGACTGTTTCAAGGCGATCCGCTGATCAGCGTGCGCGGCAACGTGTCGGGGGCTAGCGATGTCCTGCCGCTTGAAAAACCGCTCGTGCGAATCAGCGCGTGGTGGAGCCCGGTTGGACTGCAGGTCAGCGACTATAGCCAGCTTGTCGAGCAGCCCTCGATCACAACGCAGTCGACGGTGCCTTTCAGCTTTACGCTCAACGTCTTCGACACGCCGACGCTCTTTACGCAGCTTCCGGACGGCACGCGCTACGCGGTGGGCAGCCTGCTTGGCTATTACGATCAAAACGAAAACGGCCACCGCGACCCAGGCGAGCCGCTTCTCGGCAATACGCGACGCGTGCTCTTGTATGCGCCGCAGCCGTTGGCGATCAGCCAGTCGCCGCTCGGCCGCGCGCTGAAGCCCGGCTATTACCTGACCAGCAATAGCTTTGCCTGCCCACCATCGGCAGGTGGCCCGCCACCGATGCCACCGCCGCAGCCGCCAGGAGCAGACTGTTCGCAGAACCTTAGCCAGGCCTGCACGCAAAATGCGGACTGCGCGCCCGGAATTTGCGTTCGCGACTTCGTGTCGCCTTGGCCCCAGGGTGGCTGCGTGCTGCCCGATCCACTGCCGGCGGGATGCTCTTCGCGGGGCGCCGCGCGTGTCACTTCGCCTTCGATGTCCGATCCGCGGCGCGACATGACGTATTGGGTCAAAGCCTGCACCAGCAACGAAGACTGCGGGCGCTCATTTCCATATCAGTGCGATGCCAGCCTAGCGGCATGTCTGCCGACGCAGATCGTGACTGTCAGCCTGTCCGACTCGCTGCCCGTGCCGCGCTGGTGCCGTCAACCGTAAAGGATGCTGCATGGCGACCCTTGCTGACTCGCAACCGATGGAACAGATGGTGAAAGAGCCGCTGCAGCCTGGTACGCGCGTCGGGAACTATCGCTTGGTGCGTGTGCTGGGCAAAGGCGGCATGGGCGCGGTGTACGAGGCCGCGCATCTATACATTGAGCGCCGCGCCGCCATCAAAGTCCTGCATGCGCAACTGTCGCAGAGCAGCGAGTTTCGCACGCGCTTTCTCAACGAAGCGCGAGCCGTCAATCTGATCAAGCACCCCGGCCTGGTCGAGGTCTATGAGTTCGGCCTTCTCGACGACGGAACGGCCTATATCGTGATGGAGTTCCTGCAGGGCGAGTCCTTGGAACAACACATCAAGCGACATCCGCAAGGGCTTGGCCCCGCTGCCATCCCAATCGCCCACGACATCGCGCAAGCCATGGTCGCAGCTCATCAAAAGAGCATCGTCCACCGCGATCTAAAGCCGGGAAACGTCATGCTTACGCAGCATGAGAGTGGACGCAGCAAGGCCGATGAGCTGCTGATCAAGATCCTCGACTTCGGCATCGCCAAGATGTCGCAAGAGGTCGAAGGCAGCCTGCGTACCGAGACCGGGGCCACCATCGGCACGCCGGCCTATATGGCTCCTGAGCAGTGCTTGTCGGCGCCCAATGTCGACGGAAAAGCCGATGTGTATGCCCTGGGCATCATCTTGTATGAGCTGCTTTCAGGACAGCTGCCGTTTGCCGCGCAGCACAGCTTTGACTTCATGGCTGCGCACGTCCGCAGCGAGCCGCGACCCATCGTGGATGTGCTGCCGGATCTGCCGCCTGAGGTGGCAAACCTCGTCCACTCGATGCTGATCAAAGAACCAACGCTGCGGCCAAGCATGGAGACCGTCGCAGCGCTCTTGCAAGAGCTACGCGTGGCGGGCGATGCGCTGTGGGCGGCCGACCCGCTGCATGAGACCGAGCTTGGCTCAGGTGGGCAGCAAACCATGGGGCACGCCGCGACGCTGTCCAGGCCGTCGCGACCTCCGTGGCACAGCAAAGAACGGATCGAGATCGGCGCCACCGCACTGGGGCTGGGGGGCGCACGGCTGAGTCGCGAGCTGGCCCTGGTGAGTACACCGCCCAGCAGTCAGATCAGCGGCAGCGCTCGGATCAGCCAGGGGGCGTCTAGCTCGGGGCGTAAGAGCCCAGCAAGCCAGATGTCACATGCGAACGAGCCGGCGGAACCCAGCGCGGTGTCCGCGCCGAGCGCCGCTCTGCCCGCCGCCAAAGATCCTGCTGAGCCGCCTCGCACATGGGGTCGCGTCGCGGGTGCAGCGGCCATGCTACTCGCGCTCTCGCTAAGCGGCATTTGGTTCGCCGTTCTGAGCAAACGCGACACGCATGGAAGCGACGGAACCAACCCAGCGCAGAAGCAGCCCGGCGGGCGCATGGTCAAGTGGCAGCTCCGCTCGCAGCCGACGGGGGCAGAAGTGGTGCGCAGCGACGGCCAGGTGATCGGCAGCACGCCGTTTCAGTTGGTCCGTCCCGCCGACTCGGGCGAGTCGCAGATCACGCTGCGCGTGCCCGGACACGCAGATAAGACGGTTGTGCTCAGCCACAGCGCGGATATCGAGACCGACATCGTCCTGTCTGCGCTGCCGACGGCTAGCCCGCCCAAAGTAGCGGATGACGCCATCGGGAAATCAGGCAAGTCGACCGAGTCGCGCAAGGCGGCAAGCAAGCGCGGACACAAAGCCCGCAAGGGCAAAGAAGCGGATCCAGGCGACGTCAAGCTGCTGATGGACTGAGCAGCAGACGGTGCAGAGACGACAAAGCGATGCACCGAAGGCCACGCGGCCACGCGATCGACTGCGCAACCAACGAGGCCCCATCGGCCAGGAGAAGGCGATGAAGATCACACACGTAGCACTGTGGGTGTGCCTGCTAAGCGTAGGGTTTTGGCCTGTGCGCACGGCTTCGGCCAGCGACTTCAAGACGCACTACGACCTCGCCATGGCGCTGTACCAAGCGCAGAAGTTCGAGGCAGCGATCCCCGAATTCAAGGCGGCGCACGAGCGCGAAGCCAAACCCGGCCTCTTGTTCAACATCGCGCAGTGCTATCGCAAGGCCGGCCATCCGCGCGAAGCCATCGAGTATTACGATCGGTACCTGTCGTCGGAGCCGCGGCTCGACAACGAGATGCGCAAGAAAGTCGATGGCTACCTGGCCGAGGCGCGCAACATGCTGGCGGCGCTAGAGCTTGAGATGAAGCAGCGCCTTGCCGAAGAAAAAGCCACGCGCGAGCGCGAGCGCGAGCCAGCCCCGTCCGCACTCATCCCGGCGGCCCCCGCAGAAACGACACAGGTCGAGCGCGCCCCCGCACCAAAGATCGAGCTCAGCCCGCCTTCACCCAGCCGCGAGGCGCCCGTTCCAGCCAAGCCTATCTATACGCGCTGGTGGTTCTGGACAGCGATCGGTGGTGGCGTCTTAGCAGCGGCCGTGATTACCAGCGTCGCCGTCGGCAGTAAGAGCTCTGGCTATCCTGCCGTGCCGACCGGCGTCCCACGCGTTGTCCTGATGTTCTGACGCGCCGCCCCGGCCTGCTGTTTTTCGCCGCGGCGTTGCTTCACAGGCTTTTTGGCGTGTCCCATTCGGTGTTGAGAGCGAGGTACCCCATGATGTCGATCCGATCCCTGCTGCGCTCTGGCTTCGTCACTCTTGCTGTGTCGGCCTTGCTCTGCGTGGGCTGCGGCAGCGGGCTTAGCAGCATCTTGGTCCAAGTCAGCGCGATCCCAGCGAACGCAGTGCGCCTAAATGCGATCATCACCGCCAACGGCAAGACCAGCACGGTGGCCATGGAACGAGACTCGGGCAACCGCTTCATCGTCTCATCGGCGATGCTGATGCCGCCGATGCAGCCAGCGCCCAATAGCACACAGCTGGCCTTGGATCTGCCAGCCGGCACCAGCGGCCCGGTGGTGGTTCGCTTCACCATCGAAAGCGCTGACCTCAGCATGATGACCAACCCACCGCCGATGCCCACCGTGACCCACGAGGGCTGCGGCCGCGTCGAGATCCAGGGCGCCATGCTGTACAACCTGCCGATTGTCGTGCGCGCCCAGCCCAATCCCTGCACGTTGTAGGTTTCACTTGGTGCAAGGCTCACAGCGACGAGAAAAGAGCGTTCTCGCTACTCTTCAAACATCCGTGAAAGGTCCGAGTCCAGCGTCTTTACATGGCCGGAAAGCCCCAGCCGTAAGCGCACCGCTTCGTGTGCCACGCAGCGCACCAGCGACTCCAACCCGCGCAGATCGAAGAAAGCAAGCGGCACCATCTGCCGCAGCAAGTACGCGCCGCGCCACAGCATGATGCCGCCGATCGAAAGCTGATTCAGATACGCAAGAGCGCTCGCGGGGCTCATCCCAGCCTCGGGACAGATGTCCGCCAGCACGGCCAACCACAGCTGTTCGGAAGCGCGCACGGACACGCGCACAGGCGAGACGCGCACCCACTGCACCACGTTCCCCTGCGGGCCGGGAACCTGCCAGGCTAGTGCCACCAGCGTGTCGGTCTTTTTGGCTAGCTGGAACCTGCTCTCTAGCTGCACTTGCACATCGGCCCAGGTCGGCGACGCAGCTCCACCTGTGCTCGCAGGCTCCGTTTTTTGCGGCTCGGCTACGGTCTCATGGCTCCCCGCCTCGGGATCTGCCCCTGTCGTCATCCCACACTCCCTCGCTGTCAGGATCCGCCGCGGCCCGGACAAAAGCAACTTCAGCTCCCTGCCGCCGAGACCTCAGAGTAAGATCGTCCACGCGGGAGAACGCATCATGACTCTGCCCTTGGATCTCAGTCAGGCCGGTGAGCTCTTGCTGCCCAATCAGCCCAGTCTCTCGGGTGCTGGCGGTGGCATCGGCGGTGTAGCGGGCGGGATTGCCTCGGGTCTAGGTGGCATGGTCGGGGGCATCGCGTCAGGGATCGGAGGCATCGCGGGCGGAATTGCCTCGGGCATCGGTGGCATCGCATCAGGCGTTGGCAACTTCTTGCGCGATACCGGCGCCGTCGACCCGTCGATGATTGGCGAGCTCATGGCTCCCTCGCAGGGTCTGCCACCGCTCGGTGAAATGGGCGAGCTCATGGGCGGGCTGCCCAGCCTCGGAGACTTTGATCCCGGCATGGCCGGCGAGCTCATGGGTGATCTGCCGAGCCTTGGTGACTTGCCCAAGCTCGGCGACGCAGGCGAGCTCATGGGGGGCATGCCCAGCTTGGGTGAATTCGATCCATCGATGGCCGGCGAGCTGATGGGTGGTCTGCCCTAGCTCCAATGCCTTCTTCGGCCTTCGACAGCGAGCGCGATGAGCTAGCGCGGCTCCTTTGTCAGCGCGGGATTCGCCGCTCGACCCCCGAACATCCTCTGTGCTTTCCCGACGGAAAAACGGCCAGTTGGATGCTCGACTCGCTGCGTGTCAGCTTGACGGGCCGGGGATCCGAGCTGGCCGGACGCTGCCTGTGGACGCTGCTTCAGCGCTTTTCTGCCCGCCAAGTGGCGACATACGGCACGACTGCGATTCCGCTTCTTTCTGCCTGCATCGCTCAGTCAGGCGGCGAGCTACGCGGCCTGGTGATTCGCAAGGAAGCCAAGCGCGCCTCGGGACAGGTCATCGAGGGTGACTTCGATCCAAGCGAGCCCGTTGTGATGCTCGACGACTCCATCAGCAGCGGAAGCGAGCTAGCCACCGGCATCGAAATCCTAAAGAGAGCCGGTGCCTGGGTCGAAGGCGGTGTGGTGCTGGTGCGCTTTGGCTGGGGCGGCGGCTTCGCGCGACTTCTGGAACGCGGCCTGCGCATGGAGTCCGTGTTCGATGCGGTCCTCGATCTGTCCCCCAAGATCGACGGCCCAGACACCGCGGCGCCCGAAAACGCATCGAAGATCTTCCCCGATATTCGCTGGCACGACAGCACCTTTCCCGACGGTATGCATCCCGCGATCTTGGCGCGAAGTGTCATCGATCGCGTGGTGTCCGATCAGCCGATCCCGCGGCCACCGCAGCGTCTCGATCGCGACTACGACGGCGAAGGCGGAGCCTGGGTCAGCGTCCGACCGCGCAGCCAGATCCTCCTGCGCCATGCTCGCGATGGCTTCTGGCATCTGCCCGGTGAAGCCCGCGAGCCGCTGCCGCTTGCGCTGATCCGTGTCGCGGTCCGCACAGCGCTGCGCATGAAAGAACAGCCAGACGCCGCAGCGCGCTGGGCTGGCAGCGTCGTCGCCGTGACTTTCTTTGGCGCGCTCGAACTCTGTCAGCCAGGGCAGATCGACAACGATCGCTATGGCCTGCTCGTAAAAAGCCGGGTGCGCTCGAATCACTGGGGCGGCGCCCTGCCGCGCATGCCAGGCATGAACCGCGAGTGGGCTCAGCTTGAGCACGCCCGCAAAAACGCCCGCCTGGCCGCGCTAGAGCCGTACGATCTGTACCGCCACAGCGTCGAAAAATACGTCGAGCCCGCTGCGCCGTGGCAGCCGACCGGAATGCCGCTTGCGCAGTACCGCGGTGCCGGTGTGCCATGGCACCTTGATGCAGCGCGAGCGGGACGCATCGCAGCGCGAGCATTTGATCTGCTTCAGGCGCTGCGCTGTACACAACCTGCCACGCAGCCTGCCCTGCCGTCTGATTTTCTGCCCGATCTCGACTCGCTGTTTGTCACCGTGTTCCACCAAGGTCAGGTCGTCGGTTGCATGGGCGGGCGTGTGCAAAAACTCGACGAAGATCTGCAAAAACTCACCCAGCAAGCGCTGCAGGATCGCCGCTTCAGCGAGACTCAGCACGCCCCTGCGCAGACCCACCCAATGGACTGGGCAGTGCTTGTCGCACTGCTTTTCGGACCGCTGCAGCTTGGCATCCAGACGCCCGAACAGATCGCTGTGCGCGTGCGCTTGGGTCAGCAGGCCTTGCTGGTGTTTCAAGATCGCGGCCCTGGGCAGGCCCGTCGTCAGGCGCTGCTTCTGCCCTTCGCTGCGCTGCAGCACAGCCTGAATCAAGCCCAGTACGTTGCCGAGCTGATCGACAAGGCTGGCATCACGCGTCCGCCCTATGCCTGGGTCGGTTACGACTGCGAAAGCTGGCTGGGATCGGCAAGCGGAGTACAGCACCTGCCGATGGGTCTGCCCGCAACATCTTCCGTCGAAAACCCCACGTCAACGCGTGACCTGCCGCAGGCGATCGAGCGCTTTCTGCCGCTGCTTACTCGCTACCTTTTGCGCTGGCAGCGAGAACAGGGTGGACGCATCGGCGTCTATCGCCCGCTGCTCGCGCAGGCGATCGATCAGCTTGCGCTGCCACGACAGATCCACGGCACCTGGACTCTGGCGCGGCTGCGGGCGCGGTCCCCAAACGCCGAGCTAGATGCAGCGCTGCAGCGCGATCTGGCATGGCTGACTGCGCGAGCCCAGCCCGATGCGCAGGGCGACTTCTGGATCGATGCCGAGCAGCCATCGATCGCCGCCGCTTCGCTGCTGCTGCTGCTGCTGTGCGAGCAAGCAACTGACGATCACGCGCCACTGCGCGCGGCGCTGCACGACATGCTCTGGCGCCGCATCGATGTTCATGGTCGCGTGGCCACGCATCCGCAGACCACTGCCAGCACCGACGTTGAAGCCCAGCAGGACTACCTGCCAGCGCAGGCACTCTTGGCCCTTGCCCGCTCGACGCAGCGATTTCAGAAAGCGCCGCAAGCAACGGCATCACTGCATCCCGATCAGCAGACCGCGATCCATCGAGCGCTGCGCTTTTATGCCCATCGCTTCTTCGTGCTGCATGGCTGGGGTCATGTCGCGTGGCTGACACAGGCTGCCTCTGCCTGGTACGCGATCTCTGAGCAGGCACAGTGGGCGGACTGGGCATTCGCGATCCTCGATTGGGCACTGCGTTTCCAGCAAGAAAAGTCCGGTGGCTTCATCAACGCCGAGCAACCCGATGCCCCTGGCTGCCTGACCGCGGTCTATCTGGAAGGCTTCGCGGCCGGCTTGCGACTGGCGCTGGCCCGCGCTGATCTCGCACGCGCAAGACGCTACGCCCACGCTTGTACGCGGGCGCTTTGGTTCCTCGATGGACTGATATATCAAGAGCGCGATCGGTCGCTGGTGCCAGCGCTCGATCAGGCACTCGGCGGCCTGCGGATGAGTCACACAGCCAGCGATGTCCGCATCGACTTTGTGCAGCATCTCCTCAGCGCACTACTTGATCTGCAGGCCCTGCCGCTTTCCGATCTAGGCTGAGCGCGCAGCGATTCACTGCAGATCAAAAGGCGATCTCGGCGAGTCCACCCGGCGGTTCATTCTCGGCGCAGCCAGCCGGATCGCACCTGCGCCGCGCTGATATACTTTTTCCTCTATGTTCTGTGCGCATCTGAAGTCCCCGATGGTTCTGCACAGGCTCGCTCGAAGGAGCGGACGCGGGTCGATGGCGCAGTGGCCCACGCTGCTGTTGTTCTTGAGTCTTCCGGCATGGGGGCAAGCGCGCCGCACAAACCCTGCCGCCGCAGCCCCGCCAGCGCTGACCACTGCCCACACCACTGAGCCACCGCCACAAGGCTATATGCCCAGCGGTGAACAGACGGCCGAGCGCGTCAATGCAGCCCGCGAGCTGTTCGCTGCAGGCAGGTACGCAGACGCCGCGGCCCTGCTGCAGCAAGTCATCGCCGTCGATCCCAAGCCGGTTCATGTCTTTAACCTTGGCCAGTCGCAGCGGCGCGCCGGACAGATTGATGAAGCCCGCGCTAGCTATCTGCGTTTTACGCAACTAGCCCCGCAGCATCCCAACGTGCCCGAGGCACGCAACTACATCCGCGAGCTCGAATCAATTGCCGCGCACGTTCAGCGCGCCGAGCAGGACTATCGCAAGCAGCTCGATCGCACGAGAAGCGACCTCTTGCAGCAGCTCAACCAAGCGCGTGACGAGCTGCTGACCGAGCGCGCACAAGCCGAGGCACAGGGTCGCCGCACGCCGATCTACAAGCGCGCATGGTTCTGGGGAGTGCTGGGAAGCGCAGTCACCGCTTCCGTGGTCGTAGGCGCAGTCGTTGGCTATGTGGTGACACGTCCGCCTGATCCGCCACCGACGGACACGGGATATATCAACTTTTCATTCTGACTGGCCTCGCATCGTCCGCCTTGCGCGGCTTCTGTTTCGACCAGGGGGAAGCGTATGTCGGCTCCACGATCCTTTCGCACGTTGCACCGCCTGCTTTCCACCGCGGTCTCGCTATGCGTGCTCGCTGCGAGTAGCTGCGGATCAAGCGATACCGCTGTCGCGCTGGTCGTATCGAACATCCCAGTTGGCGCCACCGAGCTGCGAGTCCTGGCTACGGTCGATGGTCAGGCTGCGACATCGGCTGGCAGCTATGCCCCGCCACCGGCAGGCATGTCCGATCTGCGCTTGGGCGTGCGCTTGCTCAATCGCAGCGCGGGTCAAGCGACCCTCGATGTCGCGGCCTGTAACAGCGCCTGCCTGCTCGCGCAGAACCGCACCCAGATCGACTTGTCAGCGGGCAGTGGCGAATACGCGCTCGCGCTGCAAAGCCAACCCGAAGCGCTAGATCTGCGACTGTGTTCGGCTCGCAACGCCATTCTATGCAGCCTGCAGTTCGAGCGTGACGCGCAGACCGGCATCGGCGCGTTCAGCCTGCACGGATCTGGTTTCTCACCCGGAGCAAAGGTCTATATTGACGGATCCCCCGTCGCCACAAGCCCGGTCACATCCAACCATCGCATCGAGCTGTCAGCGTTCGCGCTGCTCAGCAAAGATGCATGGCTGCTCGAAGTACAGAATCCCGATACCTCGTCGATTGTGCGGCGTCTATCCATTGGCGGACTGCCACTCGACGTCATCCCCAAAACCATCGAGCCATCCAGTCCCCCGGCGCAGCCAGACCGCATTCCGTACGTCACATCTGCGGTCATCGAAGACCTGGATCGCGATGGCAACCCCGACATCGCGTTCGTGGGAGTCTATTTCTATTCCGCGCTGGGTCTCGTGCCCGACAAGCCAGGCTTTCTGGTGACGTACTACGGCGATGGCAAGCGCGGCTTTGCGCGCGGAGACATTCTGCAGAACCTGCCAGGCCTGCCGCGCTCCCTTTCCGCGGCACAGCTCAAGGGTACCGGACAGCCGCAGCTCATTGTGTCGTTGGCAAACACGAC
>CAZKOY010000151.1:0-10759 GCA_964554495.1 uncultured Myxococcales bacterium
CGCGATGGACGATGCCCTGATCGTGGACGGCGTGCAGGCCGCGGGCGATCTGCAGTGCGATATGGCAGGCGCGCTTGGCATCCAGGTGCTGCGCGTCCTTGAGCACCTTGGCCAGCGTCGGACCGCGCAGAAATTCCATGACCAGATACGACCGACCGTCGGAAAGCACGCCAAAGTCCGAGATCGCCACCGTGTTGGGATGGCTGATCTTCGACGCCAGCTTGGCCTCTAGAAGAAAGCGATGGCGCGCGTCTTCGTCTTGCGGCCGCAGCAGAAACTTCACGGCTAGCTGACTTTCCAAAACCACATGACGCGCCTTGTACACGACGCCCATGCCGCCGCGGCTGATGCGCTCTTGGATCTCGTAACGGTCACCCAAGATGACGCCGATCAGATCATCGGCTTCGCGACGCAGCCCAGGCTCTGGCAGCGTCGGCTTGGTCAGCGGCCCGGCTTGGCTTCCGCTTTGGGCCGCCGTCTCGGCTAGCTCTGCGGGACAGTGGTGTTCTTGTTCATACGGATACTGACTGGCACAGCGCGGGCAACGACGGGCCATACTGGTGGCCACGTGCCCCTCCCCGGATGCATCCCCCGACATATGCTCAGCCTAACAAAGGCCAACAGCGACGGGCGTATCGGGAAAGTTGCCGAAGAATTCCGCGCGCTTGGCAGCTAGAACGTCAGGCGCAGGCCGACGTTGGCGAAGATCGAGTTCATCGAGGGCAGGGTCTCGGGCACGCTGCGCAAGAGCATATGGCGATAGCCGGCCTCGACGAAGACCGCGCCGTACTTAAAGCGGAATTCGGCGCCGCCTAGGCCGCCCAGGCCGAAGCCAACACGCCACTCACCGTCGCTGCGACGCATGCCGTCCTGAGCCAAGAAGCTATAGTCCGCGACGATCTGCGGCAGCACACCGATGTATGGCACCAGATCGGCGTCGACGTCTTTGCGAATGCGGAACGTGATCGGCAGGCCAGCGCCTACTGCGTGCGTCACCGATGGCGCGGACTGATAAAACTCGTACTGCGGTCGCAGCGCGACGGCCAGCGCGCCGTAACCCAGGCGAACACGAACCCCTAGATCCAGCGCGCCTCCGACGCCAAAGACCAGGCGCTCGGTATCGATTGCCGTCACGGGCATGGCGGCGAGCTCAAAGGCGACGCGCTTGGCTGACGGACCGGCCGGCGCGTCTTCTTTCGCAGGCGCCTGAGCCACCGGCTGCACCGGCTGGGCATCGGGCAGGCGCGACTCGTAGGTTTCGACATCATTGATGCGGTACTGCAGGCTGTGGCCGGCCTGCCCAACCGGCCACTTCACCGTCGCCAGATAGCTGCCGGGTGTGGCGGTTTCGCGCACATCGCTGACCTGCAGGCCGCCCTGGCCTTGGGCTGTGACTGTGGCCCCTGTCACAGGGGTTCCCACCGCGTCGCTCAGCACCAGCGTGACCTGGCGCTGACCTTCCGTCGCGCTGAATGTCACGGCTCCTGGCTCGACGCGGGCAGAGAGCGGACCACTCTGGGCGGCCGAGATCGCAAGCTGCGCCGATTCTTCGGGCCTTGGGTTCTGCGCCACCGTCGCGCACTGCAGCGAGTGATCGCGCGCCGGAGACAGCGGCAGCGGATCGGCCACCGCGCTCATCGGGCCGCCATCCAGACTGCAGAACAGGTCCTTGCCCTCGATAGAGACAGCGGCGCGACGGCCTTCGCTGCCCGGTACCACCGTGACCCGTGCCACGCGCACCCGCACCGGAGCGCTCGCTGGCCCTTCCAGTCCGTCGGCGCCGAGCGCGCTCACGCGAATGTAGGCATCGCCGGCTGCTACCGGCTGCGGCACCAGCTTGCTTTCGCTGCCAGGCAGCCGGGTGTCGGTCACGATCTTTTCAAAGCCAGCATCGCGAGCCACCTGCATGCGGAAGCCAGCCGGAGCCGCGGACCCGGCTGCTGCGCCGAAGGTACCTGCGACAGCGACGGGCTCTCCGGTTGAAAAGCTCAGCTGCTGCACGCCGGCAACACTTGGCGCAGCGGGCAGCGGCTGCACAGGCTTGGCGGGCGCCTTGAGGCTGTCGATGCGCAGGCCTGAGCCCGCACTGATCGCAACCGGCTTGGCTTTGCCCGGCGTAAGAAGCTGCGCAGAGCCACCATAGACCGCCACGCGAGTCACCCCGGTTGGCTCAACCGACACGCGCACCGTGCTATTCGGGGCCGCTGTAACCTTGCCCATCGGTGTCGCGAGCACCGCAGTCACGGGCGTCTTGGCGGCGGCTGGCTTGACCACCGGGGCTGGCTTTGCGCCCTTGGCCGGTGGTGCCACCTTCGCAGGGGCCGCAGGTGGAGCCGGCGTCGTCAGCGTCAGCTCGCCGCGCAGCAAGGTGGTCGTCCCCGGCCGAAACGGAGCGGGCTTGATCGGCTTGCCCTTGAGCGGAGCTGGCAAAGGCGGCGCTACGCCGTAAAGCGACAGCTCGCTGTTTTCCCCCAGCTGGGCTCGCGTGCCGTCGGCGAAGCTCAGCTCAGCGGCCGACTGCGCTTGCGTGCTGAGCACGTGGCCTGGGCTTACGACCTCGTCCACTTTGGCGGGATGCGGCTGCGGGCCCGAGAGCGCGGCCTGGCTGCGGACACTGCGGACACGCGGCTCGATCAAGCCCGCTGGATACGGCGCAGCCACCGGGGCCGCTGGCTTGGCCAGCGCAGGCGGCGCCATCTTGCCTGCCGGAACCGCAGCCACCTTGGCAGCCGCTGTCGGTGTCACCTTGGCCGGCGGAGCCACTACCGCCTTTGCAGCCGGAGCACTCTTGGCCGGCGTCGCTGCCTTCGCAGGCTTTGGGGCAGGCTTGAGTGCTGGCTGCGCAGCAACGGTTGGTCCCAGGGTGAGCAGTACACCCAAAACGCACATCCGCGAGCAGGTCATAGGGATCTCCAGGCGAGCAGCCAAAGCAGGCTGGGACGGGTTCACGGTCGTTATAGTCCTGAGCTTGCAGCCCTTTTGCAAGCATGCGAGCCGGGTCGCGGGGCGCACGGCTGCGAGGCCATGCAGCGCGTTGGCTTAGGCGCGGGCGTCCTTATGGCCGCGACCTCGTCGACCTTTGGCGGCCGCGTAGTCGTCAAGTGAGCCAAGAATGCGCTGCGTATTCGGTCCGATCTTGCCCTTGTCTTCCGGTGCTTTGGCCGCGCTGCCTGCTGCGGCTTCGCCTTCGGGCTGCGAGTCGCGCGATGGGTGACTGCCGCCGCCGTTTTGCGCGGCTTGGCCGTGTGGACCGTGGCCGTTTTTCGTCGCCACACCGCTTGATCCGCGCCGCACTTCGCGCAGGCGCTTGATGCCGCCGGCCAGGATCTCGGCAATCAGCGTGCGATAGTCCATGCCCGCCGCCGTCGCGATGAAGCACAGGTCGGAATAGTCCGGCGTCAGGCCGGGCAGCGGATTCAGCTCAAGCACATAGACATCGCCCTTGTCGTTCATGCGCAGATCGACGCGGCATACGTCGCGGCAGTCCAGGGCTTGAAAGGCTCGCACGGCTGCCCGTTCGACATTGCGCAGATCCGTCGGAGTCAGCTTGGCCGGGCACTGATAAAAGACATGCTCGGTCCAGTTCTGTTTCACTTCAAAGTCATAGATGGGGCGCAGGTTGTTGCGATCCTTGAACAGGATCTCCATCGGCGGCAGCACACGCGGTCGACGATCGCCCAGCAAGCCGACGGTGAACTCGCGGCCGGTGATGTATTCCTCGATCAGCGCGGGCTGCTTGTATCGATCGACTAGCTCGCGAACGACCTTGCGCAGCGTCGCCTCGTCATCGACCACCGACTTGCTGACGATGCCTTTGCTGGATCCTTCGGCGACGGGCTTGACGATCAGCGGATAGCGCAGCTTCGACGACAGCTTTTCGCGCCCGGTGGTCATGACCTGAAACTCGGGCGTCAAGATGTCGTGCTGGCGCAGCAGACGCTTGGTCAGTGCTTTGTCGAGCGCCAAGGCCAGCGTCGCCGAGTCGCTGCCCGTGTACGGAATTCCACATAGCTCACAGAGCGCCGGCACTTGCGCCTCGCGATTGCGACCGGACAGGCCCTCGGCGATGTTGAAGACCAGCGAGACCTTGGACTCCATCAGCTTCGACGGTAGCTCGCGGTTTGCTTCCAGCGGCACGACGACGTGGCCCATCGCTTCAAGCGCGACCGTAATCGCTTCGATCGTCGTCGGAGAGTCGTACTCTGCATCGGCGTCGCCATGGTTGCCCTGGCGCTTGACGTTGTACGTAAAGCCGATGCGCAGAGGCTCGGGGGGCTTGTTCTTCGGCTTGCTCTCGGCATTGGGCAGAAGCTTCCAGCGCACCGCGGCACTGCCGACGATGGCCGCGATCGTCGCGTCGTAGTTCAAGTGCTCGCGCCGCGCCGCTGCGAATAGACCATTTTCGGGTTCCAGCGACGGCAGTGCGTTCACTTCCAAGAAATAGATGCGGCCGTCTTCGCCCAAGCGAAAGTCGACGCGCGCGACATCGCGCAGGCCCAAGATGCGCACGATGTTGTGCGTCAGCGTCTGCAAGCGCACCAGGACATCGCGCGGCTGATGCGCCGGGCAACGCACCGTGACCTTGCCGGGGTCGAGGTTCTTTAGGCGATAGTCGAGCAGGTTGTACTTGCTGCGAACATTGCTCGGGACGATGAACTCGACGGGCGATAGCACGCCCTGATGGACGCGCCCGGCTGCGCCTTCGATGTACGGGACCGTGACGTCCACGCCGGGGATGTACTCTTCGATCAGCACGCCCTGCGGATACTGCTCGACCATGCGCTGCACGATGGCGCGCAGCGAGCGCCAGTCGCGAGCCACCGACTCATCGCTGATGCCCTTGGACGAGCCCTCGTAGTTGGGCTTTACGATGGCTGGAATCGGCACGCCGAGCGAGCCGCCGAGAACACCTTCGATCTTGGCGGCATCGGGCAGGTCGCGCGCCGTGATCAAGCGCGCGGTCGGTGTGTCGATACCGTGCGAGCGCAGCACTTGCTTGGTCAGCCACTTGTCGAGCGTCAGCGTCAGCGTGTACGCGTCTGAGCCCGTGTAGGGATAGCCAAGCTCTTCAAACAGCGCCGGATAAAACGCCTCGCGCGAGCGACCGCGCTTGCCCTCGGCGGTGTTGAAGATCAGATCGGGCGAAAACGCTTCCAGTCGGGCTGCTAGGTGCGAGGCCGGGCCGCTCACTTCGATCTTCTGGACCTCGTTGCCGTCGCTGGCCAAGGCTGCAGCCACCGCTTCGATCGTCTCGGGCGTGTCGAACTCGGCCTCTTCCTCGGTATTACTCAGGCGAAGGTTGTGAGTGAACGCGATCTTCATAAAGTTGCGAGAGCCTCCAGGCGCGAATGCGAGGGAAACATCCCAGACAGCCCAGGATGCAGAGCCCAAACAGGCAGATGGAAACCGGGCTTTTGTCGCGACGCCGTGCGGCCTTCGGACCCGCGGCGCATGACCATCCGGGCACGACTCGCAGAGCGTATTTTTCGGGATTCGTCCGACGCATCCGGCAGGAATGACGGCGCGTCCAGGGGGAGAGTCAAGCTGCGTGAGAGCAGATGGCTACAGAGCATTCTGCAAAGGTAAGGTAAGCGCCAAAAGTGTCTCGCAACGGCGCACAGGGGTCAACGATTTGTGGGCGACTTAGCCAAGAATTTCGCGAGGGTTTTAGGCAGGCTTCAAAGCAGGTGAGCCACGCACACGATGGCGCGGCAACGGGATGGTGGGCTAGTTCCGCAGCGGCTTGTTGTTCTGCAGCATGTACATCATGCGCTCGCGCGTCTTTTCTTCGCCGCAGAGCTTGAGGAACTGCTCGCGTTCGAGGTCGAGCAGGCGCTGCTCGGTCACCTTGATCGTCGGAGACGTATCGCCACCGGTAATGACGCGAGCCAGGGCGCTGCCCACCACCAAGTCATGCGGCAGGATCTGGTGCCCGTTCAGCATCATCTGCAGGCTCGACCGAATGTTGGCATAGCCCGACGGTCCCGGTAGGCGCACAACGCGCGGACGCGGCGGCCGATAGCCGGCTCGCAAAAGACCCAGCGCGGCCTGCTTGGCGTCATAGATCAGGTGGTCGCGGTTCATGGTGATGCTGTCGCTCTCGCGCAGGAAGCCGGCGGCCCGCGCCTCTTCCGCCGAAGTCGCCACCTTGGCCATGCCGATGGTCTGGAACACCTGCTTGATCGCGGGGAAGGGATCGGCATCGTCGGGCAGGCCTGAAAGGGCGCGGCAGACCATTTCCTTGCAGCCACCGGCACCGGGCAGCAGACCCACACCGACTTCGACCAGGCCCATGTAAAGCTCGGCATGGGCGCGGGTGATGGCGCTGTGCATCGACACCTCGGCACCGCCGCCCAGCGTCAGGCCAAACGGCGCGGTCACGACGGGCACCGGGCCGTACTTCAGCAGCATATTCGCCTGCTGGAAGTCGCCTGTGACCTGTTCCAGCATCTTCCAGTTGCCACCGCTTGCCGCCATCACGATCAGCATCAGGTTGGCACCGACGGAAAACGCCTCGATCGCTTCGTTGGCAACGACCAGAGCAGCGCCGTCGCGATCCGCGCGATCGACTGACTTTTTCAGCAGGGCGATGATGTCGGTGTCGACCGAGTTCATCTTGCTGCGGAACTCGACGCAATAGACGCTGTCGCCAAGGTCCACCAAGCGGGCGCCGTCGTTCGAGTCCAGCACGGCCCCGGCCGCCACGCGCGCCGCCAGCGACAGTGCTCGCGGGCTCTTTTGCAGCGTCTTTTCGCCGCCCGCATTGACGTCATACACGCGCGTCTCGCCGCCGGTCTGCGCGCCATAAAACGACGTGCGACCCGCGGCCAGCATGTCATAGACCCACTTGGCCGGCTTGATGCCGTCTTTTTCCATGCGCTCGACGGTGGCCTTGACGCCCAAGGCATCCCACATCTCGAAGGGGCCGGCTTCCCAGCCATAGCCCCAGCGCATGCCGCGATCGACCTGCGCCAAGTCGTCGCAGATCACCGCGTCGTTCTGGTTGCCATCTTCGGCGCTGCGCGGCCCGATGCGCCGCGACGAGTACGCGAACAAAAGCGCCGTCGCCTTCCACGCGATCTGGGCGGCACGATCGCTGCCAGCCAGCACAGCGGCCATGCGCTCTTGCCAGGTCTCTTTGCCTTTGGCAGCGCCCAGCGATTCAAAGCGCGGCTTCTGCTGCGGCCGGTATTCCAGCGTGTTCAGATCCAGCGCCAGGATGCCGTCCTTGGTTTTTTGATAGAAGCCCTTGCCCGACTTGTCGCCGCGCAGGCCGGCCGCGACCATCTTGCGCAGCACCTCGGGCACCTTGAAGGTCTCGCGCAGCTCGTCGGCGAGCAGGTTGTTGTAACAGTTCTCGCTGACGTCGATGACGGTGTCCAAGCCCACCATGTCTGCGGTGCGGAACACCGCCGACTTCGGACGCCCCAGCGGCGGGCCAAAGATCGCGTCGATTTCCTCGACGGTAAAGCCGCCCTTCACGGCCATGTCGATCAGGCCCATCATGCCCAGCACGCCAATGCGGTTCGCGACGAAGTTCACCGTGTCATGGCCGAACACGATGCCCTTGCCCAGCGCGGTCTCGCCAAATCGCGCCACGTCGGCGAGCACACCGGGATCGGTCTCGTCGCCCGCGATGAGCTCAAGCAGGCGCATATAGCGCACGGGGTTAAAGAAGTGCGTCACCAGGAAGCGCTTGCGCATGCTCTCGCCGCGCCCGGCCATCAGCTTGCTGATCGGCAGACCGGATGTGTTGCTGGCGACGATGGTCTCGGATCCAAGGAGCGGCTCCAAGCGGCTGTACAGCGCCCGCTTGACCTCGATGTCTTCGCGCACCGCTTCGATGATCAAGTCACAGGATCCGGCGGAGGCCAGAGCGTCGGTCAGGTTGCCGACGGTGATGCGCTCCAAATCGCGGGGGTGGAACAGCGCGGCCGGCTTGCTCTTCTGCAGCTTTTCCAGCGCCGACAGCGCGAAGCGGTTGCGGTTCCGCTTGTCGCTCGCCGCTGGATCGCCTTCTTTCAGGTCCGGCGGGACGATGTCCAAAAGCAGCACATCCAAACCGGCGCCCGCCATGTGCGCCGCAATGCCCGAACCCATGACGCCTGCGCCGAGCACGGCCACGCGGCGGAACCGGCGATCTCGCTTTTCACTGTGCATGAGAACTTTCTCCAGGTCGCTAAAGCTGTGGCGGGCAGTCTATCACCTTCACCTGCGGCGGTGACCTAGGATCCAGCGCGGCGCTGCGGTCCGTCCATTGCGAGCCAACGCGTGTACTGCGGTCTCGTCGCAAGCTCACGATAGAATCAAGCTCTGCGAGGGGGGAACCTATGTCAAAGACGATGTCGTCGGTGCGCTGTGTGCTGTGCGTTGGCGCCGTGATCTCGCTGCTGGGCGCAAGCTGTGGTTCATCGGATTCAGGCAGCGATCCGAACACCATGAATCCAGGCCCTGGCCCTGATCCGGGACCGCTGCCGATGAGCCTGCCGCCCGTCGGAAACCCCGACGGGAAGTGCGCCATTCCGGCCGAGGCGCAGGCCGAAGACACCAGCCGTCCGACGACCGTCGTCGGTACCGGCAGCGCCGCTAGCTGCACATCGGATGCGGTGGTCAGCGCCGTCGCCAAGGGCGGTATCATCACGTTTAACTGCGGCCCCGATCCAGTGACGATCACGCTTTCGCAGACCGCCAAGATCTTCAATGACAAGGGCCCCAAGATCGTGCTCGACGGCGGCGGCAAAGTGACGCTGAGCGGCGGCGGCAAGGTTCGCATCCTGTATCAGAACACCTGCGACCCCGCGCAGAAGTGGACGACCAGCCACTGCAACGATCAGGACCACCCGCTTTTGACCGTGCAAAACCTGACGTTCATCGACGGAAACGCCAAGGGCATGGACCCCGGTGGTGGCGGTGCCATCTTCGTGCGCGGCGGGCGGCTTAAGGTCGTGAACTCGCGCTTCTTTCGCAACACCGTCGACGAGACCGGCCCCGATGTCGGCGGCGCCGCGATTCGCGCATTCGATCAGTCGATGGACCTGCCGCTCTATGTCGTAAACAGCACCTTCGGCGGCGAAGGAGGCCTGGGCAACGTCGGATCAAACGGTGGCGGCCTGTCCAGCATCGGCGTCTCGTACACCGTGATCAACAGCCTGTTCGTCGAAAACTCGGCGATTGGCAGCGGCGCAAACCCACCAAAGTCGGGCACGCCCGGCGGCGGCAGTGGCGGCGGCATCTACTGCGACGGCAACCTGTTTACGCTCAGCCTGTGTGGCGTCAAGATGACCGGCAACACGGCCAAGGAAGGCGGCGGCGCCATCTTTTTCGTCAGCAACAACCGCACGGGCTCGCTGATCATCAAGGACTCGGTGCTGAGCGGAAACCCCAGCATGGGCTTTGAGACCGCGGGCTACAAAGGCATCTTCGTGCTGGCCAACGGCACGCCGCAGATCACCAACTCGACCCTGAATTAGCGACGGGACATCGGGCGCGGACCCGGCCCCTGCGGCGCTGCGTTATCCTGCCTGTATGCTCGAAGCTCTTGCTGCCTTCGATGGGTCGGATCGCACGCGGCTGGCCAAGGAACTCGATGCTTATCAAGCTGCGGTCGTGGCATCGCGGGGACGCGGCGACCGCGGTCTGCTTTTGCGCGCTGAAGCCGATGTGAAAGCGGCTCCGCACGAGTGTTTTGTCGAGGATGCGCAGGGTCAAGTCACGCTGTTTGCCGCCGGACGTCGCTATCACGCCGGCTGCTTCGAACGGCTGAGCCTGCGCGAGCTAAAAGCGCGAGCCCGACGAGCGCAAGCGCGCAATCGGCAGCGCTCGGGTCGCCTGCGACTGTTCATCTGCGACGGGGCAGGGCCCGGCACGGACATCGGCGCGCTGCAGGCCTTTGCGCCACCGGGCACGCTGTTTCAAGTCGCCTCGCAGTTCAACTGCCTGGAAGCGCCGGGCGCGTTCATTACGGACGTCAGCGACTATCTGCACGACCCAACGCAGGGGCCGCGCGCTTCGGTGTCGGCGTTTCCCGGCACGCTTCTGCGCCACTATGCCGCGCCCCAGGCCGATGCCGATGCGCCGCGCTTTGTCCAGACCAGCGACGGTCCTCAGCTAAACCTGCTGGCTTCTGTCTGCGGTCCCGGCCTGGCCCGCGTACACAGCGGCTATCTGCGGCCCGACGATGTGGACGATGCCGCGGCGTTTGCCCGCGCGCTCGACGATCGCTTCGACGACCTAGCCATCGGCTTTCACAACGATGTCCAGGTCGTCTTGGGCTGCGACTGGGACGGCGGCGTCGAGGCGAGCCCGCACCGCCGCATCGCGCAGGTCTTTACATCGACGATGGCCGCGGGAATGTATGGCGATATTCACAGCGGCGATGCCGCCATCCAGCGCATCCTGTGGAGCCTGCAGCGCACCGCCTATCTGGGCACGCTGCTTGCGGCGGCGGCGCACGGCAAAGATCAGGTGGTCTTGACGCTGATCGGCGGCGGCGTGTTCGGCAACCCGATCCCGCTCATCTTTCATGCGATCGAGTGGTCGCTAGCGCAGGTCGCAAGCTATCTGCACCGCGACCTGACCGTCGTGCTGAACGGCCGCAACGTAGGTGATCACGTCCCCGTCGCCACCCTTGGAGCCGCGGCACAGGCGCGCAGCGGTCTGTTTCTGCGGCTGGACAAAAACGGGGTGGCGATTCCCTGACGTCAGGCTGCTGCTCACCGAGGCAAGGGCAGATCCTCGCCGAGGCAAGGCCAGATCCTCG
>CAZKOY010000151.1:10859-13514 GCA_964554495.1 uncultured Myxococcales bacterium
CGAGGCAAGGCCAGATCCTCGACGAGAATCCGCAGGGTGCGACCCCCAGGCGTCAGGTCCTATCCTTCGGGCTCGATCGCCTGCAGAAGCTGACGGACGCGATCCAGGTGGCCAGCATCGTGCTGGCTGCGCAAAAGAGCCAGCGCGGCATCGTGCAGAAGCTGTCGCGTCGCTACGTCGGTCTCGTCTCTCTCGGCGGCGGCGATGGCGTCATATGCGCCGGTTCGATCGGGCTGCTCTGCCACTGCTTCGACCAGGTTGATAAGCCGCGCTCTCTCACTCGCTTGCATCGAAGTCCCCCCAGGTTGGTGGGCCCATTGTATCGACGGATCGGGCGGTTCGTCTTGGTCTTGCGGCCGCGGCGAAGCCCGTGGTCGCTCGGCCGGCTGGGCAAGCGGCCCAGCGCGCAGTCCGCCGCCGCCGCGCAGACAGCACAAGCAGAAACAGCAGACCGGCTAGTCCGCCGTGTGATCGGCTGGCCGATGCGGCCGACGAAAGGCTGCAGCCGATGCCGCCTCCGGCAAAGCGGATGTCGAGCGGGTCACCGTTGATCACGGTCAGCGCCGCGCGGTTGTTGTCGGGCTGCGGATCACTGGCAGGAGAGTGGACCGAGGCGCCAAACAAAAGCTGGCCGGCGGAAAGGGCGGGCGTCACCGTGGCGCTGAAGTCAGCCTGTTCATCGACGGACAAGATCGATCGGCGGCAGAGCAGGCTCTGCGTGCTGGCGGTGCAGTCCCAGCCGGTGGCAGAAAAGCCGATCAGGCGCACGCCCGGCGGAAGCTCAAGCGGCACGCTCAGGCCGCCGGTCCGACTGGGGCCATGGTTGCGCACGCTGACCTGCAGCGTGAAGGGTTCAAGGCGCACGGCTTGGCTGGGCATGGCACCCAGGCGAATCGCGACATCAGCCACCGCGCACAGCGGCGCGCCGCCAAACAAGCCGCTGATGGCTTGCGATATTATACCTATTGTTCCGTCGCTGGCGCCGTTGCGTGGGAACGCCAAAAGCTCGGGCGAGCGCGTACTGCCCCCTGGGCCGCCGCTGACCTGCATCGGCAAGACCAGCCCAGGTGTTGTCGCAACAAAGCCGCCGCCACCGCCACCGCCGGGGCCACCGGCTTGCACCGTCGCTGCGCTTTGATCGCCGCCGGCTCCGCCGTTGGCCTGCACGGTGATGCCTTGCACGCTGGGAATCGCAAGGACGATGCTGCCACCGGCCCCGCCGCCGCCGCCGCCACTTTGAGTGCTGGTGGCGCTGTCTCCGCTTTGCCCGTTGGCCAAGATCTGTCCGCTGCCGGCAAGCTGCGTGGCGTCGATCAGGACCAGGCCGCCGCCGCGCCCGCCGCCACCGCTTTGATCCATGAAGTCGTCGCCGCTGCCGCCGCCGCCGCCAAGAAACAGCCGTGCCTGCGGATCGTTGGGGACGGGGCGACCGCCTAAGCCTCCGCGCTCGCGCCGCAGATCTTGCCCCCAGCTTGCACTGCCCGGAGCCACCACCGTCGGATCCTGCGTTCCGTCGGACAGCGTGTATCCGCCGCGCCCGCCGCCCGCTTGGCTGGCCAGGGCCATGGCATAGCTGGGATCTAAAGGCCACGCGGACGCGCCTCCGGTTGTGTTTTGCGGCATGACGCCCTGTCCGGTCCAGGCGGACAGAAGACCCCCGTTGCCGCCGCCGCCGCCGCCCGCCGCGATGCGATTGCCGCCACCGCCGCCATTGGCCGCCGCCCCGCGACCGTACTGACCCAGAGCGACATAGGCGCTGGCGTCTCCTGCGATGCTCTCGCCGCGGTTGCCGCCATCCTGGGCGCTCATCGACAGATAAAAGCTGCCGACATTTGCCAGCCGCATGCCGCCGATCGAGGTCTTGCTGCCGCCGCGGAAGCCTGCCGACGAGGCATCGATGCGGCCGTTTAGCACAAACGATCCCGCGACCTGCAGCGCCACGATGCCACCGCTCTGTCCATCCCAGGGCTTGGGGACGATGCTTCCGGTGGCCGAAACGGTCAGGTTGCGCAAAAGCGGCACGCGCACGACCTGGGTCTTGCCGCGCGTCTGATAGCTGTTTTTCAGGCCGCCACAGCCGCTGTTTACGACCAAGCGGTTGTTGGCTGCATCGACGCTGCTGACCTCGATCAGCTCAAACAAACCGGCGCCGTTCAGATCCAAGACCTCGCCAAAGCGAGCGCTGTTTTCGCCGCCGATCTCGGCGCCTTGCATCTGCATCAGCAGCAGCAGATCGCCGGCTGAAATCGGCTGCAGCGCGTCGAGATCTTGGCCCACGCTGCTCGACAAAGTCAGTGTGGTGTTGCCGCGGTTGGCATCGGCCCCCAGCGCGGCATAGCGGTTCAGCACGCGACCCATGGTGTCGACCGCCACGTCGCCGTCTTTGCCCAAGCCTTCGGCCTGCGCGCGGCTGCTGTGCTCAGGAACCGCCATATTTCCGTCGCTGCATGCGGCAGAAAAGATCCCAACACAGCCGCTGAATAGCCACGCCCAGCGCCCGCGTAAGCGCCCCTTTTTGTGCCGACTTTCGGCGCCGCCGGCACGGCCCACATCGCGAACAGAACACCTGGGGTCAAGGGCCCTGGCATTGTTTGTGTGCATAGCTCTTTAGAATCGGCGCAAAAATTGATCTAGGCAAACAAGCCTGCGGCAAGG
>CAZKOY010000152.1:0-13047 GCA_964554495.1 uncultured Myxococcales bacterium
CGCACCGTGTCCTGACCCAGCTTTTCGCGCAGCATGCTCTCGGCCTTCTTGGCCTGTTCGGCCGAAAGCGGCGAGACAGCGGTGAAGCGCACGAGGAAGGCGCCCTTGAACTCGGTCAGCGGGACGACCTCGGTGTCTTTGAAGCCACCGCCTTCCATCGCCTCGCGCACTTCGGCGGGTGTGACGTCGCGGCTGAAGTCGACGCGCATCTCGGTGCCGCCACGGAAGTCGACGGAGAAGTTCAAGGCGTGGCCACGTCCCGGCAAGAACGTGTTGAGGGGCAGCAGCAAGAACGAAAGGACCACCAGAAAGACCGAGATCACCAAAAGGGTCTTGGTCTTGCCGACAAAGTCGAAGTTGTGGTCGGGCCGAATTAGTTCGAAGAACTCGGGCTTCTTGGCCATGGCGGTTTCCTCAGATGCTCAGTTGGGCGACCTTTTTGCGGCCGACCATCCAGTCGAACATGGCCCGCGATAGCCAGACCGACGTGAAGAGGTTGCAGACGATACCCGCCATCAGCGACACCGCGAAGCCGCGGATGGGGCCCGTACCGTAGGAATAAAGGACGATGCCGGCGACCAAGTTGGTGACGTGGGCGTCGAAGACCGTCCAGAAGGCGCGGTTGAAGCCTTCTTGCACCGCGCCGCGCGGCGTCTTGCCGGCGCGCACTTCTTCGCGGATGCGCTCATAGATGATGATGTTGGCGTCGACGGCCATACCGATCGTCAGCACGACGGCGGCGATGCCCGGCAAGGTCAAGGTGGCCTGCAGCATGGCCATCATCGAAAGCAGATAGACGACGTTGAACACCATCGCGATGTTGGCGATGACGCCCGAGCCCCGGTAGTAGACGACCATGAACAGCACAACGGCCAGGGCGCCGATGATCATCGAGGTCTTGGCCTTGTTCACAGCGTCGGGTCCCAGCGACGGGCCGACTTGCGTCTCGAACGTCTTGCGCAGCGGCGCCGGCAGGGCACCTGTGCGCAGCACGGCGACCAGATCCTTGGCTTCCTGCTGAAGTTGATACGGGTCGCTGTAGCCGCCCAGTGTGATGCGGGCACGACCGCCACCAATGCGGCCCTCGATGGTCGGTGCCGATGTGACTTTTTCGTCGAGGATGATGGCCATACGGCGGCCGATGTTGGCGCCCGAGGCCTTTTCAAACAGGTTGGCGCCTTCGCTGTCGAAGGTGATCGAGACTTCCGGCCGCATATTCTGGTCATAGCTGACCTCGGCATCGGTCAGGTACTCGCCGGTTAGCTCGGCGCGGCGGTGCAGGTAATAGCTCCGCCAGATCTTGTCCTGGGTCTCTTGCCCCTCGTCGTTGTAGCGCGAGGACTGCTCGAACAGGATCTCGTGGTCGTTGGGAACCTGCTGCTCAGGCGGGAGTTCTTTGAAGAACTTTTCCAGCACCGCCTTGTCCTTGGACTTCAGGTAGACGTCGGCGTGCTGTTGGCCGCTGTCTTTTTGCTGCCAGGCGTCATACCCGACGTCGAGACCGGGGTACTGCGCCTTCTTGCTGTCGGCGTACACGCCGAGCTTCTGCATGTACTCGCTGCCGTCGTCGGCCATCTTGAATTCAAGCTGCGCGGTCTTGCCGATCAGGCCCTTGACGCGCTCGAAGTCGCCCTGGGACAGACCGGCTAGCTCGACGATGATGTCGTTCTGCTTGCGCTGCACGACCGGCTCGGACACGCCCAGCTTGTCGACGCGGTTCTTGATCGTCTCGACACCCTGGCTGACGGCATAGCCGCGAAGCTCGTCGACGTAGTCGGCATCCATGCGGAACACCACTTCGCCGGCATCGTCGCTGCTCGTCTCGCGCGTGATGTAGCGCTGGAAGTCGCGATCGAACGAGCGGTCGAGCTTTTTGACGTCGGCCTTGTTTTGGAAGGTGACGCGCAGCTTTAGCTCGGCGCCATCACCCTCGCGGACGACCTTGACGCCTTTGACCTTCTTATCCTTGGCCAGCTTCTCTTCGATCTGGCTGGCGATGCGGTCGGCCTTGTCCGACACCGCCTTGTCAACTTGCACCTCGTACACCAAGTGCAGGCCGCCTTGCAGGTCCAGGCCCAGCGCGATCTTGCGCGTGACAGCCCGCTTGAACCAGTCGGGCAGCTTTTCGGTCCGGTGCGTCCAGTCGGCCATCGTTGGCACTAGGACCACCAAGGCCAGCAGCGTCAGCAGCGAATAGGCGCCTACGCGATAGTAAAAGCCTCGTTCCATCGCACGATTCCCCGTCTAAGCGGTTTTCTGCTCGGCCGGCCCGTTGCCCTCGGCAGCCGGAGCCTTGCCTGCAATGTGGGAGCGCAGCACGCGCACGCGGACTTTTTCTTGTAGCTCCAGCGTCACGTACGGGCTGTTGTCGGCGACGCCTTTGACCTTGCCCCACAGGCCGCCGGTAGTGACCACTTCGTCGTCCTTCTTGATCGATTTCAGCCAGTCGTTGTGTTCACGCTGGCGCTTCTGCTGGGGACGGATCAGCAGGAAATAGAAGATGCCGAACATCACAAGCAGCATGGGCAGGGTGCCCATCAGGCCCCCTGCTGGGGGTGCGGCACCGTCGGCAAGCAGGGTGCCCGCAAGAGTCGTTACGATCACGAGGACGCCTCCAAACAAAGCAGGGAACGCAAGCGCGGGTGTTCAGCGCGGGTTGACGAGGGGAACGACGCAGCGTCGTAAGTAAACGGCATGCAGCTTAGGACGGCTTCATACAAGCGATAGCTAGCAAGCCGCATTGAGTACCAGACTGCCCGGCTTCGGTCAATAACTACGTCGTGCGGCTTCGAGAGGGTGGCGTGTCCTCGGCCTTCTAGTCATTGAGGACGCGCAGGAAATCCTGACCATAGTCGGCCAGCTTGCGCTCGCCCACGCCCGAGATGGCGAGCAGCCCAGCGGCATCGCGCGGCTTGTGCAGGGCCATCAAGCGCAGCGTCGCGTCGCCGAACACGATGTACGGAGGCACTCCTTTCTTGTCGGCTAGGGTCTTGCGCAGAGCACGCAGCTTTTCAAACAGCTCTTCGTCGCAGGGGATGTCCAAGGCCCCGCCGATGCGTCGTCGCTTGCCACTTGTTCGACCAACCGACATCGCTGGGCGATCTGTGCCATGGCGGCCCTCCGCGGTCGCGCCACTTGCCGTCGCCTCGGCTCGCTTGGTGCTTCCCTGCAGCGGTCGCGTCAGCATCAGCACTCGACGATCGCGCAGCGCGGCCAGACCCTCTTCGGTGATGCCGACGGTGTTGAAGCGCTCAGGGCTCTGGCGCAAGAGACCCAAGCGCACAAGCTCACGCGCCATGGCGGCCCAGGCCAAGCGGTGGTGTTCCTTGCCGATGCCGAAGGTGCTGAGCATGTCGTGGCCGTGCTGTCGCAGCTTGCCGTGGTCGCTGCCCAAAAGGACCGCGATCACGTGGTTCAGCCCGACGTCAAAGCCGCTTTTTTGCCGAATGCGCACGACGCAGGACAGAAGCTTCTGCGCCGGCAGCGTGCCATCGAACTGCTCGCGCGGGGTCAGGCAGTTGTCGCAGGCGCCGCAGCCTGCTTCGCACAGCAGATCTTCACCGTCGTCGAGATCGCTCGCTTCGGCGGCGCTGCTCGGGCCGGTGCCGCTTGGGCTTGGATAGATCTCGCCGAAATAGCCGAGCAAGGTCACGCGTCGGCACAGGCTGCTTTCGGCATAGTGGACCATCTGCTGAAGCTGCTCGCGGGCGACGCGGCGCTCGGTCTCGTCGCTTTTTTCTTCGATGAAGCGAAGCTGCTTGGCGACGTCGGCCGGGCTGTACAAGAGCAAGCACTCACTCGGCAGTCCGTCGCGGCCGGCGCGGCCTGTCTCTTGGTAATAGCCCTCGATGTTCTTGGGCAGGTCATAGTGGACGACGTAGCGCACGTTGGGCTTGTTGATGCCCATGCCAAAGGCGATGGTGGCGCAGATGACGCGGTCCTCGTCGCGCAGAAACGCGTCTTGGTTGCGCTCGCGCTCGTCGTGGGGCAGGCCGGCGTGATAGGGCAGGGCGCGGATCCCCGACAACACCAGCTTGTTGGCCAGCGACTCGGTGGTGGCGCGACTGGCGCAGTACACGATGCCGCTTTCGCGACGGCGCTGCGCGATGAAGTCGACAAGCTGCTTCTGCGCCTGACTCTTGGGCTGCACGCGATACGAAAGGTTTGGGCGGTTGAAGCTGGCGACATACAGCGACGGCTGGCGTAGCTCAAGCTGGCGGATGATATCGGCTCGCACGCGCTCGGTCGCGGTCGCGGTCAGCGCCATGTACGGCACGTGCGGCAGGCGCTTGCGCAGCACGGATAGCTGGCGATATTCCGGTCGAAAGTCGTGCCCCCACTCGCTGATGCAGTGGGCTTCGTCGACGGCCACGCAGGACACGCCCCAGCGGATCAGATCATCGAGCAGCGTTCCGCCCATCAGGCGCTCGGGTGCGATGAACAAGAGCTTTAGCTCGCCCGCGTGCAGGTTGCGAAACCGGCTGCGCGCCTCTTCGGCCGACAGCGTCGAGTTCAAGTACGTCGCGGGGACGCCGCTGTCATGCAGGGCATCGACCTGATCTTTCATCAGCGCGATAAGCGGCGAGATGACAACGGTGAGCCCCGGCCGCAACAGCGCCGGAAGCTGAAAGCACAGCGACTTGCCGCCGCCCGTCGGCAGCAGGGCAAACACATCGCGACCCGACAGCGAGTCGCGAATGATCTGCTCTTGCAGCGGCCGAAAGCTGGTGTAGCCAAAGTAGCGCTTAAGCGGCGTCACCAGATCGGCCTGAGCAATCGCTCCGCCCGTCGCTGCGTGGCCGCGCAGGGCCACCGCTTCACCCAGCAAATCCCTGCCTAGATCGCCCTGCAAATGCGCCGTCACGCGCGCACCATAGCAGACCCGCCGCGGCTTGCCATGGACCGCGTGACACGGGATGGCGAGCTATTCGTAGCCCTTGGCTTGCTTGCGGAACATGGCCGCGTACAGGCCCTCTTTTTCCAGAAGCTCGGCGTGGCTGCCCTGCTCAAGCACGCCGCTTTTTTCCAGCACAACGATGCGATCGGCCATGCGCACCGTCGGAAATCGATGCGAGATGAGGATCACCGTTCGCCCTTGTGCCAGCACGCGCACGCGTTCGAACACCTCGGCTTCGGCATCGACATCCAGCGCTGCGGTTGGCTCGTCGAGGACCACGATATCGGCATCGCTGCGCATCATCGCCCGTGACAGCGCAATGCGCTGCCACTGGCCACCCGAAAGATCGACGCCGTTATCGAACCAGCGGCCAAGCTGCGTCGAAATTCCTTCGGGAAGGCTCGCGATCACGTCGCTGGCTCCGCCGCGCTCGATGGCTTGCGCGATGCGGGCATCGTCTTTGGCATGGGGCGGATCGCCATAGGCAACGTTGTCGCGCGCCGGCAGTTGATACTGATTGAAGTCCTGAAAAATGACCGAGATGCGCCGTCGCAGCTCGTCTTTTTCCAGCGTCCGCAGATCACGTCCATCGAGCAGCACGCGGCCCTCGCTCGGCTCGTAAAGGCCGGTGAGCAGCTTGATGAACGTCGTCTTGCCAGCGCCGTTGTGTCCGACTAAGGCCAGGCTCTGCCCGGCGGGGATTTCCAGGTTGATGTGGCGCAGGGCAAAGCCGCTTTGGCCGGGATACTGAAAGCCGACGTCTTCAAAGCGGATGCCGCGCTCGTCGGGGATCTGGTCGCTTTTCGCGGGCAGCAGACGCGGTGCGGGCTCGGTCGGCTGCGATAGAAACGACAGCAAGTTGGACATGTACAGGTCGTGTTCATACAGCGCGCCAATGCCCAAAAGAATCGACTGGAAGGACTGCTGGCCTTGGCGAAACATCAGCACGTACAGCGTCATATCCCCGAGGGAAATTCGGCCGGTGACCGCGAGATACGCGATGTACAGATAGCAGCCGTAAAACGACAGCGTGCCAAGCTGCGCCAGCAGCGTCACCCACAGCATGCGGCGAATCGCCAGGCCGCGCTCTTCGTGCCACATGCGCTCGCCGATCTCTTCGTATCGCGCCAGCAGCGTCGGGCCCAGGCCGTGCGCCATGACTTCTTTGGCGTGCTCGTCGCTGGCCAGCACGTATTCCAGGTAGTTCAAGCGGCGTGAATCGGCAGAGCGGCGCTTGCGCAGCTCATAGGTCACGCGCGAAAAGCGCAGCTCAGCCAGGGCGGCAGGAAACGCAGCCAGAAGCAGCACACCGACGGAAATCCAGCTAAAGCGAAGCAGCATCACGACGATACCAAGCAGCGTCACCAGCGCGCTCAGCAGCCCCAGCACTTCGCCGGTCAGGGCCAGCGGTCGGTGCGAGGCTTCTCGTCGAGCCCGCGTCAGTTGGTCGTAAAACTGCGGGTCTTGGAAGTGCTGAAGTTGCAGCGTCAGCGTCTTTTTCAAGATCGTGATGTTGACGGCCAAGCCCAAGCGCGTGGCCATCAGCGAGCGTGCGACGGAAGCTCCACGCTGCGATGCGCCGATCAGGATCGAAAGCGCCAGCTCGATGGCCACCCAGGACAGGGCGCGGCGGGTGTCGTGGGCAACGACAGCGTCGACGATGGCCTTGCCCACCCAGGCCAAGGCCAAGGGCAGCACGGCGTTTGCGGCCAAAAAGAAGATCCACAGCCCAGCGGTCAGGGGCGAGCTCTGCCAGGCCATGCGCAGCGCTTGACCACCACGCCACAGGCGAGCCCGCAGGCTGGTGCTCGATCCGGGGTTTGCAGGAGGGCGTTCCATCAGGGCAGCAGGGGACATCGTACGTCGTCCTTGCGCGCGGCTCGTGGGAAATCACGGCGACGAAGCAGAGTCAGCACAGTCCCTGGTCCGTCGGGCGGCGGGCCAAAGGCGCAGCGACGAGCACGTCGGCGAGCGCGGCGGCCAAGGGATGATGCGGGCTGTTGTACTGCAGCCAGAAGCACTCGCCGGCTGGGTTGGCTTCCAAAAACACGTGGCGACCGCTCGGCTCGACGATCAGGTCGATGGCGCTGTACTGCATGCCGATCGCCGCCATGTAGGCGTGCAGCTTGGTCTCGATCTCGACGGGCAGCGTGTATGGGCGCCAAGACTGAAGCAGCGTGACGCCGCGCTCGCGCCAGTCGACTTCCGCGCCTTGGGTCGCCTGCGAGTCGACGGCCGCGGCAAACAAGCGACGTCCGATGGCGGTCACGCGCAGCTCAACCTGCTTCTGCACCCGCTCTTGAAATACCATCGAGCAGTAGCGCAGCCCGTCGAGCTTATCGAGGTGCTCGGGCGAGAGCGCCGTGGTGAAAACCACCTGCTCTTCGCCTTTGTCGTCATAGATCGCAAAGCCCCCAAGCATCTTGGCGATCACCCCTTGCGGGCAGCTTGCGATGAACGCGCGGGCCGCGTGCGGATCGTTGGTCATCAGCGTGCGTGGCGTGCAAAGGCCCAGCTTTTTCGCCAGGCGAAGCTGCGCCGGCTTGTGGCCGTTTTTGCGCACCAGCTCGGGCGGGTCGAGGACGAAGCAGGGCGCGGCCTCTAGCACGCCACGCAGCATGGCTTCGGTCTCGGATACGCAGCCATGGCGAAGCTGCTTGTCCATGTCCATCGGCAGCTTGCCGCCCCAGTTGGCGCGGCGGTACCAGATGGCGTCGTTGGGGCCGAGCTCGACCTCGCCCTGCGGCGTGCAGAAGCGCAGCACATCGCGGCCGTCCTCTTGCGCAAAGATCACCTGGGCGTTCGTCGGGAACTCGTCGGTGTTGAAGCGCAGCATCTGGACGCCGCGCGACTCTAGCTCGTTGCGCAGCTCTTTATGCATGCCGGTGATGTCGTCGCTGCGCGAGATAACAACCACGTGCCTCGTCGCAACACTTTGCGTGCTCATGACCGCTGTCCCCTTGTTCGGCTACCACGACGAAGAAGGGCGTCGGCCAAGGCGGCACCAATCGGCAGCCCCAGGTCGCGTTCCAGCATTCCCCACTCGCCGTGTGGATTGACTTCCAAAAACACGTATTCGCCAGAGGGTGTAACGATGAGATCCAGCGCCCCCTGGCGCAGGCCAAGCTGTCGCATCAGCGCGTCCAGCTTGTGGTGAATCTCGACGGGCAGTTGGTGCGCTTGCCAACTGGCGGTCGATTCATAGCGCCAGTCGATACCGCAGCTCGCCCCGTCGAGCGCTCCGACGAAGGCTTCGCCATCGACCCAGGCCACGCGCAGCTCATAGGCTTTTTCGATGTATCGCTGAAAAACCATTGGACACACCGATAGACCAGACAGCGCATCCAGATCCGCGACCTGCAAGAGCCGCGTGGGCAGGCCGTTGCCGCCTTGCATCGAGTGACCCAGCGAGGTCTGCAGCTTGGCGACGACGCGCCCATCGTGTACGGCAAAGAACGCGCGAGCAGCCTGCGGATCCGCTGTGATCAGCGTCGGTGGAATCGCAAGCCCCAGCGCCTGCGCCAAGCGAAGCTGACGCGTCTTGTTTTCGCACGCGGCCATGGTGTCCGGTGGGTCGATGAAGAACGCCTCGCCAAGCAGATCCAAAAAGCCGCGCAGCGTCGTCAGCGACTCGCGCTGGGCCGCCTGCCGGTGCGCTGCCGGTATGCGCTCGTCCAGCGAGGCGGGCCACAGCCGCCACAGCCACACCGCATCGATCTGCAGCGGCTCGCCTTGATGCAGCAGCACCGGGGCCTTGTCTTGAAAGCCAAGCTGCCCGCTCAGGCGAAGCTGCGACGGGAATGTATCGCTGTCCAGGCGCAGCACGCGGGCACCGCGCGCCGACAGAGCACCCGCCACGCGGGCGGTACAGAACGGCTCGTTCTGATGCGAAATCAGAAGCACACGTGCGTCGTGGCTCATCTCATCACCTCGGTCGTCCTGCGACGGATCCGCGTGGGGGTGCCGGGCTGTATCGCCGTATCAGCGACGACGCAGCCACCTCATCAACACGCCGCTAGCGCGACTACCAGTCCCGGTCGCCCAGGCCAGTCGTCGACTCATCGTCGTCGCTGGGGTACTTCTTTGTGCAGGGGCTGTCGAGGCAGTGATACGTCGGGGCCGGACCCCCGGTGCCCGCGGCCGGATCGTTCTGCGACGACAAAAGGTGGGCGAAGAACGGGACCTGAGCGCCCTGGCTCTCTTCTGCGATCTTCTTGGACATGGGATTTCTCCTTGTTGCCTGGTGTCCCGCCGGAAGGCCACCCGGCCTTCGCGTGCGTCAAGCGGGACGACCCTAGGCATGCGCAAGCCGCGCACCAAGCCGCCGTCTTGATGAAGTGCTCGCGATCTCGCGGACTTGCGGCCAGCGCCGACAGGCAGCGATACGCGGTCTTGGCGCAGTCACGCCGTTTTGGCGCGCTGCAGCACGCTGTTTTGGCGCGGAGCCCGGATGCAGTGCGGCCGTGGTCCAACCGTCGCCCATCACCGACGACAGCAGGCGCTACTTTTCGCGCAGGCCGTACTGCTTGAGCTTGGTGACGAAGGTGCGCAGAGGCATGCCGATTAACTCGGCGGCACGGCGCTGGTTGCCGGCGGTGCTGTCGAGCGCCTCGCGCATGCGGCGGGCTTCTAGCTCTTGCACTTCATCAGCGATGCGGCGGAAGCTGCCGGGGGTCGCGGCCGAAGGGCTCTGGGCTGGCGAGAGCCCGGACGGCGCTGGACTGTTGTTGCTCGCCGATCGTGCGGCGTGCAGAAAGCGCGGTGGCAAGTGCTCGGTTCGCACTTCGTCCTCGGCAACCGTCGCTGCGCAGTAGTCCATCAGGTTGCGAAGCTCGCGTACGTTGCCGGGAAATGGGTGCTGCTGCAGCGCTCGCAGCGTCGCATCGGACAGGCGCAGCGGACCGCGGCCCAGCTTGCGACAGGCCGTCACCAGAAAGTGCCCGGCAAGCTGCGCGATCTCGATGGGGCGCTCGCGCAGCGGCGGCAGCACGACCATGGCCGCTGCCAGGCGAAAGTACAGATCTTGGCGAAAGCGACCGGCTTGGGCTTCGGCTTCCAGATCGCGGTTGGTGGCAGCGACGATGCGACAGTCGATTTTGTGCTCGCGCACGCTGCCCACCGGACACACCAGGCCCGTCTCTAGCGCTCGCAAGAGCTTGGCCTGCGACGGCAGCGGTAGCTCGCCGATCTCGTCGAGAAACACGGTGCCTCCGCTCGCTGCTTCCAAGCGCCCGACTTTGTCTGAAAGCGCCCCAGAAAAGGCGCCGCGCACGTGGCCAAACAGCTCGCTTTCGAACAGGTTTTCTGGAATGGCGGCGCAGTTGATGGCGACCAAGGGAGCGCTCTTGCGCGTCGAAAAGTGATGCACGGCCTGCGCGGCGTTTTCTTTGCCGGTCCCGGTCTCGCCAATGATCAGCACCGGCAGCGTGCTGCGCGACAGGCGGCGCAGAAGCTCATACACGCGCACCATGGCCGGATCTGATAGCAGCGTTACATGGTCGCCCAGCTGGACGAAAACTGGTGCTGTCTCGACGGGGGGGGCGGTCGATGCACCTGCTGCCGGACGATCCCCAGCCCGATGCAGGACCAGGGTCATGCTGCCGATGATCACCACATCGCCTGAATACAGGCGGCGCTCTTCGTCGGGGGCCAGCGGTTGGCCGTTCACCCAGGTGCGGTTGCGACTGCCCAGATCGCGCACGCGCACGCTGCCGCGATCGATCACAAAGCGGGCGTGCAGACGCGATGCCGACTGGTCGTTTACGCGCAGATCGGCCTCGGGCGAGCGACCGGCAAGAAGCTGCCCGACATCCGGCAAAAGGAACATCGACGAGGTCTCGCTGCGAATCACCAAGAAGTACGAGCGCGTCGCTGTCGCCATGGCGCCGCTGGGGACACTGCTGATGGTTGTGTCGCTGGTCATCGGCTCGGTCTGCGGCACACGGTCTTGCGGTTCTTCGCGTGGGGGCCTGGGCATACGACTTCCTAGCGTGCCAGCTTCGTTGGGCTTGGGGCCTGTGCGGCGGTCTGTATGGAGGGGCGCACCGACGAGGACGCGCTGGGCAATGCAGGAACCAGGGATGCCGAACTAGACGATGTGACGGCACGCACGGCGCTCAGCGCCGCCTGTTCTGCCTGGACACTGGCGTCGGTGGGGTCTTGCTTTTGCAAGCTGCTCAGGATCTCGTGAGCGTTGCGCTGATCCTGGCCAGCCACTGAGCTGCGTCCCAGTCGATCGTGTACCGCGGATCGTTTGCGCAGGATGCGTGCCTGCCACAGGCGCAGCTCAAACCAGCCGGGTTCGAGCTGTTCTTGCTCGCCAATCTGGCGCAGCGCTTCGTTGTACTGCGGCACGGCTTGCACCGCATACGGACCAGCGGCCAGCGCATCGCCCAGTCGCTCAAGCAGCGCCACCAAGCGATCGCGGTGTCGCGCGGACTCGGGTGCCTGCATGTGCAAGGATTCCTGCAGTTCGAGCGCTCGCTGAAAGCGCTTCTGCGCCGCCTCGCTCTGCCCGCGAATCAGCTCGACGTCCCCGACGCGCTGCAGGGTGGCAGCCAAGCGCCAGCGATGGCCGTGGTTGCTTTCATCGGTTGCAAAAAGCTGCTCGCCCAGCCGCAGAAGCTCAGCCGCCAGCGAGCCTGCTTCATCGGCCGGGCTGGGTCGAACGTGGGCCTGATCTGCCGGCAGAGCGCCCGCGCGGCCCGTCGAGCCAAGGATGTGGCGAACCCAGTGATCGACCAGCTTAAGACCGCTGTCGATGACCGCTCGCTTCGCCTGCACGTCGTTGGGGGCGGCCTTAAGAAGAGCACTCACTTCGTGGAGCGAGGTGCGAAAGTCTGCTTCCGCCTCGGCCCGACGCCCCAGGCGATCGCGGGCTGTGCCACGAAGCTGCAAGATGCGCGACAAGAGCACGTGATAGCTCGACCCCTGCTGATCAGTCGGTGCGATGCGCGAAAGCAGATCCATCGCCCGCTCGGCCAGCGCCAAGCCATCGACGCTGCGTCCGAGGTTTAGGAGCGTCTGTCCCAGCCGATACTGCACGCCGCACATCTGCCAGCGATACGCTTTGTTGTCCGGCTTGGTCTTCCACAAGGGCTCGATCAAAGCCAGCGCTTGCTCGTATGCCGACAGCGCCGAGCGCTGCCTGCCTTGCGCCTGCGCCAGATCGCCCAGAAGCAGGTAGCTTCCCACGACCTCTTGCAGCGGCAGCGAGTCCCCTGGCGCCTCGCGCAAAAGCGCCTGCCGAATGTGCAGCGCCTGTTCGTACTGACGCTTGGCTGAAAGCAGATCCGCCACCTGCTCTAGCGCGTCGCCAAGGCCGTCGTGGGCGTTGGCCAGAAGCAAGCGATAGCCACGATCTTGCGGCCGCTTTTGCACCAGGGCATGCGCCCCCGCGATGGCTTGCTCGAACTCGCTCTTGGCGGTGCCCAGACCGCCGTGATGGCGCGCGAAGTCGCCGCGCAGCGTGTGCAGACGCACCAGCGCTTCCTGTACCTCCAGATCTTCGGGCATCTGTTCGAGCAGCGTCTGCAGTTGATGGCCGGTCAGCTCAAGCAGGCCTTGGCTCGCTGCATTGGCCCCTGGCATGGGTCGCAGCGTGCGACGGATGATGGTCAAGATCTCGGCCGTCGCGGCCAGCGTTTGTTGCCGCTGCCGCGCTACGGACCGTCGCTGGCGATAGGCGTACCAGCCCACACCGCCCAGCGAAAGACACAGCGAAAGACACAGCAGCGCGGCGCCTGCGCGCAGCATCATGCGACGGTGACGACGCTGTCGCCGGCTGGGCTGTAGGCTGACTGGCAGCGGCTGCGAAATCGACACGCGCGAGACATCGGGCAGCAAGCCAGCCAGCCGCTCTGCGACCTGGGCCATCGACGGACGCGACACCGGACTCTTTGCCAGCATCTCGCCGATCAGCGTGCGCAGCTCCGTCGGCACCAGGCTGTCATCGGCCCGCGCCCGCTCGGAAAGAGGAGGCGGTGGCTCGCGCAAGTGGCGCTCGATCAGCTCCCAGCTCGACGCCGCGACAAACGGCGGCCGACCACACAGAAGCTCATATCCAATCGCCCCCAACGAGTACACATCCGCCGGCTCATCCACCGAATGCGCATCCAAACACTGCTCAGGCGCCATGTACTTGAGCGTCC
>CAZKOY010000153.1:0-13012 GCA_964554495.1 uncultured Myxococcales bacterium
TACTGCTCGGCAGGGGCTGGGCGGCTGTCGGTTCGAATGGGACTTTCTCCTGTGATTCGGTTCGCGACTTTTCTGATGAAGTCTGCTTTTCATACCGCGGTCGGGTTGCCGGTGCAATACCCTTATCGGATGTCCCCCAAGGCCTTCAGGGATTCGTCCAAGGCAGGTGGCGCCGCGGTGAGCCCCGCGCGAAGGGACAGCGCGTCCAGTGCAGCGACCGGCCGCCCGGCACGTCGAGATCCCCACCGCGAACGCACGACACCGCGGCGTGTGGTATCGACCCAACGCGGGCTGCGCTCTCTCGACATCGCCCTCTTTCTGCTCTGCGCCGCAGCCAGCGCGGCAGTGAGCGCTTGGCTTGTCCTGCGCCATCGTTCTCCCGACATCGTCACGACACCCGAAGCGGCTCCGTCGCCTGTCCATCGCGGGCCCACGGCTCGCCCCCGCGCCGATGCCACAGCCGGGCGACCACGGCTAGGAGCCGAGGCAAGCGCTACAGCATCGCCCCTCACAGTGCCCTCGCCCTTGCCCTTGGCCACGGCCAGCGCGTCGGGCCCACAAGCAGCGGACATAAGCCCAGCCGCCCCCGCCCTCGCAAGCAGCCAGCGCCGCGATTCGCTACGAAGCGCTCAAGTGCTTTCTGACGTCGCATTTGTCGCCGAGACCCATGGCCCACAAGTTCGCGCTTGCTATGAGCGGGCCTTTCGCCACGATGCCTCAGCGCCCAGCGGCCGCGTCGAGCTGTCCTTTACTCTTGTGGATGCAGGCGACTTCGGACGCGCGGTCGACATTCGCACCGAACTGAACCTGCTCGGCAACGCAGCCGTCGCCGGCTGTCTCTCTGAGCTCGTCAGCGAGTGGCGCTTCCCCCGCCCCGCCGGAGGTCAGCCTCAGCCGGTGCGGTATCCCTTCCTGTTTTCCGCCTCGGATCCTTAGCCCCGCTGTCGCAGCACGGTCTTTGGCGAGTCGAGCGAGCGCTCGCCACGCGGCCGATTTCGACGTCGACACCGCGGTATGATGTCGCAACACAGGAGTGTTTCCCGATGAGCACCGCCCCTCTGCCAACTGCCGCTGATAGCACCCCGGACCCTGCCCCGATCGACGATGTCTTGGTGCTGGGCGCTGGGCTCGCAGGTCTGTTCGCCGCCCGCACGCTGGCCCAGCAAGGTCTGCGCGTCCGGGTTCTGGAAGCGCGCGACCGCGTCGGAGGGCGCACGCTGAGCCATCGCCTGAGCAGCGGCGACATCATCGAGTTAGGCGCGCAGTGGCTGGGGCCGGGACAAGACCGACTGATCCGCTTGGTGCGTGAGCTGGGCCTGGCCACGCTCGCCCAGCCGTATCAAGGAAAGAAGGTCCTTGCTATCGGTGACCGCGTCTCAACGTATGAAGGAGACATCCCATCGCTGCCGCTGCTGGGTCTGCTCGACCTGCACCGCACACTCTCGCGCGTCGACGCACTGGCCAAGCAGGTACCGCAAGAGCATCCCGCGGACGCCCCCGAGGCATTGGCCTGGGACGGCATGACCGTCGAGTCGTGGAAGCAAGCGCACGTCCACACAGCCGGTGCTCGCGCGTTGTTCGACATCGCCGTCGCGGCCATCTTTGCGGCCGAGCCGTCTGAGCTGTCCCTTTTGTACTTCCTGCACTACATCCATGCCGGCAACGGCATCATGAATCTGTCGACGATCCGCGACGGAGCGCAGCAGACGCGACTGGTCGATGGCTTTCAGCAGGTAAGCCTGCGCATGGCGGCCGAGCCAGCTCTTGTCGATCGCATCCACCTAAGCCATCCCGTCTGCGCCATCGAGCAGACTAGCGATGCGGTCTGCGTGACGGCTCAGTCGCCAAGCGGCCCGAAGCGCTTCCACGCCCACTTTGTCATCATCGCGATTCCCCCTGCGCTGTGCGCCGGCATCGACTTCAAGCCGGACTTGCCGGTGGCGCGAAAGCAGCTACAGCAGCGCATGCCGATGGGCTCGGTCTGTAAGTGCATCGCCACCTATCCGCGGCCCTTTTGGCGCGAGCGTGGCTATTCCGGGGAAGCGGTCTGCGATCGCGGTCCGATCCGCGCCGTCTTTGATGACTCCTCGGCCGACGGCAAGCGCGGCGGGCTTTTGGGCTTCATGCTGGGCGATCATCTGCGCAGCGAAGCCGAGCGCGACCCCGAGGTGCGCAAGCGCAGCGTCCTTGCCGCGTTTGCGCGCTTCTTCGGCGAAGAAGCCCTGCACCCCGAGAGCTATGTCGAGCACAACTGGAGCCTAGAGCCCTATAGCCAAGGCTGCTACACCGCGGTCATGCCACCTGCCACCTTGACCCGCTTCGGACACACGCTGCGGGCTCCGATCGGCCGCCTGCATTTCGCCGGAACTGAGACCGCGACCCGCTTTCCCGGATACATGGAAGGCGCCCTAGAGTCCGGGGCCCGCGCCGCTGAAGAAGTCACCGCCCGCCTGCGCACACGCTAGCTTCTGCGGTCACAGCGGCTGGCGTGCCAAGGCCAGATCTTGGCTCTGTAACGCGCTCGGCAGTGCCGGCACCACAGATCGGACGTGTCCGGCCGACACGGTGAAGGAAGCAACCAACATGGACCGCACAGACACGCAAGAACAGCCGGCGCCCTGCCGAGTAACGCTCGACGGCGTCGCTGCCATCTGGCTTGGTTTGTTCGTCGGATTCTTGCCCGCTTGCGAGGCCCGGTTCGTCGATCTGCGGCCTGAGTCCGAGCGAACCGGCTCACCCAGCCAGCCGTCGGGTATGTCGACAGATGGCGGATCCACGCCAGGCGATCTTGGCGAGGCCAGCGACGGCGGAACCCAGCCAAGCGAAGTGCGCGTGGCCGTCGGGCGTTTTGAAGGACGGGCCGGTCATGGAGGCAGCGGCGGCGTGGCTCTGTATCGCCAGGGCAGCGCGCTAGAGCTTCGCTTCGACGCCGACTTCACGGTGAGCGCCGTGCCGGGGCCTGCGATCTTTCTGACCTCGCGAGCCGACATGGGCGGCAGCATTGATGCCCAAGCAGACATCAAGCTGGGGACCTTGAGCGCGTTCAATGGCGCACAGCGCATCGCAGTGCCCGCGGGCGCCGACATCGGGCGACGCAATGTCTTTGTCTATTGCCAGCCATTTCGGGTCGAAGTCGCCAAGGCCGCGCTGATGGATGTGACCCAATGAGGCGCCGCAGACCTCTGCCATCCCATCGGCTCGGCCTGCTTCTGCTGGTCGGCGCGCTGCTTTTTCTCGTCAAAGAAAAGCCCGCACAGGCCGGCCCGTGGACGCGCGATCGCGGACGCATGTTTGTCAGCTTGGCGTATTCACGCATCGCTGCCGATCGACTGTTCGGCGCGGACTTTCGCATTGTGCCGCTGGGCGCGTCCTACGAACAGCATGCGCTGCAGGCCTATGCCGAGCTTGGCCTGGTCAGTCGCTTTCTGACGATGAGCTTCGAGAGCCAGCTTTTCCGATACAACGCCCTGCTGAACCAAGGGGCGACCTATGGCCTGGGCGATCTTCGCCTCGGCTTTTGGAGCGGGCTGCTCACCGCGCCCCTTCGCCTGACCGCGGCGTTTCTGATCGGTGTGCCCAGCGGCGATCCGGCTCCGTTTGCCAGCGGCGATGACGAGGCTCAGCTAATCGCCCGCTCGCTGCCGACCGGCGACGGTGAAGTCGACTTCGAGCCACGCCTGTCGCTGGGCTATTCGTTCGGCGGCGTGCGACGCTGGCCGCTTCAGCACTACATGGTCATCGAGGCCGGCTATTGGATCCGTACCCAGGGTCGCTCGCGCGATCCGCGGGGCCAGTACTTCACCAGCGACTTCGCAGACGCCTTCACGTACCGCGCAGAGCTAGGCACCAAGCTGCCGTTTCGCGTGCTTGAGCGCTTCTGGATCATCTTGCGCATGAGCGGCGTCGAGTCCTTTGCCTCGGACATCGCGGCGTCGTTTACATGCGCCACCGGGCTCGGCAATGGTGTTTCGTACAACGCCTATGGCTTTGAGATCGCCGCGCGCATCGTGCGAGGTCTCGGGGCCAACTTCGGCCTCGACAGTGCGCTGCGCGCTCGCTGTGTCGCGGCGGGCGTCAACCTGAAAGCGGGCCTCACGTACGAGTTCTAAGGCTCTGCACCGACCAAAAACAGCGCTTTTCGACGGCCGCTGGCTGCCTATAATCGCGCTCCCATGTCGCAGGCCAGTCCCTCTCCATCGAAAAAGAAGCTCGACCGTACGCGCAACATCGGCATCATCGCCCACATCGACGCCGGCAAGACAACGGTCAGCGAGCGCTTCCTGTTTTATTCCGGTCGCATCCACAAGATCGGCGAAGTACACGAGGGGCAGACGCAGATGGACTGGATGCCGGAAGAGCGAAAGCGCGGCATCACCATCACGGCCGCCGCGACTTCGTTTACTTGGCGTAACTACGAGATGCACTTGATCGATACGCCCGGCCACGTCGACTTCACGATCGAAGTCGAGCGCTCGCTGCGCGTGCTCGACGGTGCGGTCGTGGTGCTCTCGGCTGTCGACGGCGTCGAACCCCAGACCGAGACGGTCTGGCGTCAGGCCGACAAGTTCCACGTGCCACGCATCGCGTTCGTAAACAAGATGGACCGCGTCGGCAGTAACTTTGAGTCGGTCGTCGACAGCATCCAGCGCATCCTGTCCGCGAACCCGGTGCCGCTGCAAGAGCCCATCGGCGCCGAAGACACCTTCGTCGGCATGTACGATCTAGTGGCCGGCAAGCGCATCGAATTTACCGGCGAAGAAGACGAGGCACCGCAGATCAGCGATGTGGGCGAGGCCGATCAAGAAGCCTATGCCCCAGCGCGCGAGCGCCTGATCGAGCGCATTGCCAACGTCGACGATGAGCTTGCAGAAAAATATCTGACCGGTGAGGCCATCGATGAAGCCTCGCTGCGCGCGGCGATCCGACGGGCCACGCTGGCGAACAAGGCGGTGCCGGTGATGTGCGGCGCCGCGCTGCGCAACCGCGGCATTCAGCCGCTGCTCGATGCGGTGGTCGACTTTCTGCCGGCCCCGACCGAAGTCCCCCCGGTGGTCGGGCATCACCCAAAGACTGGCGAAGTCGAGCAGCGTCCCGCCGACGACAAAGCGCCGCTGTGTGCTCTGGCCTTCAAGGTGGCCATGGTCGAAGGCAGAAAGGCTGTCTATCTGCGCATCTACTCCGGCACTCTCAAGGCCGGCGATGACGTGTGGAACCCGCGCCTTGGACCGCCAAACAAAGACCGCGACAAGGGCAAGGGCCGCGACGGGGGCAGCGAAAAGCCGCTGGGGCGCTTGGAAAAAGTCGCGCGCCTGTTTTCTGTGCATGCCGACAGCCGCGACAAAATCGACGACGCCAAGGCTGGCTCAATCGTTCTTGCGGTTGGTCTTAAAGACACGGCGACCGGCGACACCCTGTGTGATCCACGGGCTCCAATCGCGCTGGAACGGATTGATACGTATCAGCCAGTCATCAACCAGGCCGTCGAAGCGGCCACCAGCGCCGACGCAGAAAAGATGCAGGCGGCCCTGGAAAAAATGGCCGACGAAGATCCAACCTTTCATGTACGTGAAGACCCCGAGACAGGGCAGACCATCGTCTCGGGCATGGGCGAGCTGCACTTAGAGATCAAGCGCGACGTGCTCGATCGCGAGTACGGCGTGCAGGCGCGCATGGGTCGGCCGCAGGTCGTGTATCGCGAGACCATCCTCGGCAGCGGCGAAGCCGAGCACGTCTTTGAGCGCGCCGTCGACGAAGGGCTGCTGTTCGGCAAAGCGACGGTGCGCGTCTCGGCCCGGCCCCGTGGAGCGGGATCGGTGGTGAAAAACGCCGTACCGCCGCCGCCCGCCGACATGCCTCAGCCCTTGCAGCGCGCCCTGCCGCCGCTGATCGAAGCGGCTCTGGCGGGCGTGCGCGAAGCCATGGGCTCAGGTCCCAAGGGCAACCGCTTGGAAGACGTCGAAGCCGTGCTGGTCGCCGTCGAACCCAAGCTGTCGTCAGAAGTGGCCAGCGATGTCGGCTGGCGCATCGCCGGATCACGCGCGCTCTTGAAAGCCTGCGAAGCCGCCGGGGTGGCGCTGCTAGAGCCGATCATGCACCTGGAAGTGCTGGTTCCCGACGACTTCGTCGGGGAAGTGCTGGGCGACCTAAACCAAAGGCGGGCGCAGATCCTTGATGTCGGCATGCGCGGCAACCGACGCTGCGTCGTGGCCGAGCTGCCGCTGCGCTCACTGTTTGGCTATTCCACAGCCGTGCGCTCAGCGACCGAAGGGCGCGCCGACTTCGTCATGACCTTTGCGCGCTACGACACCTGGTAATCGCGTTGGGCTCTGTCACGTTGGCTGATTCAGAGCCGTTCGTTCAGAGCTCACACGGCGGAGCGTGCATGCAACGAGACCTTCCTATCCGCGTCGGCTTGCTGCTTTCCGATGAGTGGCTGGTGGCCACGCGCCTGCTTTCGGACGGCCAGCAGCGACGAGCGTACGTGGCCATTGATCCGCGACACGCGCCGCTGGATTCACTGCCCGCAGCGCTGGCCCAGGTGCTCGACACGCTGCTTCCAGCGGGTGAAAAGAACCCTGCTGCGCCGCTTGAGCTGGCACTCATCAACCTGCGTCCGCTCGCGCGCTTGCGACGGCATGAGCTACCTCAGGTGGCTCTGCTTGCGCCCAGCGGCTTGCACGAAGCGCTGCACGCCAGCCTGCGCGGTTCGCGATCGTTGAGAAGCTCGACGCACGATCCGTCGAGCGCCTGGTTTCCCTGGGTCGGTGACGCCGCAGACCTGATCTCGGGATACGAGCTCAGCAGTCTGTGTCCGGCTGAAAATGTCCTGCCCGTGCCGATTCGGCAGGATGCATCCGGGGCGCTCGTGCAGTCGCTGTCTGTCGACGTGCTGCCCAGGCTGGTGCCAGCGCTGCGCGCTCTGTCGGTTCCGGCCGCGGCTCTTTCGCTCATGCACAGCCCGCGCAGTCCTCAGCCCGAGCACGATCTAGCGCAGGCTCTGCAGCGCGAGGGCTTCTTGGTGGTGCCGTCTGCAACGCAGCTTGCTCTGCAGCACGGCGGTGGAGACGAGCGCCTGCGAACACGCGCAGCCGTGCTGAGCGCAGCCCTGGCCTCGTCCTGTGAGGCCGATCTGCGCGGACTTCGGGCTGGCATTCCCTCAGGCAGGCCCGCTCGCATTCTGACCCTGCGCAGCGACGGAATCTTAACGCCTAGCGAGCAGGTTCCGGCATGGCAACAGATCGTGGCGCCGATCGCGGCGGGTCTGATCGGGATTTCTTGCGTGGCGACGCCAAGCGCCGGCCGCGACCGCTTTGTGTGCCTGATTCGCGACGAGCCCGCGATGCCGCAGCGCGATGAGGCCCTGCCCTTCCAGTGGGCCGTGGGTCTGTCGCTTGCGGCGCTGTGCAACCACCACCAGCCGGGGTGGCCAGCGGTACATGCCGCGCTGTGTCTGGGAATTCCCTGCGAGCTTCCCGCGCTGTCTGCTGCACTCTTGCCCGATGCCATGTCTGATCCGGCCGCAGCGCATGCGGTCGTGCAGACCTTGGCGTCGGCGTACGGTTATCGGGTTGCCGCTGCGCATGACGCAGGGACTACCAGCGACGCTGCACACGCCCTGTCTGGCGACGCGTCTCTTTCGCTGGTACAGGCGCGCTGGCTGGATGTGCTGAGCCTTGCAGCCCTGCGGGCTGGCGCCGCGGCCGAGCAGGTCGCGCCGCTTTTCGTCGAAGCATCGGGCGCGCAGCACAGCGGACTCATCGCCGCCCACCTGCAGCGCATGCGCGACGAGATCATGACGTCGATCCCCGAGCACGTGCGCCCGAGCCAGGCGACCTGCCCCGAGCCCGAGTGGACGGCCGAGCTTCGTTATCGAGGGCAGCTGGGCATGCTGTCCTTGCGTGGCATTGGGACCGGCGGCCCCGCAAGCCGAGCCGCAAGTGATCTTGTGGTCCGCTTCGTAGCAGAGCACCAGCGCGTCTACGGCTTCTCTCTCCCCGAGTGTCCCGTCGAGATCGTGCAGGTTCGACTGCGTCAGCCGCTCTCGCCCTAAACCTCTTGGCGCCCGCGATGCCCGCCCTGGAAACAGGAACGACGCATGCACGCTCCACGCGCCGGAAGCGCCCGCGACCCGGTGCGCAAAACTTCGCCTTCCAAGTCCGCCCTCGCTTTTGATATCCTGGCCCCCTAGCGTAGTCCGCTTCACCCGTCACCGCCCTCCCTACTACTCACGCAACGCGACAGCGCATAGGACCGTCTATGGAAGCCATCGTTCTTGGATCCGGAAGCTGGGGGACTGCCTTGGCCTGTGTATTGTGCCAAGGTGGCCACTCAGTGACCCTATGGGGGCGCGATGCGGGTCAGCTTGCCGACATCGAACAGCGACGGGAAAATTCACGTTATCTGCCCGGCCTAACGCTGCCAGCCAGCCTGCGCGTACAGCCCGATCTTGGGCAGGCCATCGCAGCGCTGCCGACGGACCAGCCGACGCTTGTCGTATCGGTGGTGCCTTCGTACACCACGCGCGAGGTCTTGGGCGGCATTGCAGCCAAGCTACCGGCGCAAGCGGTGGTCGTGACGGCCAGCAAAGGCATCGAAAACGAATCGCTGAGCCCAATGATCGAAGTGATGAAGCAGGCCCTGCCCGCGGTGCTGCACAGTCGCTTGGCTGTGCTCTCGGGTCCTAGCTTCGCGCGCGAGACCGCCGAAGGACAGCCCACCGCAGTCGTGTCGGCCGCTGAGCAGCGCGGCACCGCCGAGCTTGTGCAGCAAGCGTTTCAGACTGGCGCGTTTCGCGTGTACACGTCCGATGACGTCATCGGTGTCGAGATCGGTGGAGCAGTGAAGAACGTCATCGCCATCGCCTGCGGCATGGCTGAAGGACTAGGCTTTGGTCACAACACGCGGGCCGCGCTGATTACACGAGGTCTGGCCGAGATCTCGCGGCTCGCCGTGCGTCTGGGGGCGAATCCCTTGACGCTGGCCGGCTTGGCAGGCATGGGCGACTTGGTACTGACCTGCAACGGCCCGCAGAGCCGCAATCGCACCTGTGGTCTGCTGCTTGGGCAAGGCAAGACGCTTTCGCAAGCCTTGGCCGAGATGCGGCAAGTGGCCGAGGGCGTCAAGACCACGCGCTCTGTACATGACCTGGCACAGCGTACGGGAGTCGAGATGCCCATCAGCCAGGCCATCTATCGCGTGCTGTACGAGGACCGACCCGTGCGCCAGATCATGTCGGATCTGCTGGGACGGCCGCCACGGCACGAGCTGGGCTGACGCCCACGACGCGGCCGCTTTTCGCTCGCGACTCGCGAACATTTTCCATTCCAGCAAGGAACAGACGGCAAAGGTTTCCCATGGCAAGCGATAATCGCCCCAAACTGTCTTGGCGAGAGATCGACAAGCGTCGCGACAGCGTCGGACACGGCGCAAATGGTGGCGGGCGCGGCGGTCTGCCCCCCACGCAAGAGGAAGCGCGCCAGAAGCAATATCGCGCGGCCTTGGAAGCGGCATTTGAAAAAGGAGAGCTCGGCAAGCTGGCCGATAAGCTCAACTTGACGACGCGAAATGGCTCTGCGGCGCCATCGGCTTCAGCCTCAGCATCCGCAGCGACGTCAACCGCAGCAGCCAATGCCCCTGCCGTATCGTCTAGCGGTACAGCACAAGGCTCTGATTCAAGCTCGACAGCGACGGCAGACGCCAAGGCAGCCAGCGGAAAAAAGAAGGTCGTGGGCAAGCTGGCCGAAGATCGAACCCAGCTGCGCAAAAAGCTCGTCGAGGCCATCGGTCGCGGAGAGATCACGCGTGCAGCCGACAAGTTCCTGCTGCGCTTTCCCTTGCCCGACGATCACGAGGTCCTGGAACAGCTTCTTGAGCACGAGCGCGAGAGCCGCATCAGCGAAGCCATCACGCGCATCGCGCAGCTTTTGGACCGACAGCACATGCCCAAGCGCAGCCGCGCCTTGTGCGGCAAGCTGCGCTATATCGTCGAGACCACGCACGATGCCGAGCTGAAACAAGCAGCCCAGGGTCTGCTCGTGCGCCTTTCGTAGCTGTCGTAGCACCCGTGTTCCGTCGCGCGCTGCGCCTGCTCCGCACGCGACTTTTGCCAGGTACTGCCGGACCGCGATACCGTGCCGTCAATGCCCCCTCGCATCGAGCCGTTTCGACGTGCGCCGCGCCTAGCCCCTGGCGATGCCATGGCTGTCATCGCGCCGTCCGGGCCCGTGCCGCAAGAGCGCTATCTGCGCGGGCTTGCTCGCTTGGCTACGCGCTATACGCCCCGTGATTCCCCCGGCACGCTCAGCCGTTTCGGCTTTCTGGCCGGCGACGATGGGCGACGCTTGGCAGAGCTTCGCTGGGCCCTGTCTGACCCCATGTCACACGCGGTGATCTGTGCCCGCGGTGGCTATGGCTTGCTGCGGCTTGCGTCGCAGCTTGCGGCGATGGCGTCCGATCCGCATGCGTGTACCACGGCTCCACTAATTGGATTTTCTGACATCACGGTGCTGCACGCGCTGTGTGCCCTGCGCAAGCAGGTGTCGATCCATGGCCCGGTGATCACGCAGCTTGGTGAGCTTGCCGATGCCGATGTGCAGGCTCTCTGGTCGCTGCTCGAAGATCCCGGCCCGCCGTCCCCTGTGGTCGATCTGACGCCGCTCTCATCGGATCGCAGCGTCGTCCACGGGCGCTTGCTCGGCGGCAATCTTGAGCTGCTGTCGCGGCTCTGCGGAACGCCGCTCGCCGCTGCGCTGACCCCCGGTGAGCCCGTGATCTTGCTGCTTGAAGAAGTGGGCGAGGCGCCGTATCGCATCGATCGCGCGTTGACCCAGCTAGCTATGGCCGGCCTGCTGCGCGATGTCGTCGCCTTGCTTGTCGGCGATCTGGTTCGCTGTCAGCGGCCGAGTACCCCGCTTGCAGACGCTAGCGATCAGCCAGATGCGCTGCAGGTCATCGCCGAGCGAGCTCATCACTTCGGCATTCCTGCCTGGACAGGCCTGCCGCTGGGCCATGGCGAACGGAATCGCGCAGTGCCCCTGGGGGTCGGCGTCACGCTCGATGCGCGCAGCCGACAGCTCAACTTTCACCATGGAGCGGTGCTGTAAGTCCGCGCACTCGCTTGCCTTTTTGCTTCACCGTCTGGCCCAATTTTCACCGCTCTCAGCCGACTCGTTCTCGACGGGAATCGGCCACTGAAGCCGCCAACCCGCCCTCTAGCAAATCCTGATACGCTACCCAGACCGCGCATCTGCGCGTGTGCAGTGGACGACTTTCTGGGGGGACTTTGCCGTGAGAGCTACGCACGCCCTAAGCCATGGGGCCATCGCAACAGGGGAAGCAACGACCGTCTCGCTGGTAATTCGCTTTGGCGCCGACGAGAAAAAGGACAAGTCCGATGCGACGCCACGCCGGCCATTGAACTTGAGTCTGGTACTCGACCGCTCGGGTTCAATGGGTGGCACACCGCTGCGTCAGGCCATCAAGTCAGCCAAAGCCCTGGTCGATGAGCTGAGCGAAAAAGATCGCCTATCCGTCGTCACCTTCGACGATGAGATCGACACCTTGGTCGCGCCGACCTTCGTCACCGACAAGGCGGCGATTCGCGGCGCTATCGATCGCGTGCGGGCCGGCGGCACCACCAACCTCTGCGGCGGCTGGGAAGCTGGCGGCAAGCATGTCGAAAAACACTTCTCGCAAGAGCAGGTGAACCGCGTGCTTTTGTTGACCGATGGCCACGCCAACGTCGGCACCACCGATACGCCGACCTTGGTCAAGCTGGCGCAGCAGAAGGCAGGCTCTGGGGTCGCCACGACGACGCTGGGCTTCGGCACCAGCTTTAACGAAGACCTGCTCATCGGCATGGCGCGAGCTGGCGAGGGCAACTACTACTACATCGAGTCGCACGAAGATCTGTCGCAGGTCTTTGGCATCGAGCTTGAAGGCCTGTCATCGGTCTGCGGCCAGAACTTGCAGGTGACGATCACGCCGCAGCCCGCGGTCAGCGCAGTCGATGTGCTCAGCCTGTACCGCACGCAAGAGAGCGCCGGTACGTACACGGTCACCGTCGGTGATGTCTACGCGATCGAAGACAAGATCTTGGCGATCGATCTTGTCGTAAAGCCCAGTGCCATCGGCGTTCTGCCACTCGCCACTGTCGCGTTTAGCTATCGCGTGCCGGAAAGCGGCGGCGCGCGTGAAGTAAAAGATCAGCTCACGATCCAGGGCCAAGCCGTCGACAAGGCCGATGCCAGCGCCACGCCCGATCCGGTGGTGGCCGCCGAAGCAATCCGTCGTCGCATCGCCAAGGCCAAAGAACAGGCTGTCGAGCTCGCCGACAAGAGCCAAAACAAAGAGGCCGCTGCCAAGCTGGAACACCTGGCCGAACAGCTGCGCAACAGCCCGCTTGCCAACCAGTTTGAATTCGCGGAAGAGGTCGAGCTGCTGTCGCACTTCGCCGAGCGCCTGGGCAAGGGCAGCTTCGATTCCGTGCTGCGCAAAGAGCTGCGCGATCAGTCCTACCAAGCCGGCACGCGCAGCCGCGGCGATCTGGCCCAGCGCGGTACCGCGGGCGGCTCAGCGGCCAGTCTGCCGACGGTGACTGAGCCCGGAACAGGCATCACTCTGCGCTGTGAAAAGGTCAGCGGCAAGCTGCGCATTCGCGTCACTGCCGATGGCTTCGACCCGACCAAGAACGTGCAGTTTCCCCGCGCCATCCGCGAAGAAGGCGTCACCTACTTGGTCGATCAGGTTCTGCCCAGCCACGACGGCAGCTTCTATCGCGTGCAGGGCACCATCCGTCGCTTGCTGCGTCCCGGCGAGACCGTGGGCAAAAGCGGCGGCAGCTCGCGCAAAGCCAGCTCTAGCAAAGCCGCCAAGGTTCCAGCCACCGCCGCCGATCTGCCGACCTGCACCGAAATCGGAACCGGCGTACTCGTCCAGTGCGTCCCCGAAGGCAAGAAGCTCCGCGCCCGCGTCGTCTCTGACGGATACAACCCCAACTGGAACATCCGCTTCC
>CAZKOY010000154.1:0-12943 GCA_964554495.1 uncultured Myxococcales bacterium
GCTCTACGCGATACCATCGAGCGCTTCGATCTGCCGGTCACGCCGTTTTCGGACCTGCTTTCCGCGTTCCGCATGGAGCTATCGCCGCCCCACTTCGCAACGTTTGATGCGCTGCGTGTCTATTGTCGCCACCGCAGCGAGCCGCTTGGCCAGCTTGTGTTGCGTCTGTTCGGCTATGGCGATGTGCAGCGTCAGCGCTACGCCGCGGACATGGCGCTTTCGTTTCAGCTGACTACGTTCTTGCAAGATGTGTCGCTCGATCTGCAGCGCGGCCGGCTGTACATCCCGCAAGAGGATCTGGAGCACTTTGCTCTTAAGCGCGAGGCCCTGCAAGCGCTGCAGAGCGCACGCGAAGGCAGCCCGAGTACACGCGATGCAGCGACGGTGCGATCCTTCCGCGAGCTTCTGCGATTTCAGACCGCGCGAGCGCGATCGTTTTATGAGCGCGGCCGTCCCTTGCTCGGCCGCATCGAAAACGATCTGGGCATTGAGCTCTCGCTGACGTTCCAAAGCGGCCTGGCTTTGCTCGACAAGATCGACGCGCTGGGCGAAGGACTGCTGCGCACGCGTCCCACCTTGGGCAAAGCGGAACGAGCCCGCGTCGCCGCGCGAGCACTCGGCACACGCATGCCACGGATCCTGCGCCGCACCTCGCCGCGTGATGCCGGTGGCTAGCGCATCTTCCCAGCCTTGCCGTCGAGAAAAAACCCCTGGACCCCGTGCCCTGGACCCGACGCCATGAACGATACAATGGGCAGCGTGCCCGTCTCTTCCGCGATCACCGAGCGCAGCCAGACCAACTTCCGCTACGCGTTCTTCTTCCTCTCACCTGAGCGGAGGGCGGCGCTCGATGCGGTCTATGCCTACTGCCGCTTGATCGATGACATCGTCGATGGCGAAGACGCTGTCGAGGTCAAAGCCCAGAACCTGCGCGCGTGGCGCGATGCCCTGCCGCGAATTTTTGATCGCGCAAGCGGCCCGGCACCGATCGTCGATCTGCACCCCGTGGCGCGCGAGCTTCAGCAAGCGCAGCGACGGTTTGGCATCCGCTATGAAGACGCGCTCGCTGTGCTCGTGGGCTGTGAAACGGATCTGCACAAGCGCCGCTACGCGACCTGGGAAGAGACCTATGACTACTGCTTCCATGTCGCTTCGTCCGTCGGGCTGATGTGCATTGAGCTCTTCGGCTGCGTCGATCCAGCCTCACGCGATTACGCCATCCACTTGGGACGCGCGCTGCAGCTAACCAATATCTTGCGCGACATCCGCGAAGACGCGGCCCGCGACCGCATCTATCTGCCGCAAGAAGCACTGGCGCAGTTCGGTGTGCGCGAAGCGGATCTGCTTTCGAACGGCGATCGAGCGCCGGATGTGCGAGCGGCAACGCAGAAGCTATTGGCCAGTGTGGCGCGACGCGCTCGCGAGGAATTTCGCCTGGCTCGCGAAGCCAAGCCCGCCCGTGATCGTCGCGCGCTGCTGCCAGCCGAGATCATGGGCGCTGTCTACGCCGCGATCCTTGGCGAGTGCGAGCGACGCGGAGTCGACGTCCTGCGACCGGATCGTCGCATCAAGCTATCGACCACACGCAAGGCCACGGCGGCTCTTGGCGGCTTGCTGGGCAGCCTGGTTGCGTAGCGAGCACACAGCGCCCCGCCCCGTCGTCCGATCACAGCGCCCGCATACCGGGAGCCTCGCGCCCCGTCGCTGTGACGTATTCGCCATAGCTGCCGCCGTACACCCGTGGCCCCGCAGCCGACAGCTCAAGCACGCGCGTCGCGATAGCGCGCAGGAACGCGCGGTCGTGTGAAACGAAGATCAGCGTCCCTTCATACGGTGCCAAGGCTCGCACCAGCGCACGCTTGGTCGCTAAGTCCAGGTGGTTGGTTGGCTCGTCGAGAACCAGCAGATTCGGGGCATCGAACAAGAGCTTGGCCAGCACCAAGCGCGCTCGCTCGCCACCGGACAGGACACGCACTGGCTTTTCGACATCGTCCCCAAAAAAGCCAAAGCCACCGGCCAAGTTGCGCAGCACGCCGATGCCAGCGGTGGGCGCATGAGCCTGCAGCTCAGACAGCACAGTCCCGTCGCTGTCAAGCTGCTCCATCTGGTGCTGCGCGAAGTACCCAAGCTGCACTGCGGCACCGATCGTGACGTCGCCCTGATCCGGCGTGAGCACCCCCGCGATCATCTTGAGCAGCGTCGTCTTGCCCGCGCCGTTTTCGCCCATCACGGCCCAGCGCTCACCGCGCCGCACCAACAGATCCAACCCGGCATGCACCACGCGCGAGCCATACGCCTTGCGCAGCCCCTGCACGCGCACCACGTCCTCTCCTGATCGCGCTGGTCGGCGAAAGTCAAAGTCCTTCTCGATGATGCGGCGCGGCTCAGCGAGACGCTCGATCTTGTCGAGCTTCTTCACGCGGCTCTGCACCTGCGCCGCCTTGGCCGCTTGGGCGCGAAAGCGCTCAATGAAGCGCAGCTCTTTGGCCAGCATCGCCTGTTGCCGCTGGTATTCCGCTTCGCGGCGCGCTGCATCAAGCTGTCGCGCCTGCTCGTAAAAGTCATAATTGCCCGAGTACGAACGCACCTGGCCGCCATCGATCTCTACGATCTTCTTGACGACGCGGTTCATGACCTCGCGATCGTGGCTGGTCATGATCACCGCGCCGGGATAGTCGCGCAGAAAGCTCTCCAGCCACAGGATTGACTCGATGTCCAAGTAGTTGGTCGGCTCGTCGAGCAAGAGCACATCGGGCTTCTGAAGGAGGATCCGCGCCAAGGCCACGCGCATCTTCCACCCGCCTGAGAGGTTCCCGACATCCGCAGCCACTTGCTCGGGCGAAAGGCCCAGGCCGGCCAGGATCGTCTGCGCGCGTGCTTCGACGTCATAGCCGCCCAGCTCTTGAAAGCGAGCCTGCACCTCGCCATAGCGCGTCACCGCAGCATCAAGCGCGTCGGGATCGTCGCCAAGCTCGCCGGCCATCTGCGCTTCTAGGGCCTTCATCTCGTCACCCAGCGCGGCCACTTCGCCCGAGCCCGCGATCGTCTCGGAAAGCACGCTGCGCCCACGCAAGCCTGAGATGTCTTGGTTGAAATAGCCGATGCTGAGACGCCGCGGTCGCTCGACGCTGCCTTCATCGGCGGTCTCTTGCCCCATGATCAAGCGGAACAGCGTGGTCTTGCCCGCGCCGTTGGGGCCGACCAGGCCGATTTTTTCACCGGGGTTGATCTGGAACGAGGCATCGACGAACAACACCTGTCCGCCGTACTGCTTGGTGACGTTGCTTAACGCGATCATGAAAGGGCTCTCTTGCCAAAGCAGCAGGCGGCATCCACCGTGGTCCGCACCACCGCGGCGCGCATGATGCCAAAGAGCCAGGCCCCTGTGTGCATTTCGCTACTCAGCGCCTCGTCCCACAGCCCACGCCGCAGCAGCGTGCTGGCTCGCGGCGGCACGACGCGGCGACGCTCGACCCAGGCCAGCGATGGCAGCAGTCGCCTGTGGCGTCGCGCCATGGCGCAGTGGTACACCGCGTTCTTCCGATGTCTTCTCAGCCTAGCCTTCCCCCTGCCCTTCCCCCTGCCTTGTCCCCGTCGACGGCCGCAGCATCCAGCGCGCCGCCGGCTCAGCTCAAGCGCGTGCTGCGTCCCCTGCACCTGTGGGGCATCGCGGTCGGCTTGGTGATCAGCGGCGACTACTTTGGCTGGAACCTCGGCCTGGGACAGGCCGGCCCGCTGGGCCTGCTTATCGCGGTGCTGCTGGTCACGGTGATGTATGTCTGCTTCATCTTCAGCTACACCGAGCTCTCGACGGCGATCCCCCACAGCGGCGGGCCCTACGCTTATGCACGGGCCGCGCTGGGACCAGCGGCTGGACTTGTCGCCGGAGTCGCCACGCTGATCGAGTTCGTGTTCGCGCCGCCGGCCATCGCGCTGTCCATTGGCAGCTACGTGCAGTTTCGCGTGCCGTGGATGCCGGTCAAAGCCGTGGCGACGCTGACCTTCCTCGCCTTTGCCGCGCTCAACTGCTGGGGCGTCGAGCTTGCGGCGCGCTTCGAGCTCTTTGTGACCGCGCTCGCTGTCTTTGAGCTGGGTCTGTTCTTCGCGATCACCGGCCCGCACGTCGAGACCGCTCGCATCTTCGCCGCGCCGTATCTGCCGTTTGGCACGCGCGGCATCTTCCTTGCGCTGCCGTTTGCAATCTGGTTTTACCTGGCGCTCGAAGGTGTCGCGATGTCGGCTGAAGAAGTGGTCGATCCCAAGCGCGATATCCCCAAGGGCTATACCGCGGGCCTGGTGACGCTGGTCGTGCTGGCTCTGGGGACGCTGGTGTGTACGACGGGCGTGACGCCTTGGCGCGATCTTCTGCAAGATGACTCGCCCCTGCCGCGAGCGCTGTCGCGCGTGCTGTCGCCGGGCCATCCGCTGACGCACATGATGGTCTATATCGGCTTGTTCGGACTGCTCGCTAGCTTCCACGGCATCATGATGGGCTATTCGCGACAGGTGTTTGCGCTCGCCCGCGCCGGATACCTGCCGCCGTTTATGGCCCGACTGCACCCCACCCGGCGCACACCGATCTGGGCCGTGATCCTGCCCGGACTTGTCGGCCTGGCTGTGGTCTGGGTGGGCGATACCAACCAGGCGATTACGCTGGCCGCCGTCGGAGCAACGCTGCTTTACGTGGTCTCGATGATCTCGCTGTTCGTGCTGCGCCATCGCGCCCCGGATCTCGATCGGCCGTTTCGCGCGCCGTTCTATCCCGTCTTTCCCGTCGTCGCGCTCGCCTTGGCGATCGTCTGCTTGGGCGCCGTGCTGTGGAGCGCGCCTCACCTGGCCGCTGTGTGCGCCGGCCTGTTTGCGCTGGCCGCGCTGTACTATCGAACGGTGGCTCATCGCCGCGTTGCCAGCCATGCCGAACACCTCGCATCCCCGCCGGTCGCCGAGCCCCCGCATCATGCGTAGACCGCTTCCCATCCTTCTTTTGGGCTGCGTACTTGCAGCAAGCGGCTGCCCGCCTGCCAAGGATCATGATCCGCTGACCACAGCCTTGCGCTATCTCGATGCGGCGTCTGCAGGCGACGTCGAGACCTGTTTCAGCCTGCTCAGTGAAGAGGCGCAGCGACGGTGCGATCGCGCCTGCCTTGCGAACATCCTCGAACGTCAGCGTGCCGAGTTCCGCGCCGCCCGCGACGAGCTACGCGAGAGCCTCGCTGGAAAAAACGCGCCGGGAAACATCACCCAGAGCCACCGCGCCAGCCTGCGCCTGCGCGACGGCAGCGAGCTTCATCTTGTGCAGCCTGCGACGTCGCTGCCCAGCACAACCCGCGGCGCGCCACAGGACACCGGCTATCGCTTCGCACACAGCCCCCTTGCCTTTTATCCCCAGGACACCCCCGAGCGGGCCCTGCGATCGTTTCTGCTGGCCATCGAGCGTCGACGCTGGGATGTGCTGCTTTCGTTCATGCCACGCTCACTCGCCCAGCCCCCGCAAGGGCCGCCGTATACCCCGGATCAGCTACGGCAGCGCTTCGAAGGGCCCGCGCAAAAAGACATCTCGCGTCAGCTCACGGCGCTGCGTCAGCACCTTGGCGATGCCGTTCAGATCTCGGAAAACGGCACTGAAGCCAAGCTGACCGTCGGTGACAACAAAGAAGTTCGACTGCTTTATGAAGACGAAGCCTGGCGAATCAGCCAGCTCGAATAGCACCGCGATCTGTGCGCGTGTTCGAGCACGTCGCACGAGACACTGAGACCGACGAGAAACCGAATCGTCAGGCCCGTCTTGGCCATGCGCCACGTTGTGCCGTTTGATTCCTGGCCATCACTAAGACGTCGGCGAGCTTGCCGCGGTGGGCCTCGGTAATCGTTGCGGTCGCCCGCTCTGGCGCTGGCGGGCCTGACGGGCGATCCGGTTGCTGGAAATGTCGTTGTGAAGGCACGTGCATGTGGGAGGCCGCGTGGCGGTATGCGGAGCAACTGGCAGCGCCAGTGCGCCGATGACTTCGCTACTTCTCTGTGGAGTTCCCGCCATGTCCATCGACCTTGGCAGCCTGGGTGGATTTCTCCCCTTGGCCCAATCGGAACCAAAGCAAGCGAGTCCATCGCTACCAGGGGCTGATCCAGCCGCGAGTTCCTGGTTCTCGGGCCTGCTGCCCGGCCTGACCGCGCCGCGGGATGCGCACCAGGGCGGAGCGCAGGCCGGCAACCAGAACAACGAGCACAAGCAGTCGTCGGTCGATTGGCTATTTGGCCATCTTGGCGATGCCGTCAATACGCTCGGCTTTGGCGATCTGCGCGTGGCCGATGCAAAGCGCGAAGAACGAGCAAATCAACGCGCGACATGGACGAGCGATATCAAGATTACGTCCCCAGAGCTAACTGATAAACAAGTTGACCGCCTCATGCACTCCCAAATGATCAAGGGAGAGTACTTGCAGCCTGGCCAAGTACCGGCGATCGACATGACGGCTAAGATTGGCAATCTGGAATCAAAAGAAGAGCGCGAGAAATTCTTATCAACATTCTCGCAATTCAATCCGAAGGACCCCAAGAGTGCCGCGTATTGTGCCCCCACCGCTCTGATGGCTGCGGCGATGCAGGCCGACGGGGCAAAAGGGCTCGCCCCGATGGTGGCTTCTATGCAGGCCGCCGCCAACAACGGACTGCAAGACCCAACCCATGACAAGAATCAAGATAAAGCCATCAAGAAGCAGCTAGAGGAGCTGGAGGCGATCCAAGAAAAGATCAAGACCGGCGAAATGACAAACAAAGATATTAGATATGTTCAGGAGAATCTATATAAGCAATTACGAGAGCAACAGAAAAAAGATGGTACCTATGACGACCCCAAAGACCTCGGCATTGGGGACGCGACAATGTATAATTACGTTAAGAATAATCCATATATGCAAGAGGCGTTCAAAAAAGGTGATACACGGCTATCTATGATTGACAATGACGCCGATGGCAAACGCAATCACTGGATCCTGCAGATGGGCTCAGGGATGTTCGGCGCCAAATCAATCTATGACCCCTGGGCTCGCAAGGGCGGCCAGATTGTGCGCGAAGCCGACCAAGTAGAGGACTACGAGAAGACCAACGCCGTGGAATACAACGAAAGAGGCCGACCACGGACCGACTTCACCCCCGAGCAGTTGGACCAAGAAGAGGCCGAGCGCAAGAAAAGAGCCCAGAAATAACGTCAGCGCCTTCGCGCTGTCCTTGCTCGCTGCGACCTTTCGCAAGAGGAAGTCCCGCGTTGTCCCCGATCTGTCTGTAGGAGCCCCGAGGCGGTGTGTATCTGGTCTCGGCGGTGAGCGAGTCGAGCTTGTGGCATGAAGGCCTGCCCGCGACGAAGCCGGGTGGCGCGCGGACGGGCCGCGCCATCGAGCGGCTGTCAGTAGCCGGTCAGCAGTCCGTAGGTCTTCTCGTCGACAACGCCCGTCGCTGGCATGTCGTGGTAGGTCTGGAAGCGGGCGACCACATAGGCTGTGTTGTTGCCGTAGCTGCCGTCAGGAGTCAGGTCGTAGTCCTTGTAGAAGCCTTCGGGCCGACCGGCTTGGCGGATCCACTTGTTGAGCATCTCCTGAAGCTCTCGGACATGCTCGCCGCGCGCTCCCTTGCTGACTGGCAGCTCAATCATGGCATCCACGAACACACCTTCTTCGTTCTCATGCGCCATATAGCTCTCCTCCTCGTGAAGTCGTAGTTGGGCCGCTCCATCGTACCGCAGACTGAAGGCAGACGGCGCGCGGACTCTGGGCCGCGGCGCTCGCCAAGAGGAGGCGCCCGCCGGGGACAGAGCCGCACGTCGAGCGTCGAGCGTCGAGCGTCTCGCCGCCGCTTAGGATTCCCTCGGCCAGCACCCTGTCGGCCCGGCTGGCCGGGGTGATTTAGGTCAAGTGCAAAACGTCGGTTGTTTCGATATCATGCGTTCTCATGACACGCACCCAAGTTGATCTGCTCACTCTATTCGTCTGGGCGCTTCTGCTTATCGCTGTTCCAATCGCTGCAACCGGCCTGCTGCGGAAGGGGGCGCAACACACCTTTGCAAAATTGAACGCATATCTTGCAGTGCCACTTTGCAGCCTAATCTGGATTCATGGCGTAATTTTTGACACGCCAAACAACACAGCCGTCTATAACGATGTGGGGATTGTCGGCTTCTGGTTTCAGGTAAACCTGGTTTATAGGCTGAAGGCGCACGCGGGACTGGTGTTCATACTCATCTTGCCGGCTATCCTTTTTGCCGGGTTGGCGATTCGTGCCGCGCCCCGACGAGCGAATCGCCCGGCGAGCGAGCCCCGCCTGGCGATGGCATTCGCGTGTACCGTCCTGGCTGGGCTGCTGCTGCATCACGTTCCTGATTTGCTGATGGACGTGGCGATGCACGCTCCCTACCGATTTGCCTACCTGGACGATTTCATCGAATGGCCGCTGAAGGAAATCGTTGCGGTGCTGATCGCGGCAGCTTTACCTGCAGCCATCGCGCTCCGCCTGACGCGCCGAGCCTACCGATAGCCAGGTTTGCGATGTTCTCTGGAAGGTCCAGCCGCTGCTGTGCTGCGGGGGCCTCGCCGCTCTCGCCGATCCCCGGCCTGCGTGCGCTTCCCTGGCACATATTCTAGAAAGAACCAGGTGGCAGTACCTGTATCAGCTTGAAGACGAAATCATTCGCCTATATGGAGTTTGGATAGTACTTCATTCATGCTCGCATCTAGGCACATTTGCACGTCTTGTGGCATAGCGGAAACCGTAACTGCAATAGTAGGCACGGTATTTTCGCTGGGCATTCCTCGAACGATTATTATTGCTTCGATGCCATCCATTACACCCTCGACAAACCGAACTGTTCTTTCATCTACGCCTGCGTGCCTGAGTTGGATATAATTTAGATAGGATGGCAGATCTGCCTGCGTCGATCGGTCCATATCGCGTGATCCGCAAGCTTGGGGGCGGCGGCATGGGGATTGTCTACGAGGCGGTGGACGAGAGCATCGATCGTCACGTAGCAATCAAGGTCCTGCATCCCCAGCATGCGCAGGATGCCGAGCTGACGCGTCGGATGTTTCATGAGGCGCGTGCCGCGAATCGCATTGCACACCCAGGTCTGGTGCAGATCTCGGAATTCAAGGAAGGCCAGGATGGTACCGCCTATCTGGTGATGGAACTGCTGACCGGCCAGACGTTGCGCGAGCGCTTGACGGGTCCCCCCCTGCGTGTCTCTGAGATCATCGAAATCGGACGCCAGATCGCAGCTGCACTGCGGGCCACGCACGAAAAAGGAATCGTGCATCGCGATCTGAAGCCGGAAAACATCATGCTGGTACCTGACGATGCGTTGCCGACGGGAGTTCGGGCCAAGCTTCTCGACTTCGGAATTGCGAAGCGGCTGCAAAATACGCCTGAGCTGGTCACCCTGACCAAGACTCCCGAGCATCGCATCATGGGAACTCCAGCGTACATGGCTCCAGAGCAGTGTTTGGGCGCTGGCGGGGTGGATGCGAAGGCGGACGTCTATTCTCTGGGAATCATTCTGTACGAGCTGCTTGCTGGTCAGACTCCGTTTGAGACGGAAGCAGACATTGACATCAAGCTGCTAACCGCTCATTTGACCAAGGAACCGCTGCCTCTTTCGCTGCGGGTGCCGGATGTGCCAGTGGCCTTGTCGAACTTGGTGCATCGTCTGTTGATCAAGGACCGTGACAAGCGTCCGAGCATCGGTGTGGCTTTGGCAGAGCTCGATCTGCTAGCTCGGGATCCTGCGGTCGCAGCGATGGGAGCGCTCGGTCGACGCGCTGGTGTTGCGGAGACCGCGGTCAATCCGTTCTCTGACACCATGGCCGCAGATGCGCAGCCCCCCAGGAAAATGGCGCAACAAAAGAGCTGGACCAAGACCCTGCTTGTGGTCGCAGCCGCGGGGATCCTTGGGATGGGGATCGGTCTTTGGGCTTCACAAAAGGAACCAGGCCGGAAAGCAGCGGATCCCGGCCCGGCAGCCGTTGCGCAGCAACCTCGCATGCCGGATCCATCTTCTTTGGCACCTCCGCCGCCATCGACCGCAGCGCGCGTTTCGATCACTAGCGAGCCATCGGGGGCCACCGTGGTCCGCGTCGCCGATGGCGTGCAGATTGGGCTCACTCCCTATGTCACACAGTGGTCGCCGCAGTCCCCCGCACAACAGCTTCGACTTCGTCTTCCGGGATATTCCGATTTCCTGCTCACCCTGGACGGCATTCACAACCCACGGCAACACGCTGTACTTGCGCCTTTGCCGACGTCTGGGACTGGTACCGGCAAGAACAGCCGACGTTCCACAAAGTCGGCGCGAGGCAAGAATGCAGCCCCACAAACCACTACGCTGTTCGACTAGGAGACACGCACTAGGACTCCTATCCTCAGTGTTCTTGTTGGCAGTGTTTCTGCTGCTTGGAGCCTGCCGTCTGCGCGGCATCTGCGACGGAGTTCAGGGCAGTTGTGTGGACTTGCGGGTCGAGGGAACGGGGAACCCAGCCAAGCTGGCGCTTGAGCTGGTTCTGGCGGCTTCTGATGGCTCTACCTCGACGCGTCAGGCGCACGCAATTCACAGTCCGGTACTGCCGACAAACCTTCGACTGACACCTCCTCCGACGACTCGATCCAGCGACGTGCGGCAGGTCGTCGTCCGCATCTATGACGAACTGAATGCGGAAATCGGTCGCGGAGCCACCGACCTAAGCTGGCCCGATGCGAGCCATCTGGCTGCGACGGTCTACATCACACGCGACGCCCTACCCGACGCGGCCTCGCAGGACCTTGAGCCTCCTACGCAGCCGGTGCGCGAGGCTCCGCCTGGCTGCAGTTCAGATGGTTTTTGTCTGGAAGACAATCCCGCCCAGCCAGATGTCCTGTTTGCCATCTGGGGAACTGCCATGAACCAGGCATGGGCCGTCGGTACTTCTGGCCGCATCCTGCGCTGGAACGGCACAGAGTGGGCAAGGGTTTTCTTTGGCCAAACCGGGCGACTGAACGCTATTTGGGGTACGGATGCCACCCATGTCTGGGCCGTCGGGGCGCAGGGCACCATTCTGTTTTGGAATGGAACGCAGTGGAACGCGCAGACCAGTGGGACCAACAAGACGCTAAACGGAGTGTTCGGCAACAACGCAAGCCAGGTCTGGGCGGTGGGGGAACAGGGAACGATGCTTCGCTGGGACGGGACATCCTGGCGAGCGCAGAGCAGTGGCACGGCCCAGAATCTGTACGGTGTCTGGGCGGCGGCGTCCACGCAGATCTGGGCCGTCGGCAGCGCTGGCACCATCCTGCGTTCGGATGGCAACACCTGGACACAACAGGCAAGCGGCACCGATCACGGCCTGTATGGAGTCTGGGGTCTGGGAACGTCACAGGTCTTTGCGGTTGGGGCCGACGGCACAATTGTGCAGTGGGATGGGACATCCTGGCAGTTGCAGTCGTCTCCCCGAACGACGGCGCTATATGGCGTCTGGGGGACGGATGCCAACAACGTCTGGGCCGTGGGGACCGACGGGAGGATCCTGCGAAGGAGTGGAACCACCTGGCAGCTAGAGTCCTCGCCTGCAGCAGCGGCTCTTTATGGCGTTTGGGGGGCCACAGCCAACCAGGTCTGGGCTGTCGGAGACGGCGGGACCATCGTGCGCTGGGATGGCGCCTCTTGGCGACCGCAGCTATCCCCCACGGCGAATATGTTCCAAAACATATGGGGTGTGGATGCCAACAACATCTGGGCTGTTGGGGTGGGTGGGGCGATCCTGCGTTGGAATGGCAGTTCCTGGCAACTGCAGTCATCACCGACAACGATTGATCTCTATGGCGTATGGGGCGTCGATGCCAACAACGTCTGGGCCGTCGGGGACGGCGGGACTGTCCTGCAATGGAATGGGACCTTCTGGCAGCGGCAGACCATCCAGATGACGAGTACTCTCCGTGGCGTATGGGGGACGGACGCCAGCAACGTCTGGGTCATCGGGGACAGCGGAACTGTTCTGCGATGGAATGGGACCTCCTGGCAGCGGCAGACCATCCCGATGACGAGTATTCTCCGTGGCGTATGGGGGGCGGATGCCAACAACGTCTGGGCCGTCGGTAGTTTCGGGACAATCGCGCGTTGGGATGGGACCTCTTGGCAGCGACAGACCTCCCCGACGATGCTTGATCTCTTTGGCGTATGGGGAGTGGATGCCAACAACGTCTGGGTCGTCGGGGAAAGCGGGACGATCTTGCGTTGGGATGGGACCTCCTGGCAGCGGCAAACCACCCCGACGACCAATACTCTCTATGGCGTGTGGGGAGCCGGTGCCAACAACATCCGGGCCGTCGGGAATTTGGGGACGATCTTGCGTTGGAATGGGGCTTCCTGGCAGTCGCAGAACTCCTCGGTGACGAGCCTGCTAAGGGGTATCTGGGGGGTCGATAACAACAACGCGTGGGCCGTGGGTGCAGGCGGGACGATCGCGCGTTGGAACGGGATCTCCTGGCAACTGCAGGCCTCCTCGATTGCGAGTCTGCTAAAGGGTGTCTGGGGGGTCGATAACAACAACGCGTGGGCCGTGGGTGCAGGCGGGACGATCGCGCGTTGGAACGGGATCTCCTGGCAACTGCAGGCTTCCTCGACAAAAAATTATCTCGCAGGCGTATGGGGCGCTGATGTCAACAACGTCTGGGCCATCGGAAATTTTGGCACAATCGTGCGCTGGAATGGGGCCTCCTGGCAGCCTCAGGCCTCTCCCTGGCCCAACGATCTCACGGCTGTATGGGGCTTGGATGCCAACAACATCTGGGCCGTTGGGGTGGGCGGTGCGATCCTGCGTTGGAATGGCACATCCTGGCAGACGCAGCCCTCTCCAACGGGCAAGCTTCTGTACGGAATCTGGGGAATGGCTGCCAACAACGTCTGGGCCGTCGGAGCGGGTGGGACCATCGT
>CAZKOY010000155.1:0-12925 GCA_964554495.1 uncultured Myxococcales bacterium
ACATCGGCCTGCGACAGCGGCCCCAGCACCAGTTGCGTGAAGCCCACCGTGCCCTGGCTAAGCTCGGACACGATGTGCTCAAGCGGGTGTGCGCTGGCCGCTTCACCGTCTCGGTAGGCTGCGATAACCAGCGTATGCGTACGCGTGCTATCGGCGAGCACCACGCTCAGCATGCTGAGCGTTGCGTTGTCCACCCACTGCAAGTCATCGAAGAACAACACCAGCGGATGCTCGGGCCCTGACAGCGCTCGCATGAAGCCCTGCAGCACGAGATGGAAGCGGTTCTGTGACTCGCCAAGACCGACCTGCGCCAGCTCGGGCTGTGCTCCTAGGATGAGCTCTAGTTCCGGCAGTAGATCACACAGCAGGCGACCATTTTGACCGACCGCTTCCTGCAGCACTTTGCGCCACTGATCCAGCCGCTCGCTTGGTTCGGTGAGCAGCTGCTGGCAGACCTCGCGCAGGGCTTGAAGCAGTGAAGCGTAGGGCTGTGCGCGGTGGCTCTGCTCGACGCGCCCCGAGCAGAACAGACCGCCTTGGGCACCCACCCAGCTCGCCAGATCGTTGCCCAGAGTAGACTTGCCGATGCCGGCCGGGCCGACCAGCAGCACCAGCTCATTGCGTCCGGATCGACTGCGTTCAAACGCGGCGTGCAGCGCCGACAGCTCAGCACTGCGGCCGACCAGCGTGTGCTGCAGCCGCAGGTCTGTGCTGTGATCGCGCTGGGCCAGTTGGAAGGCTTCGATGCGCCCGGCCTCGCACCACTCGGCCAAGCAGCGCTGCAGATCGGCGCGGATGCCGTGGGCGCTTTGATAGCGATCTTCCGGTGCCTTGGCCATCAGCTTGAGGATGATGCGCGACACCTGTTCTGGAACTGCGGGCACCAGCTGATGCGGGGGCAGCGCGGAGCGCGCGATGTGGCTATGCACGAGATCCAGCGGATCCGTCGACGAAAACGGCAGCGTTCCGGTGAACAGCTCGTAGAGCATCACGCCCAACGAGTAATAGTCGGATCGATTGTCGACGCTGCGGCTCATACGGCCGGTTAGCTCAGGCGAGATGTAGGCCAGCGAGGCTTCCGGCGAGGACAGCAGCGAAGAGACATGCCCCTGCTGATCCATGTGGCAGGCCGAGCCAAAGTCGATGAAGTGAACAGAGGGCTCTGGTCCGCTGAGATCGACGATCAGGTTGTGGGGTTTCACATCGCGGTGGATGATCCCGCTGTCGTGAATTCCCCCCAGGATCTCGACGGTACGGACAGCGATCTGAAGCTGCGTTTTCAGATCCAGGCGACGGCTGCTGCTTAACGCAGCCAAAGACAGGCCCTGCAGGTCTTCCAAGATCAGCGCCAGTCCGTTGCCGTACTTTTCGATGCCATACGTCTTTACAACACCGGGCAAGTTCAGGCCGCGCAGCAGCAGGCATTCCTGGCGGAACGTCGCGATCTCCATCGGTGTTGGGTATTCACCGCGTGGAACTTTGATCACGACGGATGCACCGGTCGTTTTGTTTGTGCCTCGTAAGATGGCTGTCGAGGACCCTTCGTGGAGGACCGCCTTGATCGTGTAGTTGGGCAGTTGGTGCATGGACGAACCCTCAGCTGCGATTCAGAGCGCGATGGAAACGGATCATTATCGCGCACTTCATGCCCGCGCAGTACGTCCGCGCGGGCTCTTCGCAGCAGATCTTGGCTGGGTATCTACCCGCTACGCCTCGACGATCCGATCGGGCCGCGCAGGTGTCGCGCCGCTCGGTGGCAAGATCGCGCTCGACAACAGTCGCTCGGTCTCGAGGTGCTGCAGGCAGGCGAGCGCATATGTATGCGGATCGGGCAGCGACTCGGCGCCGGCCTGCGAAAGCGCATCGATCGTGTTGCGACTGTCGTAGGCAATCGCGGCGTAGTAGTCGCACAGCACATAACGTCCGGCGTCACCGACGGTCCGCTGCAATAGGAACGGCATGAAGGCCGCCATCGGGATCTGCATTCCACTGCGTACGGCCTGCGACAAGATGTGCATGCACTCGGCGTACGACCGAGTGCGGATGGCGTAGCCCCGCGCCTGCAAGTCGGCGAGCAGATCGAACCACATGTATGGCTTGGCTGGCGTGATGTGGAACGTGCGGGCTTGACGCGCCGGCAGCAGTGAAATGGCGACCACCGCGCGCACCGCATGATCGACAGGCACCAAGGTCTGATCGGAGTTCAGATCGTCGGCTGCACCCAACTGAACGACGGAGCGCAGCGCCGAGTAGAAGAAGTCGCTCAGGTTGCACGCCCCCGATTGAGAGTGGCCGACCACCGCACCCAAGCGATAGATCGTTGCGTCGACTCCGCGCGCTTGCGCCAGTGTCACGAGATGCTCGGCCACGCACTTGCTTTGCATGTAGCCATTCGGCAGCAGCGCCAAGGGGCCCGCGGGTGCAGCTTCGGTGGCGCAGTTGGCCGCCGCATAGTGTGGCGGATACAGCACCGACAGCGTCGAGATGAAATGCACAGGCTTGCTTCTGCGCAGGCATGCCAAACGCAGCACTTCATGCGTGCCCCCGACGTTCGCGGCGCGTAGGCTGGCATAGCTGCGCACGTGATCGACACGAGCCCCGCAGTGATAAAGCACGTCGACAGCATCGGCCAGCTTGGCAAACTCGGCCGCCGACAAGCCCAAGGCCGGCGCTGCCAGATCACCAAGCACGGGCTGGACGCGTGCTTGGTACTCGGCATGCCAGATCCCGTATCGACGCAGCGCATCGCGCAGTCGTGATGCGGCATCGGCAAGGTCACGCGCTCGCACCAGACAGAACACCTGCACGTCCTGCGATGTCTTTGCCAAGAGCTCGGCGAGCAGAAACGCTCCGACAAAGCCGGTTGCGCCGGTAAGAAAGATCGCTCGCGGCCGGCTTGGATCAACCACGCTCGCTTGGCCCGGATCGGGCGGTGCGATCTCCTGGGCAAGCTGTGCCTCGCGGTCCAGATCCAGCGTCGGGTCAAAACACAGCTCGGCCTGGAACACGTCTTGTCGGCGCTGCTCTAGCCGCTGGGCTAGCGCGCGTACGCTTGGCGTCTCATATAGCGCACGCAGCGGGATGTCGACCGCTAGCTCATCCTGAACGCGCAGCATCAGCCGGGCCGCCAGCAGTGAGTATCCACCCACGTCAAAGAAACTGTCCTCCAGACCGAATCGACGGTGACCCAGAAGCTCACTGAAGATGCGGTGCAGTCGTGCCTCGGTCTGTGAGTGTGGAACAGCCAGAGTGTCGTTGAACAGTGAGCTCGCGGCGATCTCGCTTGCGGCCCGCGCAGCTTGCTGATGCTGCGCTGCGTACACGATGGCCAGCGCGCGTCGATCGACCTTGCCTGTATGCGAGAGCGGCAACGCAGATAGCTGCACAAATGTCGATGGCACCATGTAGCGCGGCAAGCGCGAAAGAAGCAGGCTGCGCAAGGCAGCGACCAGCGCTTCGCTGTCGTCAAACACTCTGCTCTTTTCGGCAAGCGGGCCGGCCGTTGGTGTTGCTGCCGCGGTGGGTGTCGGCACGGCGGATGTCGTCTGATCTGGCGTGCAGCTTGCGGCAAACAAGCGCTGATAGAACGGGTTGTGGCGATGCTGCTGACCGAAGTGCTCTGTCTTGTAGCGGAAAGACTGGCTGCGTCCGTCCGGGTGCCGTAACAGCCCGTGCAATAGATAGTCAGGGTTGCGCGCGTTAGAGCATAGGCTGCGTTCGATGCGCAGGTCGATCTGCGCACCCGCGCGAACGTGCTGAGCGGTATCAAAGATTGGCAAGAACACCGGCAGCCAGCTGTGTGGCTGAGCCAGGATATCGATGCAGTCTTCATCGGCCGTGTACAGGTTGAGCCACACCAGGAATCCGCTGATGAGACCGTCCCGCGTGACATGCAGCGTGGTGTCGTGCGTCGTTTCCAGGACGATGGGCTGACGAAAGTCGAGATCTTCAAACACGCCGCTATCTGTCAGCAGATGATTCGGCGTGACACCGCGCAGGCACAGCCGCAGATCGAATGCGCGGCCGACCTGCGCGAAGATCTTGTCGACGTAGTGCGCAGCGGTTGCGGCAAACGATGGCGCTTCCAGGAAGGCTTCCGGCAGCTCGACCGCGGCGATTCGCGTGACGCTGCGCTCTGGCAGGATGCGCGCTCCGGGCGCAAGCAGTCGATGGACCTGGTTCATGATGAACGCTGCGGCTTCTGACCCACCAATGGCCCCCACGATCTCGGACACGCACGCATCCACAGGCTCTGGCAGAGTGACCTGTGTCGCGTCGCCTAGGATCACTTCGATGCGGTCGGATAGGCCGAGCTCGGCGATCCGCGATCGCGCTTTATTCGCAGACGCCTCCAAGATCTCGACGGCGTAGACCTTGCGTGCGCCCTCTTCGATACACATGCGCGCAAGGACGGCTTCGGCACCGGTACCGATTTCAAGCACGGTACGACCGCGAAGGCAGCGCGCCATGCTGCGGCGATAGACGTCATTGCGACGCGTGTCACTGCTCAGCGCGAAATAGATCAGATCGTCATAGACAAAGTATTCCGCGACAGAAGGCCACAGCTCGATCGAGTGGCCAGGCGCTTTGTCAGATGCCTGGCCAGCCACCTGCGAAAAGTCAGAACGCGGGACAATGTACGCAGCCAGCCGCTTGTCACCGCTGGGGTCAACAAGGACGTCAACGGCGGCTTGGGCGACGCGGGGATGCTCGCGCAGGATCGCCTCGACCTCGCCTGGTTCGATGCGGTAGCCGCTGACTTTGATCTGCTGATCCAAGCGCCCCAGAAAGTCGAGCTGACCATCCGAGCGCATGCGAACTAGATCGCCGGTTCGATACAGCCGCGCATCCGGCTGATCCGAGATCTGATCGCGATCCGCAACAAATCGATCCGATGTCAGCGAAGGGCGATTCAGATAGCCACGCGATACGCCAGCACCGCCGATGTATAGCTCGCCCGGCACGCCAAGCGGCACAAGGTTTCCGTCGCCATCGAGGACGCGCAGCGTGACACCGGGAAGGGCCGCGCCAATGCTGGGTGCCCCTGTGCCGGGATGGCAGTCCCCCAGCGTGGCGCAGACGGTTGTCTCTGTCGGGCCGTACGCGTTGATCATGCGTCGACCCACCGCCCAGCGATCGACCAAGTCAGCACCGCAGGCTTCGCCCGCAACGATCAGCGTGTGCAGCGCCTGACACGACGTCGTCGGCAACTGCGGCAAGACCGAAGGCGGCAGTGTCACCACTTCGATGCGGTGCGTGCGCAGAACATCGCCCAGCTCAACCCCCAAAAGGGGCGGGCCAGGTGGCAGCAGGAAAAGCGTGCCTCCTGCCGCTAGCGTCGTCGTGATCTCGGATACCGATGCATCAAAGCAGAGTGACGCGAACTGCAACACTCGGCTGCCCGGCAGCAAGCCAAACGCTGCCCCCTGGGACACGCACAGGTGCGTCAGATTGTGCGATTCGACCGCAACACCCTTGGGCTGCCCTGTCGAGCCCGACGTATAGATGACGTAGGCTAGGTCGTGCGGGCGCGTCACGTCGGACGGCGGCGCTTGACTGCACTCGGCAATCTGCGGCCAGTCACGGTCGATGCAAACGACGATCTGCTTGGTCGCCGCCACGCGGGACACGAGCTGACTCTGCGTGAGCAGCACGACCGGTCTGGCATCGTTCAGCATGAACGCTAACCGCTCGGTCGGATACTCGGGATCGAGAGGCAGATACGCGCCCCCCGCCTTCCAGGTCGCAAGCATCGCCAGCACGGACTCGATGCCACGATCGACCAGCAGACCGACCAGCGCTTCGGGGCCAACCCCCAACCCCCGCAGGTGCTGTGCCAGCTGATTGCTTTGTGTGTCTAGATCACGGTACGTCCACTGACGCTGTCGCCCACCCGTTTCGACCAGCGCCAAGGCGCCTGGACGAAGCGCCGCCTGCTCGCCAAATAGCGTGTGGAACGAGCGCTGTTCTGTGGTGCGCAGGCCGCGCTGACCCAGAAGCGCAAGCTGCTGTTTCTCAGCGGCGGACAACATCGCGCAGCGTCCCACGGTCACGTCGTGATGCACAGCCGCAGTGGCAAGGATGTGATGCAGATGGGTCGCCAGTCGCTCAATGCTGGACCGCTCAAACAGGTCGCTGTTCGCCTCAAAGGTCAGGTCACATCCAGTGGCGGTCTCGCGCAGGAAGATGGTGAGATCAAAGCGAGCGCTGTGGCTATCCAGCTCCACCGGCTGGGCCGTTAGGCTGTGCAGCGAAAGCGCGTCCTGATCGGGCGGCTGTGGTGCCAAGGCGATCTGGATCAGTGGGCTGTGACTTTGACTGCGCTCGATATGTAGCTCATGCACGAGCCGGTCGAAGGGCAGCGCGTCATGGGTGAACGCTTCGAGCATCTCGCCACGAATGCGATCAAGCAGCCCCGAGAAGGGCAGGCCAGCATCGACATCGATGCGCACCGGCAAGATGTTCACAAAGAAGCCGACCATGTCTTCGACTTCGATGCGGTCGCGGCCCAGGCTGGGAACGCCCAGGATGAACTTCTCGGCGCCGGTATAGCGATGGATGACCGCCGATAGGCCGCCCAGCACCACCATGCTGAGTGTGGCCCCATGCGCAGAAGCGAGCGCACGCAGCGACGTAAGAAATGCTGCTGACCAGCTTTCGCGCAGCAAGAAACCGCGGTGGCTTTGCACGCTGGGTCGCGGATGATCACCAGGCAGAGCGATCTGATGGGGCACGCCAGCCAGCTTGTCGCGCCAGAAGCGCACGTGCTGGCTCAGTGCCTCCTCTGTCTGATTCCGGCGTTCCCATGCCGAATAGTCCAGGTACTGAAGCGCTGGCGCGGGTGGCACGTCTTGTTTCGCAGCCATGGCCACGTGGGCGTTGTAGATCTCGCTCAGTTCGCGGAACAGCACCTCCATGGATCGGCCGTCCGTGATGATGTGGTGCAGGCTCCACCACAGCACGTGTTCATCGGCAGCCAGGGCGATGATTCCGAGTCGCTGCAGGGGACCGTGGGACAGATTGAAGGGGCGAGCCGCTTGATCCTGCAGCCACTTGCGCAGCGCGGTCTCGCAGTCGGTCGGTGACACATTCCGCAGGTCCGTGTGTTCGATAGGAACAGCCAGATCAGGCAGGACGAGCGGTCGCGGCTCGCCGCCTTTTTCGGGAAAGGTGGTGCGCAGGATCTCGTGACGTGTGACAAGCCGCTGGATGCTGTACGAGAGAGCTTCCTCGTTCAGTGATCCACGCAGGCGAAAGGCATAGAAACAGGTCTGCAGAGGGCTTTCGGGATGCAGTTTGTGCAGAAACCACATGCGTTCCTGCGCGAACGAGAGCGGCGCACTGCGGCGAGCAGAAGAGGGCAACACCGCGAAGTCGGCATCGTTGACATGCGGCGTACTGGCGTCCGTGCTCGGCGCTTGCAGCGATTCGATCACGCGCGCTACAGCGGCAACGGTGGGCGCGACCATGAGCTTGTCAAACGGCAGCGCGACATTCAGCTGCTGTCGCGTTCGGGCCAGGACGCGCATCGCAGTCAGCGAGTCTCCCCCCAGCGCCAGCAGGCTGTCGTTCGCCCCGATTCCGTCGATGTGCAGCGCATCGGAAAAGATCTCCGCCAGCTTGATCTCCAACCCACCGGACGGCGCGATGTACTCGGCATCTAGGTTGGGACGCTGGCGCTCTGGCGTGGGAAGCGCGTGACGATCGATCTTGCCATTCGCGTTGAGTGGCAGGCGCGGCACAACAAGGATGTTGGCCGGAACCATGAACGCGGGCAGTCGTGCATGCAGGTACGTACGCAGTTCAGCGCGGCTCGGCACTGCATCGGGTTGTGGAACGACATAGGCCACGAGGCGCCGATCACCAGGGACATCTTCACGCAGGATGACCGCGGCAGAAGCGATGTCGCGATGTGCCGATAGCTGCGCCTCGATCTCACCGGGCTCGATGCGGTAGCCGCGCAGCTTGATCTGGTGATCGATGCGCCCCAAAAAGTCGATGGATCCATCGGCGCGGCGGCGAGCCAGATCTCCCGTGCGATAGAGGCGCTCGTGCAGTCCAGCCTGCGGCAGGCCAGCCAGGAATCGCTCGGCCGTCAAGGCTGGACGCCGCAGGTATCCGTGCGCCAAACAGACGCCTCCCAGATACAGTTCACCCACGACGCCAACGGGGGCCTGCTGGCCATAGCGATCGACGATGTGCGTGGTGCAGTTGTCGATGGCCTTGCCGATGCTCGGATGCGATGGCCACGTGCTGGGATCGCGTGGCAGCTGCAGTGCAGTGACGACGTGCGTTTCGGATGGCCCATAGTGGTTGTGCAGAGAGCACGCGGGCAAGCGCTCGAAGAGCTGCACGATGGCCGGCGTGATGTGTAGCTGTTCGCCGGTTGTGGTCAGCTCGCGCAGGCTGCGCAGGCCGCTTGCATCGTCCCGATGGTGCTCAGCGAGCTGCTGCAGGACCACCACGGGCAGGATCGCTTTTTCGATCTCTTCACGCTCGATGAATCGCGACAGTGCATGTACATCGCGGCGCAGCGATTCGCTGATCAGATAGACCGATCCGCCCGTGTGCCAGGCTGCGAACATCTCGTGAAAGCTGGCGTCGAAGCTGAGCGATGCAAACTGCAGTGTGCGCGCGGCGGAAAGCAGCGTGCGTTCGTGCCAGCAGAGCAGGTTCACCAGCGCGCGGTGCGAAAGACAGATTCCTTTAGGCTGTCCCGTCGAGCCCGACGTATAGATGACATACGCAAGGTGGTGCGCCTGGACTGCGGATCGGGTTTGTTCCGTCGCTGCAGGTGATATGTCCGATGTCGGCAGCCCAGGACCAGTGGGCTCGCCATCGATGCACAGGACGCGAGCGCTGGTGGCTGGAAGCTGCGTCTGCAGGTGACGCTGCGTCAGCACGATGGGGGCTTGCGTGTCAGCGCACAAGAACGCCAGTCGTTCGCGTGGATAGGCAGGGTCAAGCGGCACATATGCGCTGCCGGCCTTCAGTACAGCCAGCACAGCGACCGCCATCTCGATCGAGCGTTCTAGAAACAGACCGATCAAGACATCGGGCCCAGCGCCCAGCGGGCGCAGCGCAGCGGCCAAGTGGTTCGCGCGTGCATCGAGCTGGGCATAGGTCAGCCGCGCATCGCCGCAGACCAGGGCCGTTGCATCGGGTGTACGTGCGGCCTGCGCTTCGAACAAGTGATGCACGCACAGCTGTTCGGGAAAGGGGTACGCCGTGTCATTCCATGCGCCAAGCTGCGCTTGCTCTGCTTCGGTCAGCATGGCGAGCGAAGCAGCAGCGCGATCCATGTCGGTCACTGCGGCGCGCAGGACTTCAAGCACGTGGCCAAGCATCTGATGCAAGGTGGCGATGTGCCGAGTGCCGGTCGCGTCGAGCAGCGTGATGCGCGAGTCCGTGTCGTTGCTTCCATGCTGCAACCTGACGTACAGCGCCGGCCAGGCTGGCGGGGAAACACACGCCAAGGGGATATCCTGATTGTGATACGTAGTAATTTGTGTTTCATGCTCTCTGAACATCTGAAACACGACGGAAATCAAGCTACGTGCATCCGCGATTCCTCCAAAATTTTGACCCAGTGAAACCCAAGGAATCGGTGCATATGTGGCGTGCAGGGCAAGCTGATCGCGCAGCCGAATCAGGAGGGAGCGAAATAGCAGCGGCTCACCTGCCTGCGGGAGAAGCGGCAGATCGCTGCGCACCACCAATACGGAATCGGAATCGGCAGCATCCAGCAGCTGCCAGCCGGTCCACAGCGACTCTTGCCCGGAGTATCGGTGCAGCACGACATGCAGGGCGCCAAGCACACACAGCGCTGGGTCGATGGCCAACGCACTGCTTGCGGACACCACACGCTGCCACAGTCGTGGATCGATGGCCGACGTTGCCATGGTGCTGGCCGCTGGCTGCGAAGCCGGCTTGCGCATATCGATGGGTAGCTCAAGCGCTGGTGGTGTCGCTTGCCATGCGGTCAGGAAAAACTGCAGCCGCTCTGCCTCGTTGCGTGGTCCAGAAGTCATGGATGCTCCTTCGCTCCCAGAACGACCTGTGACTTGACGAAGTGTGCTTAGACCCTTCGTTTCCAGCGGCTCCTTCCGCCCGAGGAACCAGTGTCCGCGGGCGGCGAAGTCGACTTCACGTGAATCCCGGCGGTTCCCAGCAGGCGCACGCGCTGGCCGCGCAGACCCCAGAAGGTGGCGGGGCCTTGCGGCGCAGACACCGCACCTGCGCTTTTTCGCTAGCGCAGATCGGCGACCGAAATACTGAGAGGACTCGTATCGCGGCTGGCCAGGAACCCCGGCCGATGCAGAGCCTCCTGCGCTGGTGCGTTGTCGACCCGGTTGTAGGTGTACAAAAGGACTCGGCGCGGAAATGGCGAGATGTTGGCTTGCGACGCGTGTAGCAGGTTGCCATCGAAAAACAGCACGCTGCCGGCGGGCCCCTTGGGGGCGACAAGTCCATGTGCTTGAGCCATCTCTGACACAATCGTGCGCTCGACGGTGTAGCGCAGGTGCGCGGTCAGGTTGCCAATCCACGCGGGCTGCTGCTCGTAGCCCTCTGGTCTTCCGTCATTGACGTCACAGCCCAGGACTCCTTTTTGGTGCGAGCGTGGCACAACGGTCAGCGGACCGTTGAACTCTGTGATGTCATCTAAGAAAAGCGCTGCGGTGAGGACGTGTGAAGACGGCATGCCGTCTTCTCGTCGCCAATAGATATAGTCCTGGTGCCAGTCCCAGACGTCCCCATCAAACGCCGCCTTGAAGTTCAGCTTGCTTTGATAGACATACACAGGCCCATCCAAGAGCTCCTGCGCGGACTGCGCCAGCTTGACGTGACGCGACAGAGTATCGAATAGCTGATCGGTCGCGTGCAGGCCGTACAGTGAACGCACGGTCTTCGCGTTTTTTTCACGCACGACCTGTTCGTCTGGCATCTGCTGAGCGGTGGCAATCCTGTCGTTAATCAGCCGGACCTCGTCTGCGGAATAGCAGCTTGGAAGAAAAAGGAATCCCTCCCGACGGTAGTTCTCAACTTGCTCATGAGTCAGCATATGGTTCCTTTTTTGGGATAATCCCTATTTAAGGGGCAAGGCGCACGTGTCCCTTTGGTGCAGGGCGCATGCACGTATCCCTTGTTTTTTTGAAAAAAGAGTCTCCCTGTCGCGGACCACGCGGCGCTGGCGGCAGCGTCACATTTGTCTAGGTTCGTGACGTGCCGCGGCCTCGTGCCTCGGCGATACAGGAAGCGGGCTTCGCGCTGCAGTTAGGCGGGCGTTGTTACCCCGGCCACTGCGGCGTGAACTTCTTAAACAGACTCAGGTTGTCGGTGGTCATGAAGGCTGGCAGTCCTTTTTCTGCCACCGGATCGATTCCAGGATCTTTGACCGGCAGACCACGCGCCGCTCGGATGGCGATCCTGGTTCCCAGCCAGCCCTCGTCGTACGGTAGAACGACGAAGGATCCAGCCCAGCGGCCGGCGCGAATCGCCTCGACCGCGTAGCCACCAACACCGGCACCCACCAGCTTTGGACGCACGGGCAGGTTGGCGGCGTTGATCGCCTGTTCGGCGCCCTGCGTCATTTGATCGCCTGAGCTCAGCACGACCTGAATGTCGCGCGTCTGGTTCAGGATGTCCTGCATCGCGGCCTGCGCTAGACCTCCATCCCAAAACACTTCGCGCTGTGCGACCAGGTGCATGTTGGGGTGAGTCGCGATCGCGCTGTTCAGCTCTTGCAGAGCTCTTGCATCAATGGTGATGCCCAGCGAGCCCGCCAAGTAGACGATATTGCACGACGCCGTGCCGCACAGATTCACCGCCAGCTTGGCCAGCTCTGATCCGAACTTGGCGACGGGGGTAAGCACCGCGCCAGCCTGTCCCGGAACCTGTGGTTCCACGCTGGCTGGATCGGAACCGATGGCGATTTGGGTGGCCACCACGGGCACATTGCGAGCCTGGGCGTTCGTTACACAGGGGATGATTCCCGTTGAGTCCATGGGAATGACAACCACGGCGTCAAAGGCTCCCGATTGCACGGCCTGGTTGCACTGTTGAAGCTGAAGAGTCGGATCGAAGTTGCTGTAGAAGGGCTGCACAGTGGCATGCATGCGCGCTGCAGAGGCCTGCGCCCCCGTGAGCTCTGCACCATCAAAGGCGTTCTGTGGCACGGTGCCGAGCCAAGCCACGCGCAGCTTTTTTCCGTCACAGTCGTCGTGTTCTTCATAGCGTCGCAGCGCCTGCGACAGCGCATCGCTGGCAGTCGATGCTGTGTCTGTTGTGTCCGAAGATGGGCACCCTGCTGTGGCCAGCGCGAATCCCAAAGACAAGGATGACAGGACTCGCGAAACCTTCTTTTTCATCGGAGACTCCTTTGTCTTCACAAAGCAGAATTCATACAACCGAGACATGTGAGCATATGGGTGCATATGCACAGCGTGTACGTGGCTTGACCATGGCACAAAACCACATGGGAAAGACCGGACGCACTGCGATGACAATGTGAGGCTTCTCGTCGCAGCCGATCGCCCACCCTGTATATATTGTGTAGGCCAGAAAATACGTCGGCAACCGGATCTGCAAAAAAAATGATCGGTCCGTACGATCTGTTCTTGTCAGATGAAATTGGTCGCGGAATGTGGGCAGAAACCGGAGATCTGACAGGCCCTCTGCGACACGTCTGACTTCGGAGTCTGTTGTCGTTACTTCTTGATTCCTTTTTCATGCGCTGGAGAGCGGCGCCGATGCACGAACAAAGCAGGCGCAACATCCGCTGAGGTCACGATTCCACGAGCCGAGGCGGGCCCCTTTCATCGAGTCCTTGTTGCAGCGCGCCTGCCGGTTTCCTTGCGTCACCGAACCACGGCGAGCTTCCGGGAAAATGTGAGCAGGTTTCTCGACGGGTCTTTCGTTCGTCGCG
>CAZKOY010000156.1:0-2680 GCA_964554495.1 uncultured Myxococcales bacterium
GTTGGGGCGATAACGAAAGCGTATAGGCTGCAAGCGAAGCTCCGCAGACTCGTGGTGGCAGACGAGTCAATTCACGATGAAGCGGGGTAAAGGCGGCTGTTTGTACGTCGGGTGTCGGTCCGCATAGATAGTCGCGCCCAGGCCACGCAGCGGCGCTTCGGGTTCATAATCCGAGAGCGCTTGTTCTGCAATGCTCATCGTCGCCTGTGCCGGCAGCAGGCTTACTTGCGATTGCGCAGCGACCAGCGGCTGTGCGCCTGCTGCGTCGCCGAAGATGCAGCGCGAATGTCGTCGACGACGTAGTAACAGAGCGGGTCTAGCTCGCGGGCTGCAGTGATCAAGCGCGGGACGCCGCGCCGCTCGGTCTCAAGCAGCAGCAGGTGAACTGGGCCATCGCGGCCGACACCTTCAAAGAGCGTCACCAGAAATCCGAGGCCACGCAGGTGCTCTGCCAAGGCTTGACCGCGACGGGAAAATACCCGCACGACCTGGCGCCCGATCGCAAACCAGCGCTCTAGCGTCAGGCCCAGGAAGTTGCCGCAGGCAAACCCCGCGGCATAGGCAATGGCGAACTCGGGGCGACCGAGGCTGCTGATGACGCGTGACACCGCAGCCACCCAGATCAAGACCTCGACGAAACCCAGGCAGGCCGCCAGCGTACGGCGTCCCTGCGTCACCATCAGCACCCGCAGTGTCCCCAGTGAGACGTCGCAGACGCGCGCCGAAAAGATGAGAAGACAGGAAAAAAGAGTCGCCTGGTCCATGGATGCCACGTGCGCGTGCAGTCTGCGCAGGCGCAGTCTAATCGAAGCGGCGGACGCTTGCAGCGCTTCCCAGACACCGCGCGGTTTGGCTCGCTTCCTCCGTCGCTCAGGCCAAGATTGACACCCCCGTCGCAACCCTTTACGGTGGGGATACTGTTCGCCCAGACCGCGAGATTCCGCCGCACAGCAGCTTGGGGCGTGGACCTGGCGGTCCAACGCAGCCAGCCGATTGAGGCCGCGTACGGACGCAGCGCACTGGGCGATTGCAACCCATCAAGGAGATCTGGCGATGACGACCCTGCGTGAGCGTGACGAAGAGACCGCCCGGAAGAAGGGCGCGATGGCCGGTGCAGCTTTGGCAGCCTCGGGACTGGCCGCGGTCTTGGTTGCGCCTGCGGTGGGGGTCATCGCCCTCGTGCCCACGGCGTACTTGGCGTATGACTGGTTCATGTTCCGCGCCAAGCGAGGGATGCGATTCTAGGCACGGTCCACATCTGCCCGACCTGCAAGTCGAGCTTCAGTGGCGGCGAACAGTTCTGTCCACGCGATGGAACGCCTCTGCGCGCTTCGCTGCCCGAAGACCCGCTCGCTGGCCGCGTGCTATCGGGGCGTTACCGCCTGATCGAGATCATCGGGCGCGGCGGCATGGGCGCCGTCTATCGCGCGCACCACATCCTGATGGACAAGCCGGTGGCGGTGAAAGTGCTGCGGCAAGAGCTTGCCAGCGACACCGAAGCGGTGGCGCGCTTTCATCGCGAGGCGCGATCGGCCTCGCGCTTGGACCACGAACACATCATCCGCGTCAGCGATTTTGGCCAGACAGACGACGGGCTGCTGTTCTTGATCATGGAGCTTCTCGACGGAGAAAACCTAGCCGAGGTAGTCCGTCGGGGGCCGCTGCCGTGGCGCCGGGCAGCCGGCATCGCCCGCGATGTCGCGCTGGGCCTGTCGCACGCGCACGAACAGGGTGTGATTCACCGCGACCTCAAGCCGGAAAACATTGTGCTGGTGCGTCGTGGCAAGAGCCGTCAGTTGGTCAAGGTTCTCGACTTTGGTCTGGCCAAGCTGATCTCGCACACCGCACGCGGGGATGCCGACGGCGAGCCTGACGTCGCGGTGCAGTCGCTGACGCGCACCGGGGTGGTGTTCGGTACGCCCGAGTACATGTCACCCGAGCAGGCCGAAGGCCGACCGCTGGATCCGCGCACGGATCTGTATGCGCTGGGCGTTGTCCTGTATCAGATGCTGTCGGGCGCGCTGCCGTTTACCGCGTCGACGTTTCTGGCGCTGATCGCCAAGACGGTGAACGAGCCACCGCCGCCGCTGCGCAGCCATGCGGCCAGCCTGAGTGTGCCGGCCGATCTAGAGTCGCTGGTTCTGCGCTGCCTGGCCAAGGACCCCGAGGATCGACCCGAGAGCGCCGAGCAAATTGCCGAGGCCTTGGATCAGCTTCTTTCTGCATTTCCCGACGAAAATTTGCGCAGCGGTGAGATCTCGATCGCGCGCAGCGGCGATCCCGCGGCTAGCTCTTCGCCTAGCAGTGCGCCCGCCGTCGCGCCCGTCCCAGGGGGCGTTGCTCGCACGGTGCCTCGTCTGCCGGCGCCGCGCGGACCAAGTCGGGATGCGATCTCGGCCGCTGCAGCAGCCAAAAGCGAGAGCGCTGCGGCAGGATCGGGAACGCACTCGGGGCCGACGTCGCTGTCTGCCGCGTTTGCTGCGGCTGTCCCGGCGAGCGCCCGCACACCCAAGCGCAGCGCGCCTTCAGCGACGGAGGCGGCGCAAACTGCCCTGGATACGGAAGAACCACAGGCAGACGACGCGAGCGAGGGATTAGCCCTTAGCCAGTCGCCGCGCTCTGAGTCGCCGCGCTCTGAGCCGCCGCGCTCTGAGCCGCCGCGCTCTCTGCCTCCTCGCTC
>CAZKOY010000156.1:2780-12905 GCA_964554495.1 uncultured Myxococcales bacterium
CGCCGCGCTCTGAGCCGCCGCGCTCTGAGCCGCCGCGCTCTCTGCCTCCTCGCTCCGAGCTGGCGCGCTCTGAGCAGCCTGGCTCGTCTCGTTCTCTCGTCGATGTCGAAGCGGATCTGGCTGTGCCGCGTCGCTTTCCCTGGTGGGCCGTGCTGCTCGCGGTGGTGCTGCTCGGTGGACTGGGCCTGGCGCTGCGCGGCGATCTGCAGCGACGGCTTGCGAATCGACCGGATCCGCTGCGCTCGGATGAACCACTGGTTCGCGCTCGCGCGCTGCTGCAGCAGCGGCCGCTGCAGCCGATGCAGGTCGACGAAGCGCTGCGCATCCTGCGACAGCAGCGACAGCAGAGCAACTCTGCCGAGCTGCAGCGCTTGCTGAGCCTTGCGTACGAAGCGCAAGACAATCGACTGCGCGCTTTGGGCCACCTGTACGCAGCGCGCCACGTCGCCACATCGCCCGATGACATCGCGCAGAGCGAGCTAGCCTTGGCGCAGCTTCTGTCTCGTCTGGGACACAGCAAAGAAGCATGTCAGACGGCCAGCAAGCTATTGGCCAGCAAGCCGGCGGTGGAAGTGGCGCGCGGCGCGCAGGCGCTGATCCAGACAGAGCACTGCCCGTAAAAGGCGACGCGCTACTCGCGCACGTCGATCTCGGAAACGGTCGAGCGGCCATAGACTTCCGGTTCGTACATGGCTTCGGCCTGCGCGCTGGGCAGGATGTATCGCCCCGGTGTCGTCGGACGAACATAGATCGTATGGCGATGCGTTCCGGGCGGCAGATGATCGGCGAAGACCGCGATGCGATCGGCGCGCAGCTCTTCATGGGCAACGAACGAACTGCGCGGGCCCGATAGCATCAGGCTGGCTTGGCCGAAGCCGAGATCGCGCTGCAGCACTTCCAAGCCCGCGGGCAGCGGGACATCGATGGCGACGTAGTGCAGCGCGACGCGGTTCTCAAACGTCAGATCGATGACCGCCGGCTCGCCCAACGACAGCGATGTGGCGCGATCCGTGGTGCGCGTGCGCAGGCTGCGCAGGATCCGCAGGCCCTGCGTTCGCGCCGGCAGCGAGACGAGCGGCACCGACGGCGTGTAGCTGAGCTCGATGCGATAGTACAGACGACCGCTGCCTTCTCGCTGCAGCAACAGAGCGCCCTGCGCTTCACGCGAAGCCGACACCAGGATCGGCATCGGGACGTGCAGATCGACGGGAGCCGCCGCGCGATCCGTGAAGCGAACCGGAGATCCCACGACGGCTTGCGTTCCCGCCCAGGCGCGTAGCAGGAGCGCCGGCTCGGTGGCCTCAAACGCGCGGCCATATTCAGCCAAGGCCAAGATGGCGTAGGCGTTCTCTTGCGTATTGCGCCAAGCTCCATTGCTGCGACGGGACACCAGCCCGCGCACCAGCTTGGGAAGCAGCGGATGATCGCGGCGCGTGCGCAAGAGCGCGGACAGCACCATGGCATCGCTGCGAGCGCTTGAATAGAACAAGGCGTCCATGCGCGCAGCCGTCACTTCGTTTACGTGTGCGGTCGCCGGCAGCTCACCGATGGTGCCCAAGAGCTCTTGCGAGAGGGTCTGCACGCGCGGATCGGTCGGCTGGGCGCGTTGCAGCGCCATCGTGAGAAGCGCTTGCGCGAACACCGGTACCTCGGAACGTCGAGCAAACAGCACATCAAAGACAGCGGGCGGCGCGCGACCAAGATCCGCCAAGACCTGCATCGCCAGCATGCTGCGCACCAGATCAAGCTGTCCCTGCAGCGCGGGTGCGACGCCTCCGTCTTCGGCGTTTTTTGGCGACAGCGTGTTGAGCAGATACTCGCTCGAACGTCCGATCAGCGCATCGAGCCGCGGGGCCAGATCGGCGGCGGCGCCGGCCTGCGACTGCCGTAGCAAATGCAGCACCCACGTCGCATAGGCGGATGCGTACACGTGCGGCGTGCGGCCGCCCGGCCAGTATGCGAAGCCACCACTTTCTGTCTGCATCGCGGCGATGCGATCGACCCCGGTGCGCACGAAACGGGCCAGCGTCTGCGCATCGTTTTGCGATCCACTGCGCGGCAGGAAGCGCTGGATATCAGCCAGTGCGACAAGCGGGATCAGCCGGCTGGACGTCTGTTCAAGGCAGCCGTGCGGATACTCGATCAGGCTCTGGGCGGCGCTGTCGAGATCGCGCAACAGCGACGGGCTGGTGGTGATGCGCAGGCCACCTTCATCGCTGCGCGAAGCGACCGGCTGGCGCAGCGGCAGGGCGACCGGCTGATCGTCGTCCAGCGTTCCATAGATCGCCATGCGCTCGCGCACGCGCGGCACCGCAGCGACAGAAAGGGGCAGTCGCACGCTGTCAGAAAGCAGCGCGGGCGAGGCGCCTGTTGCAGCGCGCAGGGTGGCTTGCAATGTCAGCTCAACCTGGCCAGCGCGCAGGGCTGTGACGGTGAACGGCAGCCTCGCTATGTCTCCTGCCATGAGCGATCGCTGCCGGGTGTGTGGGCCCTGTATCTGCAGCACTGGGTGCGCGTCATCTTGGTGGATGCTCAGCGAGACATTTGCCTGACCCGATGGACCGGCCAGGTTGTTGATCAGCGCGGCAAGCTCGGCCTGATCTCCGACGTGCAGCAGCCGCGGCAAGGCAGCGCGTACCAGAAACGGCTGACTGACGCGCAGGCGCGTATCGCCCTTGCCAAAGCGGCCGGGGCTCTGCCCATCGACCAAGCGGGCCGACGCCACGGCAGTGATGCGGAATGTCGTCAAGTTGTCGGGAAGCTGCGCGTGCAGCACGGCTTCGCCGCTTTCATCCACGGCGACGTCACCCAGGAACAGCGGTGTCGTCTCAAAGCGCTGACGGGCCGATGGACTGACGCCAAGACCCCCGAAGCCGCGCGACGAGCCGCTTAAACTGCACATGCCGCGCCCAAATCCACTGCGCGAGCTCAGCATCGGCGTCAGCCACGGATCGTTGGTGGCGACATAGGGAAAAAGGATCGCCGAGAACTCGTCTTGATCGGCGATCCGGGCGTCGCGACCGGGGATGAACTTCGGCAGCAGATCCGGCACTTCGTAGTTCGTCAGCGATAGGACGGCTTCATCGACGGCCCAGACCGCGACGCGCGCGGTGGTTGGCTGCTCTGCGTGATCGCGAATGCGCACGCGGATGGGGATCTTCTGACCGGGCAGGCTCTCGCTTGGGGCATCGACCTGCACGTATAGTCGTCGCTGCGCAGGGTCGATTTGCACCTGCTTGCTCGTGGTTTCGATGCTTGGTCGTGTGTGCTTGCCAGGCTGGGCCGGGCGCACGGCACGGACGTCTATCTGCACCGCCGGGATCCAGGTGTCGTCGATGCGTAGGTTCAGCGGGACGCTTCCGCCCTGTTCCTGCGGGATGTCGAAGGGGATGTGCTCACGCACTCCGTGGCGAGACAGAATCACGACCCCGCGGGCTGGCCACGGCGCGCTGATGCGGCCGACGATCTCTTCACCGGGCAGAGCCCGATCGCGGGCCAGCCACAGATCCAGACGCGGCGGCGGGGGCGGCGGGACATAGACGGGCTGGCGGTCGCGCGGTCGGACGTGAACCTCGGTGCGCATGCGGGCCAAGCTGGCGTCGGGCCCACCGAACACGCGCAGGACATAGCGTCCTTCGCGCAGGTCGGGGATGCGGCAGCCTGCATCCGGGCCAGCGGCGCTCAACGTCAGGGTGCAGCCGGGAGCGCTCTCGCTGTGTTCTTCATAGCGATCGAAAATTCGCTTTTGATCGACGGTGCGATAGAGCGGCTCGCTATAGATCCGTTCGACCACGACCTTGACCCCGTTCGCCGCCACGCGCGTGCCATCGGCTTGCACCGCCCGCACGGCATACGAAAGCGTGTCCCCCGCTTGCAGCCACGTCGCGGAAGGCCGCAGGGCCAAGTAATAGCGCGCCGGATGACTGAGGTAACGCGCCTCGGCACCGATCGCTTGGTTGGAGGCATCGGCAACCGACACACTGACCGTGCAGCGTCGGGGCGTCACGTGCGGCGCAGTGGCTGGCGCGGTGAACTGCAGGCGCCCGCGTGGCTTTTGCGCCGAGCCGGTGCGCGGCGTCAGCAGATCGAAAAGGCCGCTAGAGCTGTCCGCATCGACCTCGGATGTGCCGGTTCGCCAATCGGCTTCAAGTCGCGGCGGGCGAAACTGCGTGGGGGCGCAGGCCTGTGCCGCCGAGCCGCGCACCAGCGCGACATCACCGCCAAAAAAGTACGTGGCAGCGACGCGAATCTGCGGGCGATCAGGATGTACCACCTCGCCACGATCGGGCGCTGCTGAAACTGCGTATTCGGGTGTTCGATAGTCTTCCACCTTGACGCGTGCGTGCATCGCGTGGCCAAGCAGATCGGCCCGCAGGCTGTAGTGACCAAGCTTGGCGTTCTCGGGAAGCGGCAGCTCTGCAAAGAACTTGCCCTCGGGCGTGGTCTTGATCTCGCGAGTCTCGACGGTGCGTTGCTGATTGTCCTGCAGCGTCAACGTGACGGTCTGTTCCGCCGGCACGCGGCGCAGACTGCTTTGCACATAGGGCGACTCGATCGCTGACCAGCCAACACAGCGCACGACTTCGCCAGGCCGATAGGCGTCGCGCTCGGTGACGATCTGCCCCAGCACCTGTTCGCCACGTCGCAGCGTCGATCGCGCGTCGGCCGGCTGACCATCGCTCTCGCGTCCTCGATGCTGCACGGCCAGGTACGCGCGATCGGGCGCTAGCGGGCTGGATGTCCCCGCTGCCTTTTTCGGCGCCGTGATGACAAACAGCGACGGCACGTGTGCCCAGTTGGCGTCATCGGACGTCGGCACGCTCAGCACGCCATGGGCATCGGTGCGGCCCAGAACGACGCCTGGTTTTTGGCCCTCGCGTCGGGTGATCTCGGCACCTGCGACGGGCGTTCCGTCAGACAGGCGGTGGACGCGCAAGAGCGAGCGCGGTCGCGATCCGGTGAGCTGCGGCCCAAGATCGGTCAAGCGAAGCAGGCCGCGGACCGGTGGGGGAGGGCGCAGGTGGGCGGCCGAGGCGACCAGCGCCGTCGGAAGTACCTCGATCAGCAGGGCACCCGAGGAACGCCCGCTTAGCTCGGCGAGGTCGAGGGCCAGCGAGGACCAGTCGGTGGGCCCCTTGGGTGTGAGCTGGAAGCGACGCACAAACTGCGGATCCGGCGCGGGAAGCTGATGCGCGCTTTTGTCTTCTTCGTGTCCGCTGTGCGCCGCCGATGTGGCTGTTTCATCCTGCAGAAGACGCATCGCCGCGTTGTCATCCAGGATCTGCGCGCGGACCTCGATCGACTGCACGAAGCGCGATGCCACACCGACGGTCTGGGGCACCCCTTCGCGCAGAATGCCGTGGTCGGCGCTTAGCTCCAGAAACGGCCGCCGCACGAAGACGGCGGTGAAGTCGATCGGCTTGCCCAGCGACTGCTGGTATTCGTCTCGCAAGTCGCCGCCGATCTGCACGCGATAGCGCTGGTCGGGCAGAAAGGCGCCGTGGATCTCGATGCGTGGGCCGCTGTTGGCGTCGGCTTGGCTTGCCTCTTCGTCCTCTGAAGAAGCCCAGCCGGACTCGGTGGTAACCGTCAGCCAGTCGGGCTTGGGTGTGATGCGGACCTTGTTCGCCTCGTCATATGGAATATCCGTACTGAAGTGCAGGACGATGGGTTCCTGGCCGCACGGGGCGGTGGCGCTGCAGGGTGTGCGCAAGAGCTTGAGCGCGGGAATGACGCGAAACTCGGTCTCCCACGGGGTATCGGCAGGCAGCGGGCCTTCTTCGCCCAACCAGCCGGGGCGAAGCTGCACGCGGATCTTGGCGCCGACGGGCCATAGGCCCTGCGGCTGCAGCTTGACCCAGCGCGATGGCTCGCTGGGGTCGGCTGTGTCGTGGCCCGCGTATCGTTTTAGATCGTCGCGGGTGGCCTGCACGATGCGCAGCGGAAGCGCCGGGCCGGCCTTGCCCGTCGCCAGATCGTGTGCCTGGAAGAACGGCGCTACCTGCGCCGCCGCAACCCGCTGCGTGAACTCGATCAGCAGGGGCGCGGTGCGCGATCGTCGCTGGCCTTCCTCGGTCGAGCGCACTCCATCGACGCGCGGTCGCTCGCTTTCGAAGTCCCACTGCAGGTCGCGAGCCTCACGCGGTCCCGCTACTCCATCCCAGCGGGCACCGCTTGCGGCGACAAGGGGCGGGCGCAGGCGCACCGAATACCGCGTCGCGGGCTTGGGCGCGTCGTCGAAGTCAAAGACCCAGCGCTCGGGCGTCTGAAAATAGCCCTTGCCGGGCAAGGGGGGCGAGATCTCGATGGCTGGCTGCGGCGCGCTGCCGGGCGGGTGTTCGCTGTCGGCCGACTGATCGAGACCGACCAGCGGCTCTGCAAAGCGCAGGAACAGCGAGCGAGTCGTGGTCGCCCGCCCGCGTGGACCCCATTCGACGATTTTCAGCGGCGGCATGGGCAGTGTGCGGGCGGTGGACGACGTCGCTTGATCCGTCGGCTGCGAATCGAAGGCAGCCAGCAGCCGCGCGCGTTCAAGAGGTGGCGGAGCAAGCTGGGAAGGCGGAGCCGTCGCGGGATCCGGCGATGGTGTCGGGCGGGGCGGACCACAGGCGATGACCCAGACCGCGGGCAATAGAGCGATGGAGCACAGCCTCGGTATCCGCCGCGTACTCGTCGAGAAATCAAAACGCATGGCCCATTGGACACGGTGGAGCGATGTAGGTTCCATGCCCTGCGCAAGCTGCTGCAATGGCTCTCGTTTATCGGGGCGAGCGAGGCCACGAGCGCAGCGACCCGCGATGACCGTCGCGCTCATCGGCTAGGAGTTGTTTTTATTTGTCAATGAATCAATGTTAAAAACAAATAAGATTTTATTACATTTAGATATGTTGCTGCATATCGTTGGCAGCCGACTTGATTGCAGCGACGGCCTGCCTTGGCCAGGACAGCAACACCTTGTGTTTTACGGCGCGGGGCGGTCGCTCTTGTCGGGCTCGGGTGGCAGCGGCACCAGATCGGCGGCGGTGTCTTCCAAGTCGCGGAAGCGGGCCACGGCCTGCTCGACAGGCGTCACCACCGTCAGCACGTAACCAAATGGCGGGTTGAGAAACAGGTACTGCCGCAGGACCTGCGGCCGCTGGCCTTCTTGCACGACAAGCTGGGCATCGACTTGCAGTCGCTGGCCACCCGGCCACTGCGCGGCGCGTTGAGCCATCACCCGCAAGCTGCTGACGCGTCCCTGCTTGCGCAGCGCAGCGGTCTGCTCGGCAAACGTCTGCAGCGTGGTCCCGACCGGCACGCGCTGGCCGACCAAGGTCATCACCGCACGCTCGCCGCCTTGCACGCGCTCGGCCCAGGCCAAAAGCTGCGGATAGCTGCCGCGATCGCGGGGCCGAAGCTCCCAGCGCGGCGGAGTCTTGAAGCCCGAGATGGCGTAGTCGCGACGTACGACTTCTTCCGCTGACGCAGCGCTCGCGCTTCGCACTGAAAGCGTGGGCGCTGCGGGGCGGTGGGACGCTGGCTCTTGGCGCGGCGACACGAACAGCAGCGACCCCGCAAGCAGCGCGGCCGCTATGTTCGGGCGGCGTGACCACTGTCGCGCCAAGGAGCCGCTCATCGCTTGCCGCCCAGCTTGGTAAGGGGCGTCGGCAGCAGCTTGGCTCCGCGCGGCGCATCGGGGATCTGCAGCGTCAGATCTGCCGTCGGCTGGATCTGACAGGCCAGGCGCAGCTTGGTCAGAAAATAGGTGTTGCCCAGGTGCCGCTTTTCCGTGTCGCTGACAGGCGGCAGCGCGCTCTCGCCCGCGAGGATCTTGACCCGGCAGAGGCCGCAGGTGCCTCGTCCAACGCAGGCCGTGGGAATCGGCACATTCTGACGGCGGGCAGCGGCAAAGACGGTCTCGCTTTCGCTGCACTCGATCTGTACAGAAAGCGGCTCGATGGTGATGCGGGCCATGGATCGCATCATTCTAATCAGCGAGCGCGCATGTCACAGCAGGATCTGCGAGTGAATTTGATATATGTCGCGGATGAACACACGTCCCGCTCTCACATGGTGTAAGCGAGCTCGTCCGTCGAGTGGTCGCTTGCTGTTCTCGCTGTTCGCGGTCCTGGGTCTAGACGGCGCTTCGGCGCTTGCCGGATCGGATCCACCCGTTGCTGCGCCGCCCGTCGCGTCTGGGAAGCGTCCTCTGTCGGCGTTGCCCTATACGCCGAGCTTGGATGTTCGCTTCCTGGATCGCAGCGCGGATCCCTGCACGGACTTTTATCGCTATTCCTGCGGCGGCTGGATGAAGCTGAATCCCGTCCCGGCAGACCAAGCGCGCTGGACTGTGTACGGCAAGCTGTTCGACGAGAACCAGCAGTTCCTGTGGGGCCTCTTGAGCGATGCCAGCCAGCTTCGTCCGGGGCGCAGCGCGGTGCAGCAAAAAATCGGCGACTATTTCGCGGCCTGCATGGACGAAGTCGGTGTCGAAAAGCGCGGTGCCGCGGTGCTGCAAGCCGACCTGTCAGCGATCGCCGCCCTGCGCAGCAACGAGGATCTGGCCCGCTATCTTGGAACCGTCCACGCGCGCGTTCCGTTTGGCTACAGCCCGGCGATGTTTGGCTTTGGCGCCGATCAAGATCCGGGCAACTCGGAACAGGTGATCGCGTGGGCCAGCGCGGCGGGCTTGGGACTGCCGGACCGCGACTACTACACCAAAGAGGACAAGAAATCCGTCGAGACGCGGGCGCGCTATCAGCAGCACATCGCGACGATGCTGGGCTTGGCCGGCGAGCCAACCGCGCAAGCGCAGAGCGACGCCAAGACGGTGCTGCGCATCGAGACGACGCTGGCCAAGGCCTCGCTGACGCGTGTCGAGCGCCGCGACCCGTACAAGATCTATCACAAGCTCAAGCTGGCCGAGCTTCAGACCCTGACGCCGAGCTTCCGCTGGGCGGACTATCTGTCTGCCGTCGGTGCGCCGAGTCTGGTTGAGGCCAACGTCACCGAGCCGGCGTTCTTCAAGACGCTGTCCGAGCTTCTGAAGAAAGAGGCGCTTTCAACCTGGCAGACGTACCTGCGCTGGCACCTGGTGCGGGCCCGCGCCCAGTATTTGTCGACGGCGTTCGTAAAGGCAGACTTTGATTTTTACCGCGCCTATCTGCGCGGCGTGAAAGAACAGCAGCCGCGCTGGAAGCGCTGTGTTGCCTGGGTCGATCGCGATCTGGGCGAAGCGCTGGGCCAGGTCTTCGTCGAAAAAGCCTTCAATCCGGCCATCAAGAAGAAGGCGCTCGACATGGTCCTGCTCATCGAGCAAGTGATGGGCGAGCGGCTCAAGCGCCTCGACTGGATGAGCGAGCCGACCAAAAAAGAAGCGCAGGCCAAGCTGACCAGCATGCGCAACAAGATCGGTTATCCCGACAAGTGGCGCGACTACTCGACGCTGGATGTCGTGCGCGAAGAGTTCGTCGGCAACGTCGAGCGGGCCGCGATCTTCGAAACCAAGCGCCAGTTTGCCAAGATCGGAAAGCCCATCGATCGCGGCGAATGGTCGATGACACCACCGACGGTGAACGCCTACTACAGCGCGTCGATGAACGACATGAACTTCCCGGCTGCGGTGCTCTTGCCGCCGCTTTTTGATCTGAAGCTCGACGATGCGCCGAACTATGGCAACACGGGCGGCACCATTGGGCACGAGCTCATCCACGGCTTCGATGACGAAGGCCGCAACTTCGACGCCAAAGGCAACCTGCGCGACTGGTGGACGCCCGCCGATGCCAAGGAATTCGAAAAGCGCACAAGCTGCATCGCCGACCAGTACGCGCAGTACGTCATCGTCGACGACATCAAGATCAACAGCAAGCTGACGCTGGGCGAAGACGTGGCGGACCTGGGCGGGCTGATCCTGGCCTGGGAAGCCTGGCAGCAAGCGACGCACAACCAGCGCCTGCAGCCGATGGAGGGTCTGTCGCCCGAGCAGCGCTTCTTCATCGGCTTTGCGCAGTGGACCTGCGAGAACCAGCGCGACGAAGACAAGCGCGTGAGTGCCCTGACCAACCCGCACTCGCCGGGCATCTATCGCATCAACGGCGTCGTCGCCAACATGCCCGAGTTCGCCCGTGCCTTTTCCTGCAAGCCAGG
>CAZKOY010000157.1:0-12880 GCA_964554495.1 uncultured Myxococcales bacterium
ATCGTCGGCCGAACGCCAGCCAATCGTTGCGTGATCGATTGCGCTATTGCGCCACCTTCGTCCGGCGGCCTGCCATAGACTGCGTCGGTGCCCATGCCCTGCCCTGCTCGTTTCCATCGCGCCACGTGGCATGCCACGACTGCCGTCTGTTGGCGCGCTCTGCAGCTAGTCGTGGTCCTGGCAGCCTGCGTACTTGGGATCGGCCGAGCCGTCGCCGCTGCAAGCATCCCCACGGTGCCTTTGTCTTCCGACGCGGCGCTCGATGTCAGCCCGGACCTAGAGCTATACGAAGACCGAACGGGCGCGCTCAGCCTAAGCGATGCGCAGGTCTTGGCGCAGGCCGGGCGCTTCGGGCCACACCCTCTGCAGCAGCCGAGCCACCGTCAGCGAGCCGGCGTGTTCTGGGGCCGCCTGCGTCTGCGCCCACGTGCGGCCGATGGCCAGCCCAAGACCGCGCAGGTCCTTTTGCTCTTTTCGTTTCCGTACGCTCGCTGGCATGAAGTGACGCTGTATCGTCGCGACGAACGCGGCCACATCACCACGCTGCGCAGCGGGCACGCGGTGCCGCTTTCCGAGCGCGCCTTTGCCGAGCCCCAGACCGGCTTTCCCATGACGCTCTCCGCAGGCCAGGACGAAGAGCTCTTCCTGCGCATGGTCAAACACCCCCACCCCGGCGGTTTTATGTCGCTGCGGAATGTCGAGATAACACTTCAATCCAACACCGGCTATCTTCAACGCGCTCGCGATATATGGCTTTATCAAGGACTATATCTTGGCATCATCATTATCATGATATTATATAACATTGTCATATACATCACTGAACGCGATGTCTCATTGCTGTGGTACAGCGGTATGCTCGCCAGCTTAGGCGTTTATTTTCTTGAGATTAGCGGCGTCGGCTTTTATCTGCCCGGCCTGGCCCGCGCGTTTACGCTGTGGGATTGGTACGGTGGCGGCGGTGTCATCTTGGTCGCTGTCGTCGTCTGTTTTTGTCAGTTCAGCCGGCACTACCTCAGCTTGACGCGCTACTCGCGTCCGTTCGATCGCTTGCTTTTGGCGACAGCCCCGCTCACCGGCTTGGGATTTCTGCTCTGCTACGCCACAGGCCACTTACAACTGGGGCATTTTGTTACATATTGTGGCGCCTTGGCATCGCTTATTGGTGGTGTCGGTGGCGCCCTACACGCGATTTTCAAAGGATACCGCCCTGCTTTTGTGTATCTATTATCAACATTAATTATGTCAATCTTCGGCAGCACTAATATGGCGCGAATGTTGCTTGCAAAGATTTTATATTTACCATTACTGTATTCTAATTTATTCCAAGTGGGGACCGCGCTGCAGATCGCGCTCTTGTCGCTGGGTCTGGCGTATCGCCTGCGCCTTTTGCGAACCGAACGAGAAAAGACCGAGCGCCTGCTGCGCAACGTCCTGCCCGCCGCCATCGCCGAGCGCCTCAAGGCCGGCGAGCACGCCATCGCCGAGCGCTTCGACGAGGTCTCGGTGCTGTTCGCCGACATCGTCGGCTTTACCCGCTTGGCCAGCCGCATCGGGCCCGAACAGATCGTCGCGCGCCTGAACACCGTGTTCTCGCGCTTCGACGAGCTAACCGACCAGTACGGCTTGGAAAAGATCAAGACCATCGGCGACTGCTACATGGTGGTCAGTGGGGTGCCCGTGCGACGCGAAGATCACCTGCAGGCGCTCTTGTCCATGGCGCTGGATCTGCTCTGTTGGATGCGCAGCGAAGGCGCCCACGGCAGCGACCCGGAATCCGAGCCTCTGCGCATTCGCATCGGCATCCACAGCGGGCCGGCGGTGGCCGGCGTCATCGGTCGCCAGAAGTTCGCGTTCGATCTGTGGGGCGACACCGTCAACACCGCCAGCCGCATGGAATCCCACGGCGAACCCGACCACATCCAATGCACACCCGCGGTCTATGAGCTTATGAAAGATCGCTTCGAGTTCGTCGAGCGCGGCGAGATCGATATCAAAGGCAAGGGCCGGATGCGCACCTATTTCTTACTCGCCCGCCGGTCGGCAGACGCAGCCGGCCAGCAGGGGGCTGCCGGAATCAAGCAATAAATCAACACAAACGAAAGCAGCATATGCTTATTGCATTTCAGTATATTGTTTTTCGCAATCAATTTTCGCATTGCAGTCTTCATTGCTCGTTTCCGCAACAAGCGGCAAGCAGCGCGCTGAAAAGTCAGCGCCTAGGCCAAAGCGCAAGGCGGCGGACCCGCACGGCCTTCGGGCCGCGAGGACCGACAACGCAGCGAACTGGCCACGCAGCGACGTTTGCCTCGCGCTCTTAGTCGCGCATTGCAGACAGCGGAGAGATGCGGGTGGCGCGCAGCGCCGGGAACAGGCCGCCAAACAGGCCCATCAACCCAGCAAACACCAGCGCCGAAAACAGGATGCCGGGCGTTGGTGAAAACGAAAACACGATCTCGGACCAGCTTGCGAAGTTCATCATCGAAAAGCGCACGGTCCCCAGGCACAGCGAAAGCGCGATCCCAAGCAGTCCGCCAGACAGCGCCAGTGCCAGCGCCTCTAGCAAGAACGAGATCATGATGGCGGGCCGCGAAAAGCCCAGCGCACGCAGCGTTCCGATCTCGCGACTGCGGCTGGCGATCGATGCGTACATCGTGATCATCGCGCCGATCATCGCGCCGATCGAAAAGATGACCGCGATCACCACGCCCAGGCCCGTGACGAAGATCGACGTGCCCTCGGACTGTTTTTCGTAGTAGCGATCCTCGCGCAGCGCATCCAGGCCCAGGGCCTTGTCGCCCTCGATGACCGCCTCGAACGCGTCGAACTGACTGGGCGAGCTAAGCTGCACGCGCACCGACGAATAAAGACCGCTGCGGCCGAAGGCCTGCCGCACGGTATCGATGTCTGCCCAGATCTCGGACTCGTGCGAGGAGCCCTCGTATGCAAACACACCGACGACCTTGGCGGGGCGGTTCTTGCGAAGCTCAAACGACTGTCCCAAATCGAGTCCCTTGAAGCGACCACGCAGGCGCTGGCCGATGATCACTTCGTCGGTTCCCGGCTGAGCAGCGCGACCATCGACGATCTGCAGACCCTTGCGGAAGCGACCGACCTGGTCGGGCACGCCGCGGATCTGCACGTTGGACACGCCGTCGACACCGATCTTGTCCATCGTCGCGACGATCAAGAGCTCACCAATGCCCAGCGGGCTGCCGCTTGCGTCTTTCTTTACGCCGGGTGCCGAGAGAATCAGGCCCATGGTTGGCGACTCGATGCTCGATGCCATCTCGGCATCGCTGCCCTTGCGCAGGACGATGGCGATGTCGCTCTTGCCGCTTCTGCCCAGCGTCTGCTTGATGCCGGCCGACAGCATCAGCGCGCCCGCCAATACGAACACCACCAAGCCGATGCCGAGCACGCTGGCCAAGGTCGTGGTCCGTCGCACAGCCAGGCTGCGCAGGTTGTATGCGATGGGGATCATCCTCGCCTCCTTAGCCGGCCCGCCGCAGCGAGTCGATGACGTTGAGCCGCGCGGCGCGATACGCCGGCAGAAGACCTGCGGTAAGTCCCAGAAGCAGCGCCAACACCAGCGCCGCGATCGCTGTTCCTTCGCTGATGCGGAAGTATGGGAAGAACGAACCCATGTTCTCTTCGATGAAGCGACCCATGCCGCGCTCGACGAGCGGATAGGAAAGCACAAGCCCCAGACCACCGCCCAGCCCGCCGATGACGATGGCCTCGATCAGGACGGCCAGCGCAATGTGGTGCGGCAAGAAGCCGATGGCCCGCATCACTCCGAACTCGCGCGTGCGCTCGCGCGTGCTCATGGCGATCGTGTTGCCCAGGATCAGCATCATGATGAACAGGATCACCAGCGACACCAGATCGATGGCTTTCAGCACCGCCGAGACCATGCCCAGAAACGACAGGTTCATCGCCCGCTCGCTCATGGTCAGTGTCTGAATTTCTTGTTCGTCGAAGGCTTTGTCGATGGCTTGGCTGATCGCGCCGGCTTGCAGCGGATCACGGATTCGTGTCGTCACCCAGCCGATGCGATCGCGCTGCGGACTGCCTTCGGGCAGCGAGTCGTTCAGGTAGTCCCAGTGAAAGAAAAACGACGAGCGATCCACCACCTTGCGCGTCGAGGAATAGATGCCTTCGATCTGAAACTGCCAGTCGCCGGGATAGATCGATCCCTGCAGCGTCACCGTGTCGCCGATCTTCCAGCCGAGCTTCTTGGCCAGCACATCGCCGACGAGGGCGCCCTTGCGATTGTTCAGCCAGCGCTCGCGATCGGCGGGCGGCACGACCAGCTCATCAAAGACCGAAAACAGGGTCTTGGTCTCGACGGCCATCGATGCAAAGAACTCGTTTTCATGTCGCGGATCCTTGCCGCCGAACCAGCTTGCATAGCTGGCATCGACGACGCCTGGAACCTGGCGAATCGTCTCGATATAGCGCTTGGGCAGCGGCACGACGAAGGTCACTTTGTTGCGCGTGCCCAGTCGATCTTTGGCCGACGCCTCGGCGCCAACCGTCCACGCCGACAGCACCGTGCGCAAGAGCACGAACGCGACAATCGCCACCGCGATGCCCAGCACCGTCAAGAGCGCCCGCAGGCGGTTGCGCCACACATTGCGAACCGAAAGCGAAGACAGCCTCATATGAGCTGTCCTTTGTTCAGTCGCCGTGTGATGTGCGCACGCTCGGCCGCTGCCGGATCGTGCGTGACCATGATGATGGTCTTGTGAAGCTCGCGATTCATTCGCTCAAGCAGCGTCAGGATCTCGTCGGCGCTTTGGCGATCGAGATCTCCGGTTGGCTCGTCGGCGACCAGCACCTGCGGGTCGTTCACGATGGCGCGAGCGATGGCCACGCGCTGTTCCTGTCCACCCGAAAGCTGACGCGGATAGTGATGCATGCGGTCTTCCAAACCCACGACGCGCAGCGCGGTCTGCGCTCGCCGCTTGCGCTCGCTGGCCGACAGATTGGTCAGAAGCAGCGGTAGCTCGACGTTTTCGACGGCGGTCAAGACCGGCATCAGGTTGTAGGCCTGAAAGATGAAGCCGATGGTGTTGGCGCGCCAGCGCGCTAGCTGACTGTCGGACATCGCCCCCAGATCAGCCCCCGCCACGATCAGCGAACCAGCGCTTGGACGATCCAGTCCGGCGATCAGGTTCAGCAGCGTTGACTTGCCTGATCCCGACGGACCCATTAGCGCTTCGTACCCTCCAACCGGCACTTCCAGATCGAGATCCTGCAAGACATGAATCGGCTCTTTGCCACGGAAGTACGTCTTACGCACGCCACGCAGCGAAATGATCGACTCGGCCGTGGTGGGTCGCGCGTGCTCGGCAATGTCGCTCGCTGCACCGCGGTCACTTCGGCTGGGGCTGGCTTGTGGGCTGGAATTCATGGCTCGCTCCTCTCGCTCTCTTTGACTTTCTGACCGCTGCGCAGCGCGGCATCTGGCATTCGCACCAGCTTGCTTCCCGGAGCCGGCCCGGACAGAAGCTCGAAGCTGCCCGCGCCCGCGACGGAATCCCCCCCCGCAAGCGGCGGCCCCAGAGTCACCTGCGTAAAGCGAATCACCTCGCTCTCGCGGTCATACACGAAGACCCCTTTTTGCCCATCGCGCTCGGCGAGCGCACTCGCCGGCACAAGCACTTTTGGCGCCTCGCGCAGCGCCGCATCGGACAGGGGCTTGCTCAAAAAATGAATGCGCGCTGCCATGTCTGGCAGCACTCCTGCAATGGCTTCCTCGTCGGCAAACTCGACGCGAACAGGTACGGTGGCCTTGGCGCGACTGACGCGCGGCAAGATCTCAAGCGTCTTGCCGCGCAGCCTGCGGCTTGGATATGCATCCAAGACGATCTCGGTTGGGCCGCCGATCTTGACCTTGGCCAAGCGCCCCTCGGGTACGTCGGTCTCGACGACCAGCGAGGACCGCGACAGATCGGCAAGCTCCAAGAGCCCGGTCGTCACGCCGCTGGTCTGCGCCCCAGAAAGTGGCCCCACCACCTCGCCAACCTCGGGCGGCTTGCTGAGCACGGTGCCATCCATCGGTGCCGACACCGTCAGCTGCTGAAGCGCCGTTTTCTGCGTTTCGACTTCGGCCTGCGCGGCCTGCGCTTCTGCTTCCGCCGCTTTCAGAAGGGCCCCCAGCGACTTGGCCCGCGCTTCCAGATCGCTGGCCTGCGCCGCCGGCCCGACGTCTTTGTCGGCTAGGCCGCGCGCCCGGCTCGCCTGCGCCTCGGCCTCGGCCAAGTTGGCTCGCGCCGTCTGCACCCGCGCCACCGCGGCCAGTGCCCGAGCGCGCGTCGCGGCAAGCTGGGCCTTGGCTTCAACTTCGTCGAGCCGTAGCAGCACCTCGCCGGCTCGCACCCGCTGCCCCTGACGGACGCGCACCTCGGCGATGCGTCCTTGCATCTTGGCGCCGACCTTCGACACGGTCTGGGGTACGACATACCCCGTCGCTGAAAGCTCGACTTGCACGCCGGATCCGCTGGGCGAAAGCAGCGCGACTTCGGTCAGCGCCACCTGGGCCTTGAAGATGCGCGCGGCCAGCGCTGGGTACACAAACAGGTAACCCGCTGCCGCCAGGCCAAAGACCAGCGAGAGCCCGACGAGCCAGCGCAGAAACACGCGTCCACGACTCGGTCCAGCATCGGTATAGCGCGGCTCGCCACCGGTCGGCTGGGTCCCACCGTGGCCGGCCGCGCGTCCATTGCGATCTGCGGCTCCACGGCTTCCCGTTCGATCAATGCGCAGCGAAGCCAAATCACTCAAAAGTTGATCTGCCATGACAAGAGGCGGCGACCCTAGCACAGCCCCCTGACAAAGCTGAACGCACTGCCGCAGATTTTCCGCAGCCGAGCTCGACGGTGAAGGCCAACAAGCGGGCTCGACCTGGCAGACAATCACACGCCGCCCAAGCCCACTGCCCAACCCCGACGCACATCGTATTAATCAATCAATCAATCAAAAATAAGGCGAAATAATTCACTTATAAATTCCGGCTATTTTTTAATCATCTCAGTCGATCGTTGCTTGCCGTCTTGCTGGGTCCTTTGGTCAGTCGACTCTTAGCCTCGGCGCAGCAGGCGCTTGCCTGCGACGAACAGCGCGACGGAAAGGCCACCTGCCGCGATGCCCGTCAGCGCGTCGGAAAGCAGCCCGACAAGCGGCCCCAGCGCACTTCCGACGACTGGCAGCGCCGCCGCGGCGGCAGCGATCACCTGCAGCGCGTGGTGCAGTGGATGAATCCCGTGCAAAAGGATGCTGCCACCGACCAGAAACATCGCGACGGTCCCGCCGATGGACAAGCTCTTCATCAAAAGCGGAGCCGCCCGCAAGATCAGCCGCCCCAGCCACTGCGCACCGCCTTGCTTTCGGCTCAGGTGCAGGCCCAGATCGTCGAGCTTGACGATGCCGGCGACCAAGCCATACACGCCCACGGTCATCAGCAGCGAAATCAAAGACAGCGCCACCACACGCGTCGTAAACGAAGCGCCCGCCACCGTTCCCAAAGCGATGACGATGATCTCAGCCGACAGGATGAAGTCCGTGCGCACCGCGCCTTTGATCTTTTCCCGTTCGAACGTCACCAGATCGACATTCTCATCGGTCACGGCTTGCACTAAGGCGCTGTGGTGGGCCTCGTCTTCCGCCGGCTTGTGCAGGAACTTGTGCGCGATCTTTTCAAAGCCCTCGAAGCACAGGTACAGCCCGCCCACCATCAGAAGCGGCGTCACCAGCCAAGGCACCACGGCGCTGATGGCCAAGGCGGCGGGCACCAAGATCAGCTTGTTTACCAGCGAACCCTTGGCGACGGCCCAGACCACCGGCAGCTCGCGATCGGCAGAGATGCCGGTGACTTGCTGCGCATTCAGGGCCAGATCATCGCCAAGAACCCCGGTCGTCTTCTTGGCGGCGACCTTGGTCATCACGGTGACGTCGTCAAGCAGCGTGGCGATGTCGTCGAGCAAGGCCAGCAGGTTCGATCCGGGCATGGGCTCCTTCCAAGACTGCGATCGTGGCTCGGGCGAGCGCGGGTTGGAAACGGATTTCGCGCTCAGCGCGCCGCGCTGGCGAGTGCAAAGTCGATGGCGGCGCAGACCGCTGTGGCCTGCGCGACGTTGCACTGCTCGGGCGTCACCCGCGGGCTATCGGGATAGACCTCGGTGGTCGTGGTGAAGCGCGCTGCCGTCACGCCCGCGCACAGGCCCAGCGAGCGCATCGGATACAGGATCACGCCCGGCGCAACCATCGGCGCGCCGATGATCTGGCCCTTTTCGTCGGGCGGCGCAATGTGGGTGACGCGAGCCACTGCGGCGATCACCGCCGACTGAAACGCAAGCTGCGGGTTGTCGGAATCGCCGACCAAATAAAAGCCATCGGGAATGAGATCTGGATCGTGCGGCTTACCGTCGCGCGCAGCCAGAGCCGGACGAAACTCTGTCTCGTCGGTGTCGGTGGTCTCGTGCAGATCAATGTGAACCAGCACGCGCTCGCGCACAGGCGCCAGAAGTCGCATCAGCGCTGCGGCTTCTGCGGCCGGGCTGGGGTCGCGAAACGCTCGGTTGGGATCGACGGTATGCGGGTTCCAGCGATGGACTCGCTCATAGGCCCACGGGCTGACGCAGGGCACCACCAGAAGGTCGGCGCGGCCGGCGTACAAATCAGCATGCTGATCGAGGAAATGCAGCGCGCCATGGACGCCGCTGGTCTCGTATCCATGCACGCCGCCCGTCACCAACACCAGCGGTCGCTCGTTCCGAGGCTGTCGGCTGCGTAGCGCCAGCAGTGGATAGCGGTCGGGGGGATAATCCAGCTCGCCATACGTCTCGACATCAAAGCGGCTGCGCAGGCGCTCGATGCGGGTCACGACGTCATCGGCATAGCTACGCTGCCGTCGCTGCAGCGATCGCCAGGCGGCGCGCTCGGCATCGCCCCAGGGCGTGCCGGGGGTACCAATCGGATAGAAGGTCTCGGCGTTCATCGGCTCACTACGTGGCGTTTTGGGGCTGGGGCCGCAGCGCGCGTGGCCACCGTCTTATTCGGCGGGCGGCTGCGAGTTCTTTTGGCGCAGAGCGTCGAGAATTGCATCGACGTTCTTCTTGGCATCGCCGAAAAGCATGCGGGCTGCGGGATGAAAGAACAGCGGATTTTCGACGCCGGCATAGCCCGACGCCATGCTGCGCTTCATGACCACGCAGGTCTTGGCCTTCCACACTTCCAAGACCGGCATGCCATAGATCGGGCTCGCCGGATCGTCGAGCGCGCCGGGGTTGACGATGTCATTGGCGCCGATGACCAGGACGACGTCGGTCTCGGGAAAGTCGGCGTTAATCTCGTCCATTTCCAGCACGATGTCGTACGGCACTTTCGCTTCCGCCAGAAGCACGTTCATATGCCCTGGCAAGCGGCCAGCGACGGGATGAATGGCAAAGCGAACGCTGCAGCCGCGAGACCGCAGGATCTGGGCGACTTCATAAAGCGGGTACTGCGCATGCGCCACCGCCATGCCATAGCCGGGAACGACGATCACCGACTTGGCTTCACGCATCAGATCGGCGGTATCAGCGGCAGTGACGGACTGCACTTTCTGATCTTTTCCATCTTTGCCGTCCTTGTCACGCTTGGCCGGCGCCGCGCCTTCGTCGGCTCCGAAGCCACCGAAGATGACGTTGGCGATCGAGCGGTTCATCGCACGGCACATGATGTAGCTCAAGATCGCCCCCGAGCTTCCGACGAGAGCGCCCGTGATGATCAGCAGGTCGTTGTTCAGCATGAAGCCGGCCGCGGCGGCGGCCCAGCCGGAATAGCTGTTGAGCATCGACACCACCACCGGCATGTCGGCGCCACCAATCGCCATCACCAAGTGAATGCCCAGCGCGCCCGCGAGCGCGGTCATGATGAGAAGCTCGTTCTGTGCGCCCAGCGCGGGGGCTCCGACGAAGCGCGTGCCCAAAAAGACCGCGACGGCGAGCATCGCCAAGTTCAGGTAGTGACGCCCAGGCAGCAGAAGCGGCTTGCTGCGAATCTTTCCGCGCAGCTTGCCAAACGCGACAAGCGATCCCGTAAACGTGATCGCGCCGATGAACACACCGACGAAGATCTCGACTTCGTGGATACGCGCTTCGACCGGCGACAAAAGCTCGCCGGGATCCAGGTACGAGGCGATGCCGACCAGCACCGCGGCCAAGCCGACGAAGCTATGCAGGATCGCGACTAGCTCGGGCATGCTGGTCATCGCGACGCGCGCCGCTAGCACCGCACCGATGAGACCGCCGCCGAGAAGCGCCGCTCCCAAGGGACCGTAGCCACCGGCTCCCACCACTGTCGTGATGCCGACGGCGATCAGCATGCCGATGGTGCCCAGCAGGTTGCCGCGTCGCGCCGAGTCCTGTGCCGACAAGCCGCCTAGGCTGAGGACAAACAACACACCGGCCAACAGGTACGCCACCGTCGACAAGTTGGCCAAGGGTGAGCCATTTGCGGCAGCGCTCGCGAGAAGCCAAGAAGAATATAGAGGCAGACTGCTCATTTCTGAAACATCCTCAGCATGCGCTGCGTAACCAGGAAGCCCCCGGCGATGTTGATGGCGGCCAGCAGCACCGCCGCGACGCCCAGCCCAATCACCACCGGCTTGTCCGAGTGCGCGATCTTGAGCATGCCACCGAGGACGATGATGCCCGAGATGGCGTTGGTAACGCTCATAAGCGGCGTGTGCAGGGCGGGCGTGACGTTCCACACCACCTGCCAGCCGACGAAGCAGGACAGCACAAACACCGTGAAGTGGGCCAAAAAGGCCGGCGGAGCGACCGCGCCCAGACCCAGCAGGACGACGCCAACCACCGACAGCGCGATGGTCTGGCTGCGGGCGCTGATGCGCTGCGCGCCGTGCCCCGACTCTTTGCCGCCTTTGCCACCGTGCCCCGCGGCTTTGATTGCGGGCAGCGCTGGCACCGACGAGCTAGACGCGCGAGGCGCGGGCTTTTTGACGGCGTTCGCATCTTGCGGCGGTGGCGTCGCGGGCTTGGGCGGCGGCCACATCAGCTTGCCTTCGAGCAAGATCAGCGCGCCGCGCACAACCTCATCTGCTTCGTCGATGTGCCACGACTTGGCGCCGCCCATGTCGGCCAGCAGGTGAACCAAGTTGTTGCCGTATAGCGCGCTCGCCGTCGGAGCCAAGCGGCTGGGCATATCGACATAGCCGATGATGGTGACACCCTTGTGAGTGATCACCGCGCCGGGCTGGGTCAGCGCGCAGTTGCCCCCCGCTTCGGCTGCTAGATCGACGATGACGCTGCCGGGCCGCATCAGCTCGACGGTCTTTTCCGTCAGAAGCTGCGGCGCAGGCTTTCCCGGAATCAGCGCCGTGGTGATGATGATGTCGACGTCGCGCGCCTGGGCTTCAAACAGCGCCATCTCGGCGGCGATAAACGCCGGGCTCATCTCGCGGGCATAGCCGCCTTCGCCGCTGCCGTCTTCCTCGATCTTCACTTCCAGAAAGTCGGCGCCCATGCTGGACACTTGTTCGCGTACCGCCGGCCGCGTATCGAACGCGCGCACGACGGCGCCCAGGCCTCGCGCGGCGCCAATCGCCGACAGACCCGCAACGCCGGCCCCGATGACCAACACCTTCGCCGGAGGCACCTTGCCAGCCGCCGTCATCTGGCCCGTAAAGAAGCGACCAAAGAAGCTCGCGGCCTCGATGACTGCGCGGTAGCCGGCGATGTTGGCCATCGACGACAGCGCGTCCATCTTCTGCGCGCGACTGATGCGCGGGATCTGGTCCATGGCCAGCACGGTGGCGCCGCGAGCCTGCAAGCGCTCGACAAGCTCCTTGTTCTTGTGCGGCCAAATAAACGAGATCAGCGTCGCCCCCGGCTGCAGCAGCTCCGCCTCGTGACAGCCGAGCGTCGGATGTGACTCGGGCGGCTGCACTTTCAGCACGATGTTTGCGGCCCACACCGACCTTGTATCTGCACTGATCTGCGCCCCAGCTTTTTCGTATTCTCCGTCGGAAAATGCCGCGGCCTCGCCGGCTCCGCTTTCGATCAGCACCTCGAAGCCGAGCTTGGATAGCTTGGCCACGGTCTCGGGAGTCACGGCCACGCGCCGCTCGCCGGGCCGGATCTCCTTGACGATTCCCACTTTCATTTCGCTTTGCTCCCACGCGGCCACCAGAAGGACACGCCGTCGGGCTTGGCTCTTCGCCCCCCAAAGGTCCGCTTGCCGCCGCTTTCGCCGGAGTATCCACGATGCGGGCGCCGGGACAAAGAGCGACTTTCGCTCTCTCTCTACAGCAACGTGAGAAAAGCCTTTTTTGGGGCGAGCAGAGGGCTTCGTTCTAGCGCGGCCACGTCTCTTCGCTGGGCCCTTCGGCGTTTGCGCCATCCCGTACCCCGCAGCGTTCGCCGTGGTGACCCGTCGTCTCATGTCGCAGAGGGAGTACACTGATACGCATGGACAGACTGCCTTCCGAGATCGGCCCCTACCGCGTCACCCGCCTGATCGGTGAAGGCGGCATGGGCGCTGTCTATGAGGCGGTCCACCAGACCATCCACCGCCAGGTCGCCATCAAGGTGCTGCATCCCGACGCCAGTCGCGGCACCGACGCCATCAACCGCTTCATCAACGAAGCTCGCGCCGCCAACATCATTCGCCATGCCGGCCTCGTCCAGGTCACCGACTTCGGCAGCCTCGCGGACGGCTCGGGCTATCTGGTCATGGAATACCTGCCGGGCGAGACGCTGGCCCAGCGCATCGAGGCCAGCGGCGGCAAGCTGTCACCAGAAGAGTCCGTCAACGTCGGCATCCAGATCGCCTCGGCGCTCGCCGCCTGCCACAAGCACGGCGTCGTGCATCG
>CAZKOY010000158.1:0-8547 GCA_964554495.1 uncultured Myxococcales bacterium
TGAATTGGCACTGGCTGCTGGTCCCTGCCGCTCTGCTTGCGCTGTGGTCGGCCAGCTATCTGCTAAGCCGCCTGTGTCAGCGTCTGCTGCTGCACCTGACTTCGCGAACAAAAAGTGCATGGGACGAGGAGCTGGTTGGCCGGCTGGGTACCCCGCTGTCCTGCGCGTGGATGTTGCTTCCGACCCACGCGGTCCTGCTGTGGCTGAAGCTGCCCAGCCCGATCCTTTCGACCGTGCATCGCATGTGGCGGGTCGGCCTGCTCTTCGTGCTGTTCTGGGCGCTCAGTCGCAGCATGGATGTGCTGTTGCAGGCGGTGTCTGACTCGTTGTGGCTGCGGTCTCACCCAGCCCTTCGGTCCTTCCTTCCGGTCGTGCGTCGAGTGGCCACGGTTGCTCTGTGGGGGCTGGCATTGGTCGCGCTTCTGTCGGAGCTTGGCTACCCCGTCGCTAGCCTGATCGCCGGCTTGGGCATCGGAGGCTTGGCCATCGCCCTCGCCGCGCAGAAGACTGTCGAGAACTTGTTCGGTGCATTTTCGATCGCCGCGGACCAGCCGTTCGTCGAAGGCGACTTCGTAAAGGTCGAGGACTTCGTCGGCACCGTAGAGTCGATCGGCCTGCGCTCGACGAAGATTCGCACGCTCGATCGAACCCTGATCACGCTGCCAAACGGCAGGCTGGCCGAGATGCGTCTGGAGTCCTATGCCGCTCGCGATCGTCTTCGGCTGGCATGCACGCTTGGATTGGTATACGCGACGACTGGTGAGCAGATGCGAACCGTCCTGCTTGGCTGCGAGCAGGTGCTTCGCGAGCACCCCAAGATCTGGCCCGAGACGGTCGTTGTGCGCTTCAAAGAGCTCGGCGAGTCTTCGCTGAACATCGAAGTCATGGCTTGGTTCCAGACCGCAGACTGGGCCGAGTTTCAACTCATCCGCCAGGATGTGCTGCTGCAGTTCATGGATGTGGTGGCGCGAGCCGGAAGCGCGTTTGCGTTCCCGAGCCGCACCCTATACATCGCGTAGCCCAAGCGTTCCCGGTGACCGCTTCGACCTGAGAACCCGGCACGCATACCGCCCTGCTTGTGTCATCGCGCGCTTGACATCCCCGTGACGCCGGGTGCTTGTGAAGTGATGCCAGCTGTCGAATCAGGCCCGGCCTTTCTCTTCACCGGCGAGTTTGCGTCGAAGGACATGGAGCTGTCCTATCTTGCGGCCAGCACCGAGGAGCGGACGCGTCGCGCGCGGAGCATCGCTCTCGTTAGCTGCGCGGTGAGCCTTCTCTACATCGTCATCGACTGTGAGACCTTGCCAAACCCGACGGGCTTCTTCTCTCTTGCGGCCCTGCGCATCCTCGCAGCCGTTGGTCTGGGTGGGCTTTGGCTGTACTTGCGCCGCCAGCGGTCACCTGTCGCTCTCAGCCGCGCAGTGTTTTTCGGCGTCTTCTACTTCAATGCCTGCTTCGTCGGCATCTACGCGATCTACAACGCCTATGGACTTACGGACAGTGCCTTCGCTCGATGGATCTGGGTCGCGGTGCTGATCATCGCGTCGTACGCGTACCTGCCGCTGCGTGTCACCCATGCTTTCATCTGCGCCATCTTCTTGGCTGTGGCTTGCTCGGCGCTCGATCTCTGGTCAGGCGCCTTTACCGTGCGGACCGTCGGCAGGGTCATCATGGCTCAGCTGGTGGTCAATTTCCTGGGCCTGTTGTTTGCGCGCACCCTAAACCGATCGAGCAGGCGCGAGTACGCGCTCTTGCACGCGCTGTTTCCTCACGACATCGTGCGTCGCTTGAAGCAAGGGGCACTGCAAGCGGAGCACTTTGAAGAAGCGAGCGTCCTGTTTGCCGACATTGTCGGCTTTACCGAACTATCAACGGAACTCGGTCCGGACCGGCTCGTTCACCTTCTGGATGAGCTGTTTCAGCAGTTCGACAGCCTGGTGGAATGCCACGGCGCCGAGAAGATCAAGACCATCGGCGACTGCTATATGGTTGCGGCGGGGGTGCCGATGCGACGCGCCGATCATGCGCAAGTCCTCGCTCGGCTTGCGCTTGCCCTGAACGATCTGGTCGAGCGCGAGACCTTCGCTGGCTACTCGATCAAGCTACGGACCGGCATTCACTCGGGTCCGCTCTTCGCGGGTGTCATCGGGCGCAGCCGACAGCTCTATGACTTGTGGGGAGACACCGTGAATACGGCAAGCCGCATGGAGTCGCACGGCACGCCAGGTGAGGTGCAGCTATCCGAAGCGACCGCCAAGCTACTCGATGAGGAATTTGTGCTCGAGGATCGCGGTGAGACCTTCGTGAAAGGCAAGGGACTGATGCATGTGTACCGTCTTCGCGGTCAGCGGAACGGAGCCTCCTCGCAACGCTAGGCCGCGTTGCTGTGTGCGATGAGCAGGAAGGAACCGAGGCCCTTGACCGCAGAGCACGATGAGCGATGGAGAGAGACATCGCCGCGAAGGTCTTGGGCTGGAGCATGGGAATGTATTGGAGCGGGCGGGGCACTTCGTCACAGGTTGGCAAAATGCCACAACCAACCTGTCACTCCGTCGACGATCCAGAGGCCTGTGCAATGCCTGGCTCTTGCGATGCGCATTGAATCGCTCGCCAGGTACGCCACGCGGAAGCTGCACTGAGCAACGCCAAGCCGAACAGCCACGCCGGTCGGTAGGGCAGCCATGATGGGGCAGGTGCCTGCACCAGCAGGCTGCCCAGCAGGGTCAGCAGTGCAAACACGCACAAGCTGCCATGCACCGTCGCCCAGACTCCGCGCGCGAGATCCTTCGCGGCGGTATGTGGGGACTCGCTGAGCGAGCGCGCAACCGGGCGCCAGAAGCCTGGCGGTCGCACGCGCAGATAGAACGCTTGCAGCTCGGGCGAAATCTGGGGCGGCCAGCGCAGTGCCACGGCAATCGCAGCAAGCGCGGTAAGCAGCGTCATGATCAGCATGCGCAGCGGATCGCTGGGCACGCGCCAGAGCAGGAGCGGTGCAGCCACAAGCGACGCTGCGATGGCGGCTAGCTCCGACGCTGCGCTCATGCGCCACCACAGCCAACGGAGCAGCAGAGGCACGCCCATGCCAGCGCCCAATAGCAGGCTTGCCGACCACGCAGACTGAATCGACTTGAGCTGACTCAGCACGATCAGCGAGAGCGCAAGAATGAGCAGGTTGCTGCCGCGAGCGACCCAGACCAAGGCGCGTTCCGACGGGGTTTGCTTTCGCCAGAGCTGACAGTACAGGCGCTTGTACAGGTCGTTTGCGAAGTAGGAAGCGCCCCAGTTGAGGTGCGTGTCGAGCGTCGAGGCCAGCGCCGCCAGCATGCCGGTGAGCAGCAGGCCGCGGGCTCCGCTTGGAAGAAATCGGACGATGCCTTCGACGTACGTGGCTTCGCGCTGCGCGGTAAGCGAGGTCACATCCCCACTGCTCATCGGCAACAGAACCAGCAGCCCGAGCCCGATGGGCAGCCACAGAAGAGAGCGCAGCAGGACCTGCGTGCCGACGAAGATCAACGCGGCGCTGCGCGCATCGCGGTCGCTCTTGCAGGCCATGGTGCGCTGCGCCAGGTAGCCGGTTCCATCGCTGTTCATCTGTGCGAACCACTGGATGGCGAGCATGCCCAGCACGGCCAGCGAGGCGTCAGCTGCTCCGTCGGGGGTGAAGGCCAGAAGCTGCGCGGCCCGCGGGGCACCATAGAGCGAATCAAGCTGCTGTCGCAGTGCGCCGAGTCCGCCCACTTGCCACACCACTGCGATGGCATAGATCGCAGTGCCGAGCAGGGCCACCGCTAGCTGCACGACATCGGTATCGACCACGGCGCGCAGACCCCCGGTGGTTGAATACAGCGTCGTTACCGCGACAATCGAGAACAGCGAGATCAGGTTGTTGGCGCTGTGCGTGGCCCAGGCTGCACTGTCGCTGTGTAGGGTCAGCGACAGCCCCAGCCAACGCACCAGCGTGACGACAGGATCGAACAGCCACGCGGGCAGCCAGGCATTCCAAAGCAGGAACGGCTCGGCGATGCGCGTCGCGGCAAACAGCACCATGGCCATCACCGTGCAGTTGAAGACCACGCCGAAATAGACCGCCTTCAGCCCACGCAAGACCGTAGCGGTTCGTCCGCCGTAGCGAAGCTCCGCAAGCTCGGCATCGGTGAGGACCCCCGCGCGCCGCCACACGCGCCCGAGCAGGAGGCCCATGAGCAAGAAGGCGACGGCATAGATCCACAAGCGCCACAGCGAAAAGATGCCGGCGGTGGCGATGAGACCTGTGACCAGAAGCGGCGTATCGGCGGCGAACTGCGTGGCCGCCATGCTGAGCCCGGCCTTCCAGCCGGGTAGCGTGCGACCCGCGAGAAAATACTCTTCCAGGTTTTGTGCAGCGACAGAGCGTGCGCGCAGCCCGCTCCAGATCGAGTAGGCGAGGAACGCGGCAAAGAGAAGCAGATCGATGCTCGTCAACATGTGCGCCCTTTCACAAGAGATCGGCCCAGCGCGGCGACGCCGCGAAGGCGGCATGGATCAGCCCGACGTGCGAGTAGGCTTGCGGGAAGTTGCCCCACAGCCGGCCGGTCTGTGGATCGATGTCTTCTGACAGCAGGCCAAGTGGCGAGAGCGCACGCAGCGCGCCGTTCATGATCTGCTGTGCCTCTTCGACTTCACCGCAGAGAGCCAGTGCCTCGATCAGCCAGAAGGTGCAGATCAGAAATGCGTTGCTGGGTACCCCAAACCCATCGTCCGCCGCATAGCGACGCAGCCAGCCGCCCTTTCCCGCAGACAAGCCGCGCTGGATGGCGCGCACGGTGCTGATGATGCGCGGATCGCTAAACGGCAGCAGCCGCAGTGTGACCGCTTGCAGCAGCGATGCGTCGAGATCGCTGCCGTCGTAGCTGGCGACGAAGCTGCCAATCTGTGGCTGATAGCCACGCGCGACGATCTGCTGGCCGATCCGATTGGCGGCGATGCGAAACTCGGCCTCATGCTGCGCGGCATGACGGGCGCAGACCTTGGCAACGCGGTCGCACGCCGCCCAGCACATCAGGCTAGAGAAGGTCTGGGGTCGCCAGTCGGCGCGGTATTCCCAGATTCCGGCGTCGGGGGTTCCGACGACGGCTGCAGCCTTGCGCGCTAGGCCAAGCAACAGGCGCAGCGTGACCTCGGATCGCTCGGACGCGAAGCGCTCATCAAGAAAGATGGGCGTGAGCGCCAAGACCATCTCGCCAAAGACGTCGTGCTGACGATGGCTGGCGGCGGCATTGCCAACACGTACAGGGCCGTGGCCTTCATAGCCGGGGAAGGTGGACACGATGCGCTCATCGAGTCGACTGCGACCGTCGATCCCGTACAGCGGTGCAAGGTCAAGGTCGGCATGCTGTGTCGCGACGCTGAGCAGGAACTGAATGAACTGCTCGCGCTCTTCAAAGTGCCCAAGCAGCCGGAAGGCGCTGATGGCGTAGTACGCGTCGCGCAGCCAGCAGTAGCGATAGTCCCAGGTGCGTCCGCTGTCCGGGGCCTCGGGCAGCGACGTGGTCATTGCCGCAACGATGGCTCCGGTGTCTTCAAAGCAGTGCAGCTTCAGCGCCAGCGCTGAGCGGATCACTTCCTTCTGCCACAAGGGCGGGATCGAGCAGTGCTTTACCCAGCCGTGCCAGTAGGCAACGGTCGCGCTCAGAAAGCGCTCGCACAGCGCTGGCAGCGGCTCTTCGACGGGATCGCCCCAGCTCAAGATCAGGTGCTTGCGCTCGGTCAGCGCGAACGGCTGCTCGTTCACATACGACAGCGCAATGTCGGTGGTCATGCGAAGCTGGGCGGCATAGCCGTGGTAGCGAATGTGATGCGATCCATGCGACGTGCTGGGCTGTTCCTTGGACCAGCCCAGGCGCGGCTGACACTGAACGCGGATGCGCGGCGTGCCTGCGATCGGCTCGACGATGCGGCACAGCTTGGTCGGGCGAAAGAAGCGCTCGTACAAGACGAAGCGCGGCGCGAAGTCCAAGACGCGAAAGCTTCCGCTCGCGGTGTCGAAGCGCGTCTCTAGGACGTTGGTGTTGTCGAGATAGCGCTGCGTTCCAGCGCTGCCATCCTCGGGACCGACCCGGAAAAAATTCCCGGAGTCGGCATCGAGCAGGGACGAGAACACCGGCTCTGCGTCAAAGCGCGGCATACAGCACCACACAATGGCGCCTGTGTTTTCGACCAGCGCCGAGATCTGGCAGTTCCCAATGAGACCGAGGCTCTCTAGCCGCATCGCTTCCTCCGAACGGGCCGCGCAAGAGCGCGGCTGGCATGGTTGCTGCTGTGCAAGCCATGCATGCGGCGTACCTGGAAGTTTCTTGTGGGCTTGCTCGTGGGGCTCGCGGCGCTGACTGGGACCGCGGATCAGCTGATGCAGCGCACGCTGCGTCGCTGGTTCGAGCGCGATCTGCAGCTTCGCAGCGATCTCGCGCTGCATGGCATGGAGCGCGCACTGTCGACGGCGCTACAGCAGCGGGACGCGCAGCGGATCGCCGACCTGTTGGTCGACATCACGCGCGATGATCGCATCATGGCGGCCGCGCTGTGCAGTCGCGATGGGCAGGTCGCAGTGGCAACGCCTGAGCTACCCGCCGAGCTTCACTGTCCAGCGGTTCTGGAGCGCATCCGCCAGGCTGCGGCTCTGCCTTTGCGTGATGCCATAAGCCTGCATACCGGACGCGTTCATTTGACGCTCTTGCCTTTTGCTGACGCGACGCAGCAGCCGACCGTGATTGCGCTGATCCACGATCTCAGCTTTGTCGATCGCCGCGAGTCGGCCGGGCGCGCGTTTCTGCTGGTGGCCTTCTTTGTCTTGGGGGCCGCGGCTTCGATCTTGACCCTGCTCTTGTCGCGGGGGCTGTGGCGAAGCTGGACCGATACCCTGCGCCGACAGCTACGAAGCGACGTCAGCGAAGAGGAGTTCCAGCCCCTCGTCTCTGAAGTACGAGCGCTGGTGGGTGAGCTATCGCGCGTGCGCGATCACGATCGTCAGGAGGGCCGCTGGAGCCCCGCACGTCTGCGGGACGTCCTAAGGAGCTATGTGCAGGGCGAGCAGGTGCTGCTGCTGGCCAATCGTGAACCCTATATCCACACTCGCGATGCCAGCGGTCAGATCACAGTTCTGCATCCCGCCAGCGGCTTGGTGACCGCGGTCGAGCCGGTGATGCGCGCCTGCTCTGGCGTCTGGATCGCACATGGCAGTGGCAGCGCTGATCGCGAGACCGCCGACGCTGAAGGCCGGCTGCGCGTACCGCCCAGCAGTCAGGAAGAGGACCGCTACTGGCTGCGCCGGGTCTGGCTGAGCGAAGACGAAGAGCGCGGCTACTACTACGGCTTTGCCAACGAGGGACTGTGGGCGCTCTGCCATCTGGCGCATGCCCGGCCCGAGTTTCGTGGTCATGACTTCGAGCAGTATCGCCACGTGAACCAGCGCTTTGCCGATGCGGTCTGCGCCGAGGCCCAGACCGAAGATCCGATCGTGCTGGTGCAGGACTATCACTTCGCGCTCGCCCCCGCGCTGATCCGACAGCGTCTGCCCAAGGCGATGATCATCACCTTCTGGCACATCCCGTGGCCCAGTGCCGAGCGCTTCGGCATCTGCCCATGGCATCGCGAGCTCTTGGCCGGTCTTTTGGGCAGCAGCATCATCGGCTTTCATACGCAGGCCCACTGCAACAACTTCTTAGAAGCCGTCGATCGCTTCTTGGAATCGCGCATCGATCACAGTCACAACGCCGTCGTGCGCCGAGGTCAAACGACGCTGGTGCGACCGTACCCAATTTCAATCGCCTGGCCGAACCCGTGGGCAGAACAAGCGCCATCGGTGTCAGCCTGTCGTGAGTCAGTGCGAAAGGAGCTCGGGCTTTCGTCTGACGCGCTGATCGGCCTGGGCATCGATCGCATCGACTACACCAAAGGAATCGAAGAGCGCCTGCTGGCGGCCGAGGCCCTGCTGGAGCAACACCCCGAGCTGCGCGGACGCTTTGTCTTTGTTCAGCTTGGGGCACCAAGCCGTACCGTGATCCCGCGCTATCGCGCACTGAACGAGAGCCTGGAAGCGCTCGCTGCGCGCATCAACGGACGCTTCGGCACGGACCGCTACAAGCCGATTGTGTTTTCCCGCGCTCACCACGAGCCACCGACGGTGTTTCGCTACTATCGCGCCGCGGAGTTTTGCTACGTCAGCAGCCTGCATGACGGCATGAACTTGGTAGCCAAAGAGTTCATCGCGGCGCGGGATGACGAGCAGGGCGTGCTGTTGCTAAGCCAGTTCGCAGGCGCTGCGCACGAGCTGACCGAAGCGCTGATCGTCAATCCGTACGACATCGGTCAAGCGAGCGCAGCGATGCATGCCGCACTGACGATGACCGCGGCTGCACAGCGCGACCGCATGCGCGCCCTGCGCAGCTTAGTGGCAGAGTTCAACGTCTACCGCTGGGCGGGGCGAATGCTGCTCGACGCTGCGCGCCTTCGCGAGCGTGAGCGCCTGAAACACCGACTGCGCGAGACATCAACCTCGGCCTCGGCCCCCGA
>CAZKOY010000158.1:8647-12822 GCA_964554495.1 uncultured Myxococcales bacterium
CTGAATGACTGCGAAGCTGAGCAGGCCGACGGGCAGAAACTCCATGAAGCCGAAGTGCAGCGGGCGACCGTGGCTGTCACAGAGCTTGGCGCGCTCGGTCAGCGCCTGCGCCATCGGGCCCGAGGTCGCCGCGGTCAGAAACAGCGAGCTACCGGCGCAGACCGAGAGCGCCAGCCCGACGTAGACGACGTGCGGGGGCAGGTGACGGGCCAGCGCGTGCGCAACTTCCAGAAGTCCGGCCATGCTGGGCCCCGCCGAAAACAGGCCAGTCAGCAGCCCCGCAGCGAGCAGGAAGACGGCAAGCTGACCCTGTGGTGACAGGGGCAAGCGCACGAGGAGCTGCGATAGCGCAGCGAACAGTCCGCTGTGCCGCACGGCCGCCACCATCACAAACAGCGAGAGCAGGAACAGCACCGCTTCGATGTCGACGCGCGTGCGCAGCAGGTCTTCGCCATAGCGCAGGTTGATGAGCAGCGCGACTGCGACCCCCAGCCAGCACACAAGGTCGGCGCTGATGCCGCTCTGCGCTGGCAGCAGCGTCCAGAAAAGCAGCATGGCCATGAGAAGCAGCGCCGCGGGAATGAAACGTCGACGGTCGAGGCGGACGCCTCGATACATGCGCCCCATGATCGCCACCGACAGGCGCGAGGTCAGCGCGTCGCGTTCGACGCTGCGCTGCGGTCGCACAAGTCCAATGACCAGCGCCAGAAGTCCCAGCAACGAAAGGATGGTGGGCGGGGCCGCGTACCGCAGGTAGTCGACAAACGTCATGCGCCCGCTGCCCAGAAGCAGAATGGCCGGGAAGTCGCCGATGGGTGTGGCTGCGCCGCCCAGGTTGCAGGCGACCAAGAGCACACCCAACAGCCACGACACATAGCGCTGTGGAAAGCCCATCAGCTTGAGCAGGATGTGCAAGATCGGCAGGACGAGCAGCAGCGCCGTGAGGTTGTTCACCAGCCCGCTGACCAGATACATCCCGACGGAAAAGTAGATCAGCAAGCGGCGAGGCTGCGCCTGGCTGAGTCGCGCGATGCGGACCGCGAGCAGACCAAACAGGCGGGACGCGGCGAAGATCTCGGACAGCAGGCCCAAGCCAACCAGCAGGATGAGCACGTCCCAAGGGAGCTCGGCCATCAGCTGATGCGTCGTGCCGAGCCCCAGCAGCGTCACCAACAGACACGACAGCGCGGCCCCAGTGATCACAATCACCACGCGCAGGCTGGGAATGGCGGCCTGCGCGATCAGGGTCAGGACCAGCAGCGATGCCAGGGAAGCCTGCGCTGCGCTCATACGATCCTCGCGAAGTCGTGCCGTGGCACTTCGACCAGCCAGCGCGGATAGACATACATCGACCGTCGCAGGACATCCCAGCCGACAAACGATCGAAACTGCGCCCGCACGTCATCGCCGAATAGACGCAGCCAGGCAGGTGGGACATGCACGGCGTGATCCGTCGCGCCATAGACCATGCACAACAGGGCTGTCTGGCTGCCGGCCAGCCGCTGAAACGACACCAGATCGATGCTGCGCACCGCCGGGTCAAAGTTGGCAAGCATGCGCCCCCAGGTCAGATCGTCGACGTGGCCGCTGGACAGCAGATGAACTTCGCGGTCGCCAAGCTGCGGCAGCAGCGCATCCAGAAAGCGCGACTCGAAGCCAACCACCACAAGCGTCTTTGCCCCCAGTAGGGCGTGGAGCACGGCTGCCGTTTCGACAGCCGGCTGGCGTTCACCGTCGAGCCACGCAGCGCACACAGCATCCAACACCGGATAGGTGCGCCCCAGCGCGTCGCGCAGTGCCCGTACCTGCGCATCGCCTCCATCCGCGGCCACCTGCTCGGCAAACAGCCAGGCCGCCGAGCAGAAGCCAAGCTCCGTCGCGGCGACGGCAAAGGACTGCACAAGCGCGGATGATAGCTTGCTCATGCTGCGCTCTCTCCCGCGCGCAACAAGGCATCGATCAGCAGCAGCATGGCGGCATTGGCCAGCGAGTGCTGCGGTGGGCCATCGCTTAGGCAGTCGATCATCGCCACCCACGCACGTGATCCGCGCGGGGCCAGGCGTTCAAGCACCGCCGTCGGCACACCCAGCGGATACGCCGCCGGCTCACTTGCCGTATCCAGCGATGGTGGGATGCGCAGCCGAATCGGTGCGCTCACAGGGCTTTCAGATCGAGGCGGCGGACTCCCATTTTTTTTCAGCAGCAGGCCAAGCAAGCGCAGCAGCACATAGTTCGATCCACGGTGATGCGCAGGGCCAACATCCAGCAGGCAGCGAACGATCATCGCGCGCTCGCCGGCATCTGGCAGCCAAGGCGCAAGCAGCTCATCGATCGCCTGCGGCTCAATGAACGCTGCGATCTCCGACGCAGGCACCAGCGGTCCTGCCGCTGCTGGCTTCGCAGTGAACACGTCTTCGGCCATGCCTCCCCCTTCTTGAACGATGCAAAAGAATGCAGGCAGCGTGCCACTCAAGGCACACGGGGCTGGCCTGTGTCTTGCTGCATTTCTGCCACTTGGATCACGACTCATGGCTGATGTGCTGCCCCGCTCTGATTCCGCTCTCCGCCCCGCCCCCCCGGAAGCCTGGGAGCCACTTCTGCGCCTTGCCCGTCGGACGGCTCGCCCCTTAGAGCGCTTCCTGCAGATCGAAGCGGCAAGCGGCGTGTTGCTGCTGGTCGCGACCCTGATCGCGCTTCTATGGGCCAACTCTCCCTGGGCTGCGACATACCAGCGCCTGCTGGATACTTCGCTCGGACTGCGCATCGGCGGCTGGGTCTTTGAGCGATCGCTGTCGTGGTTCGTCAACGATGCCCTGATGGTGCTGTTCTTCTTCGTCGTCGGTATGGAGATCCGCCGCGAGGTCGATCACGGTGAGCTATCGCAGTGGAAGCGAGCCCTGCTGCCGCTGGCTGCCGCCTTCGGGGGCATGATCGTGCCGGCTCTGCTGTATCTGGCCATGGCGGGATCCGCAGCGACGCGCTCAGGCTGGGGCGTGCCAATGGCTACCGATATTGCGTTCGCTATCGGAGTCCTGACGCTGCTCGGGCCACGGGTGCCGCCCGCTCTGCGTGTCTTGCTATTGGCGCTGGCAGTGATCGATGACCTGGGAGCGATCCTGGTCATCGCGCTGTTCTACTCGTCAGAGCTGGTGCTCTCGGGCTTCGCAGTCGCCGCCGCAGGAATCGCCGCGATCCTGCTCCTGCAGCGCAGTGGGGTTCGTCACAAAGCCCTGTATGTCCCGCCGGCCGTCGTCGCCTGGGCGGGGATTTATGCGGCGGGTGTACACCCGACAATTGCGGGAGTGCTGGTTGGGCTTTTGACTCCTGTGCGGGCCTGGCTAGGCCCAGGCGGCTTTGTGCAGGATCTGCAGCAGCAGCTAGGCGAGCTTCTGGCTCAGCCCAGCCACTCGGTGTCGCCGTCGCAGCTCAGCGCGCACTTGCGCGCCATTAACCGAGCGCGTCGGGAAGCGATGTCGCCCGCAGAGGCGCTGATCGAAGCGCTGCATCCCTGGGTCGCGTTCCTCATCATGCCCCTGTTTGCTCTCACCAATGCGGGCGTGCAGCTAGACAGTCATGCTCCGACTGGCCCTGCGCTGGCCGTGCTCAGCGGAAGTTCGATCGGTCTTTTGATCGGCAAGCCCCTGGGAATTCTGCTCGCATGTCTTGTCGCGCTGCGGCTGCGCGTGGCTGTGCTGCCGCGGGATCTGTCCGTCCGTCACCTGCTGGTCTTGGGCGTCGTCGGGGGCGTTGGCTTTACGATGTCGCTGTTCATCGCGCAGCTAGCGTTCACGGATCCCAAGCTGCTGGCTGCCGCGAAGCTGGGCATCCTGGGGGCCAGCCTGTGCGCGGGCACGCTGAGTCTGATCCTGGGGCGCCTGCTACTGCAGTCGCCGAGCGACCCGCATGGGGCGGCTAGCGCCGACGAGGCCGAGAGCTCAACGGAGCTGTGAGCACTTGGGGCGAAATGGGTACTGTCGGAGTGTGCTGCCGTTCGGGCTGACGTTCCTACGCCAGACCACGCAGCCCACTTTCCTTGCGGCTTAACGGAAGCATCCGATGGCACCTGGCTTGCTTGTGACCAAGATGCCAGCGGTTCCCTCGCAGCCCGCTTGAGCAATCCGGCTCTCCTTGGCTTGGGTGCGCAGACGAGCGGAGCCGCTGGTGTTGTCGCCGCG
>CAZKOY010000159.1:0-11119 GCA_964554495.1 uncultured Myxococcales bacterium
CCTGGGTCGCGCTGATCTCGAAGCGAATGAACGTCGCGCCGCGCAGCACCGCAGCTTGCACAAGTTCCAAGATGTATCGCGCGGGCTGCGTCAGCTGAAAGCGCTGCATCTTTTCGCGCGCTTTTTCGCGATCCAGCGTGAAGACGCCCTCGGCATCGACGATGCCGCCCTGCTGCAGCGTGGCCAAGAATTCGTCAAGAGGTCCGTCGCCGGGAGCGACCTGGCTTAGCTGTTCATGCGCCGCCATCGCGTCTCCATGGCCGCCGTCAAAAACGCGCTGTCGCGCTCGGCCGTCACCTGCCCGAAAAGACACAGTTTGAGCAGCGTATACGCCGCAAGCTCGGGCTCGCGATCACACAGCGGCAAGAGTGGCTGCAGTTGTTTGTGCTCGGCATCGATCACCAGCGTCCCATCCAGCGAGTCCTGCCCACGCGGAATAGACGCCAACGAATACGCACCGGCCGGCATCACCACCGATATCGCACCGCGCAGGCTCGATCCTTCGTAGTCAAGCTGTGCCATGGCTACGCTCGCGGTTTTTTCTCTGCTCTGCCGCAGCAGCTTCTGCGTCGCCGCGCACAGGGCCGCGATCCGCTTTTTCAGCGTTCGATCGCTCGTATGAAACGGCAGCGGCAGCACGAACCGCTGCTCAATCGCATACGCGTTCTGCGCGTCTTCGTCCGGCGCGTCCGACTCTCCATGCTGACCCGAACCCGCTCGATACATCGCGGCCACCAGCTGCGCCTGCCACGCTGGGCAGACGCAGCCGCCGGCCTTGATCAAGCCATCCACAAGCGGCGTTTTGGCGCGGGCATGCACCAGCTTGCCGTACGCAGCCGCTGAGCTCAGCTCGGGCAGACATACGCATAGGCCGGTGATCGATGTCGCGACCGCCAAGTCCTCGCAGTCAGCAGGCGCTGTGCAGCCGCGAATCACCAGCGCGGCCAAGCTCGCGTGATACGGCAGCACCTGATCGGGTGGCGCCCCTTCTTTCAGAAGAGCATCCAGCTTCCGCATCAGCGAGCGCAGAAACGGCCCGCGCAAGAGCCGCTCGCGCAAGAGCATGATGCGCGAATAGTTCCGATCCTGTACGACGCTGTCGCGGCTCAGCGTGTGTTCCAGATAGCTCGACTGAATCTTGCACCCGATCGACGGCACGTCGCTCGGTCGTTCCAGCAAGGTCAAGCCGCGGTTGTAAAAACCAAGGATGGGCTTCGCCTGACTCGGCAGGATGCCCATGACGATCTCGGCCAGATCGCTCTTGTCGCGCTCTTTGATCAGAGCGTCAGGCAGATCGAACGCCTCCGTGATCGGCTCGCCAGAAAAGCGCAGCGCGACATCGACGTGCTTGCAGTGAAAGTGCAGCGCCCCACGCACGCGTGGCAAAAGCGCCCGATACTCGGGCTCGCTCATCTGCTTGATCACTTGGATCTTGGTGCCCTCGATAGGCTCAGCCAAGCGAATCAAGGAAAAGCTGCGGTCGCGACGAAACAGCACCCGCCAGCTCTCACCGCCGCGCCCGGTGTCGACGCACACCGCATCGGGAACGATGGCAAATACGGAAACAAAGCCAATGCCGAACTTTCCGATCTTGGTCAGGTCGCCTTCTTTGTCCGATGAAAACAAGCGCGTCAGCTTGGTCTCGATGACGTGGCGATCCATGCCCAGCCCAAAGTCATCGACGTGGATGATCGCCGTACCCACCTGGCCCGCCGTCGGCCTCCACTCGCAGGACACGGCGATCTCGACGCTGCCCGCATCGATCGAGTTCTGCACCAGCTCGCGCACGAACGACATCGGGTCGGCGAACTGGTTGACCAAGGCATCTAAAGCATCTTCATCCTGATCTGCGGCGCGCTCTGTTTTCTTCTTCTTTGGGGCCACGCTTCCTCCGTCGCTGAATCTGCGCCTTGGGGCGCAGCCAGGCCAAGCTATGGCGACACGGCATAAACCAAGTTGTTCGTGCCCGCCTGCGTACACAGCGCCTTGAACGCAGCCACATTCGCGCGGTCGGCAACGAACTTGCGATCCTTGATGATGCGATAGCGGTATCGCGTGCGGGCCTGCTCATACTCACGGCGCGCCGCCGCCGAAAGCGAGTCTGTCCACAGCGAGGACAGGGGATCGTTGTTGCGATCGGCAACATCCTCTTGATCTAGCTCGGACTGCTCGCTGCGCTGCACCGTCTCGACGGCGCAGGTAAGGACCGCGGCATGGGGTTGCCAGCAAAGCGACACCGGCCAGTCATGCGGCTGCGCGTCCTGCAAGCTGCCGCAGCAAAGCGGCCCGACGGTGCCGATGGTGACGCTGTGGACATGCAAGCCGGGCAGGCTCTGCAGCTGCAGAAACGAAAGCTCGGCATCCAGCGAAACCACGCGATACAGCATGCCCCACAGCTCGCGCTTTGCTTCGGCGCGATCACCGCGCAGCGTGATCAGCGGATCCGCGCTGCGCTGCTGCGAAATCTCGGCGGTGCAGCGCAGCGGCAAGCCCGCTGCATCCAGCTTGTCGAGCACTAGTTGAAACCGCGCATCGCCATCACCCATCCGTCGCTGCAGGCGGATCACCATGCCTTCAATGGGCGACAGGCCTAGCTGCAGGAGCTCGCTGTAATACAGGAACTTGAGCAGTTGCTTGCCATACGCCGCATCCAGCGCGGCACGCTCGCGCAAGATCTCAGGTGCCGGCAGCTCTGCAAGAACTCGCCTGCACAAATCGACATCGGTCCGCACGCGGGTCCACTCTTTGAACGAGGGAAAGCCCGATCGCAGCTCGACTTCCAGCTGCGGATACAGACCGCGGTGCAGGCGCGATCCCATGGCCCGCAGATAGCCCACCAACGTCGATCCGCCTTGCGGACTCGTGCGCGACGCGCTGCCGATTGGATACTGCGCCGACAGCTTGGCCGCCTGCAGCAAGGCTACTGCTTGCTCGACATATGCGTCGACGCGCTCGCCGTGTAGCACCTGCATGCCACGGGGCGTCTCGACCGCGCTCTTCACGTCACATCCCCGCGCCGATCGCGGCCCGCATGCAGTGCGCGTGATGGCGCGTGTTGATGCGAACGCATCGGATCATCGCCTTCGCCCAACGCCAGCTGCACCAAGCGCTCGACCCGCGCGCCATCGGCGACTCGCGACAGCTCCAAGTTCACTTCCAAGCTGGCTCGCGTCTCGTGGTCATAGACTTCCAAGCTGCCCACCAGCTGATCCAAGTTCTCGCGAAAATAACGCTGCGTCTCGGCGACAAAGCGCGTCGTCTGATTCATCGAGTCATTGAGCGCTTCCAGCGAGCGCTTCATTTCGATCAGCGTAGCCGTGGCGTCGGCAGCCGTGCCAATGGCGCGAAGCTGTCGCGAGACCAAGTCCAGCTTTTCACCCGCCGCCATCACGTATTGCGTGATGTCGCCGCGCAGCGCCGCAACTGTATCGACCAACATGCGCGTGCTGTCCTTCAGCAGGCCCAGGCGATCCACAGCCGTGTGAAAAAGCTGCAGCTGCGTTGCGTGCTCGGCCAGAAGTCGACGCGATCGATCGATGTCCGCGTGCAGCTGCAGCGCCTCGACCGAGTCACTGGGCAAGCGGCGTAGCTGCACCGCTGCCCGTTCTTGGAACTCCATCAGCCCGCGCACGAAGCTCGCCGCTTTCGCTTTGTTCTTCGACGACTCGATCATGCGCTGGTTCATGCCGTCGATCTCATCGAACAGCTCGCGCTCAGAGACCTGCAGGCGGTCGGCGAATTCCGCCGCTTCTTTGACCCGGTGCGCCGACACCGTGTACTGCTCGCGCAGTAGCTGCTCAACCGACGCGCGTGGCAGGGGCGCGCGACGACGACCCGGTAGCACCTTGGCCAGCGCATCCAGCACGCCCGACTCTTTTTTATCGGGCAGAACCTGCTCGGTCAGCTCGCGCAAGCGCTGCAGCTCTTGGCTTAGCGCCTGCTGCAGCTCGGTGTTGCGCTCTCGCATCTGCAGCAACTGACCGACCTGCGCGTTCTGGCGCGAGCGCTCGCGATCGATCAGTGTTTCCAGCCCCTGCACGGACAGCCCCTGCCCTTCGTAGCGCACCGCGCTGTCGAGAATCTCGCGATTGGGCGACGCGCTGGGCTCGGGCGACGCAGACAGCGAGTCCGGCTTCATGTTCTCAGGATAACCGGGAAGCGCCGAACACAAGACGGCCATGTCAGCCCACTCGCGGCGTCCGTGTAGCGTGCCCCCGCTGTGCGCGCCCAGCGCACGCCCGTACGCGTGAAGCCCCGCCAACTGTGATAACAAGACATCATGCTCATCGTTCGCTTCATGCAGAAGTCGGTGGCCCATCCACGCTTTGCGCGCGTGCGACGCGAGGCCCCGCAGGTGATGGAGATCCTGGCTACCGATCCAATCCTCAACGGCATCCAGCCGACGGGCGAGACCCTGCCGTACGACCCGCAGGCCTGGCAGGCCGATCCCGACGCAAGCCCCATCGAGCTTTTGCCGCCGGTCACCCCGTCGAAGATCGTCGCCATCGGATCCAACTATCGCAACCACGCCAAAGAAATGGGCAAGCCGGTTCCCGACGAGCCCATCTTGTTCATGAAGCCACCGTCGGCGCTGCTCGCTCCCGGTCGCCCGATCGTCCGCCCGCCTGGCTATGAGCGCGTCGATTATGAAGGCGAGCTGGCCGTGGTCATTGGCCGTCACCTGCACCGCACACCGCCCGAGTCCGTCGCGGCCGGCATCTTTGGCTACACCGCGCTTAACGACGTCACGGTGCGTGATCTGCAGAAAAAAGACGGGCAGTTCACGCGAGCCAAGGGCTTTGACAGCTTCTGCCCCGTCGGGCCCGCCATCGCCACCGACCTCGACCCGCTGCGCTTCCGCCTGCGCACACGCAAAAACGGCGTGCAGCAGCAAGACACGGCCGGCGACGAGCTGGTGTTTTCCGTCGTGCAGCTTGTCTCGTTCATCTCGCACGTCATGACGCTTCTGCCCGGCGATGTCATATCGACGGGAACCCCGGCTGGCGTCAGCAACATGAACCCCGGCGATGTCGTCGAGATCGAGCTTGATGGCGTCGGCATCCTGCGCAACCCCGTCGTCGCGGGCCTGCCGCGACCGCAGCTTTAGATCGCGCATGTCCTCTCTACGCCTGTCTCGTCGATTCTTAAGACCGATCCCTGGCGTCGCCGCGGCGTGCTGGGCAATCTCGCTGGGCTGCACTGCCGATGTTCCCGAAGGCCGCGATGCACTCGATCCTTTGCTGACGACGGCAGCCACCCAGCGAGCCCTCTCCGCCAGTCGCCCATGGAACGAGTCGCAGATCGTCACGGCTCCCGGCGCACCGGCCGCCTTTGACAACTTTGGCCTGACGCCGACCCTCTGCGGCAACCTGGCTGTCGTCGGAGCCTGGCACGCTGACCTGCCGGCCAGCGGCACATCATCACCCAAGGTCGATGCCGGCGCGGCCTATGTCTTTGAACGCAGCCATGTCGGTGGGGCGTGGACCCTCACCACCACCCTCACCGCCAGCGACGCTGCATCGGGTGACTCGTTTGGCTTTGCCGTTGCGTGCCAAGGCGACACCATCGCCGTCGGTGCCATGTTCGCCGATCTGCCCGGTGCCATGGGCAGCACGCGGGTCGATGCGGGCGCTGTCTATGTCTTTGAGCGGCGCCGCGACGGCTTTCTGCAGACGCAGAAGCTGACCGCTCCCGATGCCGTGCAAAACGACGCCTTTGGCTTTGCGCTGTCGATGACCCGCGATGCGCTGCTGATCGGCGCGCCCTATGTCGATGCGCCTGCCGCTCCCGTTCGCTTGGATGTCGGCGCCGCGTATGTCTATGCCCGCGTCGCATCGGGCTATGCCCCCGACGCCAAGCTGCAAGCCCGCGACGGAGCCGCCAGCGACTTTTTCGGCCGCGCCGTCGCGCTGTCGGGCGAGACCGCTCTAGTCGGCGCCATGTACCGCGATGTACCGACTGCAGGGGGCACCGCCACCGACGCTGGCGCAGCGTATGTCTTTGCCCGCGGCAGCGATCGCTGGAACGAAACCCAGCTGCTTGTTGCCGACGATCCCGCCCCCCGCGATCTGTTCGCCTTCTCGGTGGCGCTCGATGGCGATGTCGCGGTCATCGGGGCTTATCTCGCCGACCTACCCGACGGAGCCGGCGGCCTGTCCAAGGGCAATGCGGGTGCCGCTTATGTCTTTGAGCGCAGCGGCGACCGCTTTGCCCCGCGACAGAAGCTTGTCGCCCCTGATGCCCGTCGCGATGACTACTTTGGCTCATCGGTTGCCGTCGCGTCCGATCGCTTGCTCGTCGGTGCGCTGTACGCCGACATCGCGCAGCCCGACGGGTCGATCAAGCTGAACGGCGGCGCGGTGTACGCCTTCCGTCGCCGCCCCGACGCCTGGCGCCTGCAAGACAAGCTGGTTGCTTCCGACGTCGCCGACCGCGATGTGCTCGGCCGCAGCGTCGCGCTGTTTGATCGAACCGCGCTGCTTGCCGCCCCCGGCAAGGGTCTCGGCGGTCAGCCCGAGGTCGGGGCCGCCTATTTCTTCGAGTACACGCCCTTCCCCCTGGGCACGGCGTGCAGCGATGATCGCGGGGCCATCGACTGCGACAGTGGCTTCTGCAGCGACGGCGTCTGCTGCGATAGCGCCTGCGGCACAAGCGGCAGCGACTGCCAAGGCTGCCGCGCCGCCCAGACCGGGGGTCCCGACGGCGTCTGCGCCCCGCTACGCCGCGGCATGCTCTGCCGCCCCAAAAACCCCGCCAACACCTGCGATCTCGACGACCTCTGCGACGGCGTGTCGCGTTCTTGCCCCACCGTCAACGCCCCCGCTGGCACCCCCTGCCGCGCCCGCGAGTTCTGCGGCCAATGCACCCCCCGCGGCACCTGCGACGCCACGCGGCTGTGTCGCTAGAAGCCATCTCATAAACCCGCGGGCCCAATCCAGCTACGGCTTATGAAATGGCTGCTATTTTTTGTCCGTGGCGCGGGTAAACGTCTTTCCGTCATAGTGGATTCGCATTCCACCATATCCAGCAAACCACACATCATCTTTTCCGGCGACATAGAAAGTAGTCAGCTGTTGCGCAATATTATTTAATTCTGTTTGCACTTTCCACTGACCGCCGACGTATCGTATAATTTTTGACTCTATCATTGGAATAGGAGTGAACGCCAACACCCAGAAATCATCGCTTGCGACTCCGCTAATTCGCGCAGTTCGCCAGTTGGGATTTACCCCTGTTCCACCGCCGAATATCATGTCGTATTCGGGTTTCGAAATTGTTGCAGATTGCTGTATTTGTTTAATTACTGCAGGCGTACCACCCAGCCAATAGTCGTCATAAGATGTTCCCCAAATAGAAACCGCTGTGTTTGCAGAAACGCGGGGGCTTAGTTGGTCAAGCCGCCACGTGCCAACCGTCCAGCGAGCGGCGAACCATTCTGACATCTTGCTCATTCCGGTGACTAGTACGGTGGTTTTATTAATAATATGTATCGCGTTTATCTTATTCTCTGCTACGGCTGGCAACCCGCCACTTGCATCGTTGACCCAACCAGTCGTATTTCGGCGCAGGATCACACTGTTGTTCTGCGTGGCAGAGAGCGCGAGCTTGTTTCCGGCCACCGCCCAGATATCGCTCTCGGAGCTTCCGCTGATTCCTGCGAAGACCATACTGACTTCGACAGGCAAGCTAGCGAACTTCGGATCGTAATCTAATGACCAATTTGTGCCATCATATCTGTATATCTTATCCACTGACACAGCGTATGCACTGCCATTTGGCGTAGTCGACGGCGGGACATAAATCTTTATGAAAGACGGAAATTCAGTCGGTACAGGAACCGAGCGCCAGTAGCAGCCATTCCAGCGAGAAACTCCTCTGTTATCACTAACGACCCAGACATTATTTCCGCTAGAGCCATGTATATCAAAAATATTGCCTTCTACTGGATCGCCACCGTAGGTTTGCAATTTTGCGTTGACATCGTACCTCCGCAGCGAATCTGTATTAACCTTATCAGTAGTTACTGTTTGAGCAATACACTCGTTGCTATTTATAGCATTTACTTGAAACGAAACCGATTGACCAACATAAGCACGTGGTAGTTGAAATCCGGCAACATAATCAGCAGCTCCTTGTATATCCTTAAAATCCTCGCGCGGTAACATCTTGTCACCGACAAATGGAGTGACTTCCAGTCGAATGGTTCCGGCATTAATATTCTGAATCAACAACGCTATCCCAGCATTGTTGGCACCGCATGACACCGTTGCCATCATGCCAAGTGCGCCAATGCATGCAATCTGCCTTGTGAATTTCTGCAGTCTTGTAGCGCTCATGAGTCAACCTCTATTATTTTATTATTTGGCAATACGACTAGCTACGCCGGACTACGGCGGAGGATTCAACGGGCGCTGCCGGTCTGAGGGAATATCGCTGATAAAGTTCGTCGGCTCAGAGGCCACGACCCCGACCACACCGGCCGTGACCGCGACGGCAACCCCGGCGCCAAGCGCGGTCCAGAACCACCAGCGCTTGTAGATCGGCTTTTCTGCGGCCTTTTTGGCTTCAAGCTGCTTGCGCAGCACGGGAAGCTGGGCCTCGGCCTGGCGGCGCTGCTCGACGTAATCGGTGGGCTGCGACTCGCGCAGGAAGCGCTGATACGACGCGACGGCTTCGCTGCCCAGGCCAGCCTTGCGCGCAGCCTCGGCGATTTCAAAGATGTATAGCTCGCGCGGGTCCTGCTCGTAGGCGGCCTGCCAGGCGGCCATGGCCTGCGTGTACTCTTCAGCCCGCACGTGGTTCTTGGCGCGCTCGACGCTCTGCTTGCTGCGCAGGCGCGCCATGTGGCTGCGCGCCTCTTTCATCATGTCTTCGCTGGGGTTGGTGGCGACGAAGCGTTCGAAGACCACCAGCGCCTCGCCACTGTCGCCGGAAAGACGCAGCGCGTTGCCTTGGCGAAACAGAAACAGCGGCTGCGGATCAAGCTTGTGCGCCTGATCCCACAGCTTGGCAGCGACGTCGTAGTGCTCGCCCTTCATCTGATCGAGCGCCTTTTCATCGAGCGCCTTGGCCAGCTTGCCGCGCAGCGTGCCGATGTGCCGTTCCGAGTCGGCCTTGAGCGCCGGGTCGGGGTTCTGCCGCACGATGAACTCGTACAGCTTAAGCGCCTCAGCGTCGGCGCCGCCCTCGCGACAGGTCTGGGCGATGTTGAACAGCACATCGTTCTGCGGGTCGATCTCGTACGCGCTGCGTAGCTCACGCACAGCGTCGACGAACTGATAGCCCTCGTACGCCTTTTTTGCTGCGGCCAGGTGTACGCGCGCCTTCTTCTTGGCTGCTTTGTCCTGCTGCCCCTCGACGACGGGGCGCGTCTCAATCTGGCACAGGCTGGGGTCCAGCTTGGGCACCGTCGAACCAGCAGGTGCATCCGAGGCAGGTGCCTGCGCCATCGCCACAGCCGCAGCCGCCAGCCACAAGCAGGCCAGCGTCCACAGCGCGACACAGCGACGCAAGATACCGAAGCGTTGGTACATCACACGTGGGGAACAATGGGCTGGATTCGTCATAGAGAAGCCGCCATGCCGCCGATGCCGCGCATCGAACAGGACAGGTCAGCCGAATGATATCGCAGGACCGTCGTAAAGGGGCGACGAAGACAGGGAGCCTTTGACTATGGGCTCGCCCCAAGAGAGCGCGCCTGCGCCAAGAGCGGTGCATAGCGATGCGACAGCAGCGGATCGCGTTGCAGGGCGCGCTCCAGCACCTGCGCGGCAGCCTGGGCGGCCTGGGTCTGCGCCGCTCGCTCGATGGTCGTCTGCGCCCGCAGAAGGTACAGCGCCCCTTGCGTCGCTAGGCCCTGCGCGTGGTTGGGGTTGATGGCAAAGACCTGCCCAGCCGCCGTGAGTCCGTCGCCGATGTGCGCATCGCGCAGGCGGCTGTCGGCTGGACCAGCGACGCGGGGCGGGGCAAACGCGCGGGCAAGACGCAGGTGGCTCTCGGCCAGAACCCAGCGCGCCTCGGGCAGCTTCTCGGGGCTCTCAGCGGCAAGTCGCGCTTTTTCCAGCGCCCCCTGCAGCACGGCGACAAACGGCTTGCCCTGGCCCGCCAGCGCGTCGGCGGCCAGCCACTCTGCCTCGACGGCATGCGCCCGGCACGTGGCATCCTGGGCCGCAACGCGGAAGCAGCGCGCCAGATCCTCTTTCACCGCCGAAAGCGCCGGCCCTGCATCCTGCTTGCTCTGCACGAGCACGCTCGCCTCGACGATGTGCGCCTGCGCCGCGCCCTGCTCAGCATCCAGCCCTGCATTCTGCTTCTGCGCGATCGTCAAGTTCTCAACCGCCCGCTGAAGCCACACGCGCACATCCAGCCCCGCCTTGTGCCCCCGATATGCCGCACGAGCATAGACCTGGCCGTAGTTGTTGAAGCATTGGTAGTTTCGCCGATTGACCGATATGCATCTACTGAACCAGGTATCCGCTTTCACTAAAGAAAGAATGACTTCGTCTTTAGATCTCAAATCGCCAATCAAGAACGACAAACCATATATAGCTCCAGGAGGAGCATTCGGATAAGTTGGATCTAAATCCGCAGCCTTTGCGACATATTTCAGTGCCTTCTCAATATTATCTCTCGCTGTAGATTTCCCGGTCACTTGTTCTCGATATCCCAGGTTAATATACAGCGCACCAAGATCGTTTAATCCCCAAAGAAATGTTGGATTTTTTATGATCACTGGTTCAAGCAAGGCAATCGCTCGATTAATGATTGGCCAAGGATCTTGGCCCGCTGCTAGTTCTGTCGAAGCGGAAAACAGCATAATATTTGCGAGCAAATCAGTTGCATATGGATTATCTGGTTTTTGACGAAGTACCATTTCCGCAGCTTCGATGCCTTCCTTCTGCCGAATAGGATTGGCTAGTCCGCTCCCTGCACTCACTGCTATGACTGCTGCAAACGCTATCTTTAGATATCCAGCAACGCTCTGTGGGGCCGTCGTCAGAATCTTGTCGCTGGCCAGCTTCGCGGCCTGATATGCGGCATCGGTGGGCTGCCCCAGGTCGCGCACCATTTCCACCTGCCGGACCCACGCTTCGGCGAGGCCTTCGTAGACTTCGGGGTC
>CAZKOY010000159.1:11219-12728 GCA_964554495.1 uncultured Myxococcales bacterium
CCATTTCCACCTGCCGGACCCACGCTTCGGCGAGGCCTTCGTAGACTTCGGGGTCGCTGGCGCCGATGGTGCTGGCTTCCGTATAGCGGGCGACAGCCGCGGCGAAGTGTTTGTCAGCTTCCTCATACTGGCCGCGGTCGCGCGTCTGCAGCGCCTGTTCCAGGCTGACATGGCCTTGCAGCGTGTACGCCTCGTACAGCCACGGTGCCTGCGCCAGCGCGGCGTCAGCCTGCTTCAGCGCCTCGGCGTAGTCGCGACGGTACAACGCGATCAGGCCTTCCAGATACTGCGGCGCATCCAGCTTGACGGCACGACCGCGGGCCAGCGCCAAAAGCGCCGGCTGCAGGTACGTCGGCTCGAACTCTTTGAGCTTCTTTTGCGCCCAGTCGCCACCGCCGGCCAAGCGCGCCTCGTACATCGCCTGCTCGAAGTGCTTGCCCAGCGTGATGCCAAGGGCGTAGTGAAGCTCGGGGCTGTCGATGCCGTCGGCCTGCGCCTGCTTTAGCTCGGCCAGCGCCTCGGGGTACTCGCGCAGCGCCAGGTGGCCGCGCCCCAGCGCATAGTGCGCCAAGCCGCGGCTCGTCGCGCCATAGCCGGCAAGCTCGGACTTAAGCGCGGCGATGCGCGCCCGAATGATGGACTTCTCGCGCTCTAGGTTGTGCAGCGGAAGCTGGCGGGCGCTGCGCAGCACCCATTCCATCTGCGTGATCTCTTGCCCAAGCTGCTGGGCTAGCTTCGCCTGCGTCGCGGCCTGTATACGAATGCGCAGCGCGATGCCACCCAGCACCAGCGTGGCCAGGATCGCCGTCGCGCATACCGCCACCAAGAGCTTGCGCCGCTGCGCAAAACGCCCCAGCCTGCGCACCCAGCTTGGAGGCCGCGCCACGATCTGCTGCCCGTCGAGAAATCGCCGCAGATCAGCCGCCAAGTCCTGCGCCGTCTGATAGCGCTGCTTGGGCTCTTTTTCCAGGCACTTGTGGACAATGATCTCAAGCTCGGGCGGCGTCGCGGGGTCCAACGAACGCAGGCGCGGCGGGTCATTGAGCAGCACGGAAAGCAGCACATCCGTCGAGCTGCCCAGAAACGGCGGCCGCCCAGCGAGCACGCTATAGAGCGTCGCCCCCAAGCCATACACATCGGCGCGGGCATCGATCGCACGCGACTCGCCGCGCGCCTGCTCGGGCGCCATAAAGGCCGGCGTGCCCTCGACCCCGCCCGTCGAGGTCTGCGTGCTGGCGTCGACCTCTTTGACTAGGCCGAAGTCCATCAGATACGGAAAATACGTGCCATCAAGACGCCGCTCGACGAGGATGTTGCCCGGCTTGATGTCGCGGTGGATCAGGTTCTGGCTGTGCGCGGCGTGCAGCGCGTCGGCCACCTGCTGCACCGCTCGCACTTTTTCTTGGCGCGTCATCACCGGCTGCAACCCAGCCAGAGACGATCCCGCGATCAGCTGCATCGCGATATACGGCTGCCCCTCCACCTCCCCGACTTCGTAGATCTTGCAGA
>CAZKOY010000160.1:0-12723 GCA_964554495.1 uncultured Myxococcales bacterium
GATATATTCGCGTCTCTGGTGCAAGACGGAAGCGAGATCGCCATAGCGGGCGACTTGGTCGGGAAGCTCGCCAAGCTGCGCTCGCAGCGACTGCGTCGGGGTCGGATCGTCGGGGGGGCGCAAGCGCGCGAAGACCAGCGGGCCAAAGCTGTCGACCTCGATGGGAAGCAGCGAGAATACAGCGCGACTGAAGTCCTGCGCAGCGCCGTTCGAGCCCGGATCACTGTCGCTGATGCGCAGGCCGGGGGCTCTTCCTGCTTGGCTGGCTAGGGGCCCAGTCTTTTTCGCTGCGCTGGCGGCTCGTCGCGTGCTTCTAAGCGTGCTGCCAAGGACCCTAGCGCGTGCCGGTCAGGTTTGGTAGCGCGCCGACGACGCTGGTACGCACGGACAGAAGCGGCGCCGAGGCCAGGCCCCCCAGCAAGAGCAGGCCGATCAAGAACACCGACACCCAGCGCTCGCGCGGCAGGAACTCGGGGAACTCGTTGTTCTTCAGCGAGCCAGGCAGTGGACTGGACCCGGCGAGGAAGACGCGAACAAACAGCGAGAACAACAAGATGCCGTTGAGCGCCGTGGTGATGAGCAGCATGACGGCGGAAAGTGGGTGTTCACGCAGCAGACCCTGCACGATCAGGTCTTCGGACACGAAGCCGGCGGTGCCGGGCAAGCCAATGGCGGCGATGGACAAGAGCAAAAAGGACGTGGCCATAAGTGGGGCCCGTGCCGCGAAGCCTCCCAGAAAGCGCACGTCGCTGGTGCCAGCCCGTGCCACCACCGACAGCGCGATCAGCACCAAGCCGACGCGGACGATGACGGTACCGATGGCGTGCAAGAGCGCGCCGCTTATGCCCTCGCTGGTCAGCGAGCTTAAGCCGGCCAGCAGGAAGCCCTGCTGGCTCATCCAAAAATAACCAAGCGCCCGTCGCAGATCGTGCTGCCCGAGGCCAACCACCGCCGCATAGAGCGCGCTGAGCACGGCGAGAGAGAGCAGGTACGGAAAGGCAAGCTGGCAGACCTGCGGGAACACGGGCAAGAGCACGCGAGCGATGACGAAGATGCCAAGCGGCGTCGAAAACGTCACCATGTTGAGCGGCCCCGGACCATGGTTTGAAAGCGGTGCGATCCACAGGTGAAACGGGAAGCAGCCGATGCGGACCAGGCAGCCGACGAGAAGCAGGCTGCCAAGTACGACAGCCACGCTGGAATGGGCGAAGGCACCTGGCTGTCCCAGGCCGACCAGGTTGAAGCGACCCTGCGCGAGCGCCGCGGGCGACAGGGTGCCAGGCCAGGCCAGACCGATGACAAAGCCGACAAACGGCAGCGCGCAGGCAAGCAGCATGAAGCCGAACAGAGCGCGCGTGATGCGTTCGTTCGCTTGGTTGCGCTGCTTGAGATCGCGGTACAGCGGCAGCAGCGACAGCGTCCAGAAAACCAGCAAGAGCAAGGCGTCCAGCGACAGCAAGGCGCCCAGCACGGCCCCCAGCGAGAGCAGCATGCGACTGGCCAAGCGCGGCGACAAGAACGCAGTGGGGCTGGCGAAAAGGACGCAGACTGCCAAGGTTGCCGTCACAGGCAAGAGCAGCGAGCTTAGGCCGTCGATGCCCAGGTGATAGTCGCGGGCCAGGCGTCCCCAGCCTTGACCGTCGCTAGTCGACAGAAACACCGACGTCGAGTCCGCCAGAAACGACACCGCACCAATCGTCAGGGCCAGCGTGGCCAGAGCAAACACCAGGGCGTGTCGACGGACGCGATCGGGTGGCAGGCTCGGGCGCAGAGCCAGCCACAGCGATCCCAGAATGGGCAGCAACCAGACAAGCGACAGGAACAGTGCGCTGTGCTCTCGCATCAGGCGTTCCCTTTCCCGTCGTCGCTGCGATCACCGGCTAGGCGGGCGGCCAGGCGGGCTTCCTGCTGCCCCAGCCAGTGCGCGGCAAAGAACACCGGACGCGCGATGAATCGGTCGAGGACCGCTTCGACCTCGAAACGTTCGATAGCCAGACGATATAAAAGAAGGCGGATTGGTAGGGTCAAGCTATCAAGATGCCCTGCAGGCTGTGTCGATGGCTGCGCTCCCAGCGCGGCCCGCTGCTCTAGCGCGTCCTGCAACACCGACGGAATACGCAGGAACTGGTAGTAACGCAGGACGGCGTGGGCGATCAGGTGAGCGGTAGCCAGGCGCGAAAGCCCGAGGCCGCACTCGACAAACATCAAGCCAACCTGAGCGATCGTGGCATAGGCCAGGCCGCTTTTTGCGTCGCCGCTGACCTGTCCTGAAAGCACAGCCATAACCGCGGTCAGAAGTCCGATGACGATCAGAAGCAGCTTGGCCAGCGGCGCCTGATCGAAAAGTGGAGCCGAGCGGATCAGCAAGTACACGCCGGCATGCACCGAGAGCCCGCCATAGAACACGGCGCTCGATGCCGTGGGGCCCTCCATGGCTCGCGGTAGCCAGCCTCCGACGGGGAACTGCGCGGACTTGCCCATGGCCGCGACCAGCAGGAACAGCGCGGTGGCAGTGGCGGGAATCGCGTGGTGTTCGCTTGCGACACTGGTTGCCCGCTGCACATCGACGAAAGCCGACGAGTGAATCGACAGGTGCAGAAGGATCGGCGCCACCAGAAGTCCGATGTCACACAGGCGATACGTCACCAGCACGCGCATCGACGCGCGCACCGGGCCGGCACGCTTCTGGAAAAAGCCAACCAGCAGCACCGACGTCAGGCCGACAAGCTCCCAGCCGGCGAACAACATGTCGTAGCTGCCGGCGAGCACGGTCAACTGTATGCCGCAGGAAAAGACGAGCATCAGCGCAAAGAAGCGGTTGAAGCCGCGCTCGCGATGCAGGTAGTGCGCCGAGAAGCGGCTGGTTGCTAGCACTAGCAGCGAGGCCACCAGGCAGATCGGCAGCGAGGTCTTGTCGAGCAAGAAGCGCAGCTCAAAGCCATAGTCGCCGGCTCGATAGAACGAGCCGAGCGTGAGGTCGACGGGCTGAGCGTTGCGGACGAAGTACGCGATGGTTGCGGCCACCTGCGAAAGGAAGGACAGCCACAGAGCAAGCTGCGAGACAGCGACGACTGTGCCTTCCGGCGCATGCTGACGACGCTGCGACAAGATGCCGATGAAGAGCGTGCCCAGGGCTGGCCACGCAGGGGAACACGCAGCGGCCATGAAGAACAGGTTGGCGTCGAGGTGCAGCATCAGCGGGGCCTCGCGGGGCTGTCGCTGCTGCGCTGCGTTGTGGCATCGATCAGAGCCGGAGAGACGAAGCTGCGCTTACCCATGTACCACTCGCGCGATGTGCGAGCCCGCGGCAGGGGCGGCAGCGTCTCGTCGGGACTGGCGGGGATCCACGGTTCGAAGCGCTGCGCGGGACCATAGACGTGGATGGCTGCGCCGTCGGGATCGATTGTGATCAGCTGCACCCAGTGATTGTTGAATAGCTCGGCCAGGGGCGGCTGCCTGGCGATGATGCGCTCGACGATCTCGGGCTTGGCTTCGAGGATGAGCTGCAGCCGCACCGGCTCATGGATCTCGATCATCTGTTTGGGCAGGCCTGTTCGCAGATCGCTGCACGCGCCGTTCATCACCGCGATAAGGCCTGTGACGTTGTGCGGCAGCTTGGTGCCAGCGCCCAGGCGCTCGTTGTCGACGCTGGAAAAAAAATACTCCAGGTTGATGCCAGCGCAGACCGGGCTTACGGCGGTAAGGACGCGCTCAAGAATGGCGCCGGTCGCATCGATCGTTGGGTCGTACGAGATCAGGAAGGCGCGTCGATCGAGGAACACCCCTGCGGACAGCATGCGTCGGCCGACGATCGCGGCCGCGTTGGTGGCGTGTCCCAGCTCGGGTCGAGCTTGGCTCAGGTCGGCGCCGCGCTCTTCAACATGTGCCAGCGAGTCGTCGTACGACGCAGCGGGTGATGCCGAAGCAAAGCGGCGGCAGCGCTCGTGTGCATTGCGGGCGAGCACGTCGTCAAGGACGCGGCGCAGCTCGGCCACGTCGTCGGCGCGCTCATCGGGAACGTCTTCATCGAACAGGCGAATCGAGTCGACGCAGGTGTCGTGAACGCCGCCTACGAACAGCGTGCTGTCTGGAATATCGATGCCGCGCGTGCGCAGCAGATCGCGCACTTCTTTGCGGTTGGCCATGCGTGCGAACAAGCGAGCGTTGGGGCCACCCGATCGTCCTCCACATGCGCCACAGGAATACGCCGCAAAGTGCGGGTTGTTCACCGAAGACGAGTCGTGTCCCAAGATGGCGACGACGCGTGCGAAGTGCTGTGTCATGCCGATGTTCTCAAGCAGCGTACCGACGCGGCTGGCTTTTTCTTCGATGGAAAACCCATCGAACAGGCCGGCCGTTGCCTCAGCCCGCGCATCGTGCGTGCGTCGATCCGAGAGCTGCGTACGCACTTCGGGCAGCAGGTTGCGCGTCACTCGCTTGCGCAGGCGGGCGGCGCTGATCGGCAGAAAGACATTCAGCAGCAGTGGCAGGGTCGCCACCCAGCCAGCGACAGCGGTCAAGAGCGAACCCAGAATCAGCGAGCGTGAGGCGACGGAAAACAGGCGACTGGCGCGCTGCCAGCGTTGTCGGCGGCGCTGCCGCCGTGCGAAGCGCTTGGCATCGCTCTCGGCTGGCTCCTCGACGATGCGGTGTTGGGGCTGCACCACCACGGGGCACAGCGGAAACATCGCGGGATCATCAAGTCCTTGGAAGGCGATGGCCAGATTGAAAAAACCCGCCGCACCAAATGTGTCGATCTCGGCGTAGTTTTCTTCGATGTGGCGACGCAGCGACTCCATGCGATCGTCGATGCAGCAGACGATGCTGAAGCGAGCCTGTTCGCGTGGCTTGGCATCGACGCGTCGCGCCACCAAGGCCCGCAGCACACTGTCGCGATAGTTGCGCTCATACGCCTCATGAAAGATGCGGACGCGCGTATCGTGATCTAGCTGGTCCGCGATGGACCGCAGGGCGTTGATCGACTCGGCGGATGCGGCGCGCAACTCATCGCCGCGCAGGCCTGCGAGCTGTGCAACATTGAAAAGCGGCCACGCCCATGCGTGTGCGCCGCGTCCTGCAGAAAGTGACAGCTGCGGCAGGCTCTGCAAGTACGGAATCAGATCGGGTAGCTCGCCGGAAAAACCGTGGTGCTTGGCGATATCGAGATAAGCCAGGACATCGAGCGACAGACGAACGGCCAGAAAGTCGATCAAGCGTACCTGCGGTTGCTCGCGCACTAGGCCGATCAGCTGCGTCGAGCCTTCAAGGCGCTGGAACATACCTGCCCAGCCGGGTAGCTGCAGCAAGGCGTGCTCGATGAAATCGGGCATCTCTTCATCGCGGACCCCTAGCTCGCTCAAGAGAGCCAGCACAGCGGTCTCGGCATCGATGCCGCCAGTGCGACGAATGCGCGTGCCCAGCTGACGTTCCCAGGCCGAGCGCAGGACGTAGCCCGTCGTCTCGATGTGGCACCACGCGGCATAAAAGCCCTGGGCTCGTAGCGGCATGCGTAGCTGAGCCTGCCCGCGATCCAAGAACGCTGCGCACAGTGGAATCAGCGCTGGATGCACAAGATCGTTGGGATCCTCATCGCAGACCGCAATCAAGAGATCGCGCGGAAAGCGCGATCGATTCGCTGCGGGCTCTTGCAGATTCGATCGAGATCTAGCGTCGGGCACATGCTCTTGGCAGGCTTGCCACAGATCGCGAATCCAGGCTGCTTCACTGGCTTCATCGGCGAGCAGCGATCGCCATTTTTCGCCAAGGGTCTGCTCGCGCAGTGCGGGCGGGATATCGGAACGAAAGCGGCGCGCGGCGTCGCCTTCATCAAGCTGCCACTGCAGTGCCGCCGGGCTGGCTTCACGGTGACCGAAAAGCTGCACGCGCAAGCGAAGATCGTCGAAGTTACCCCACGCCTGTGGCACGTCAGGGCGTGGTTGATCGGCGAGGACGGATCGAAGCGCGGCCTGGATGTCAGCGAGGGTAATACGCCCCGAGCGAAAGGCTTCGCGATAGTCCTGCTCTTTCAGGTAGCAGCGTGCGCCCAGCTTCTGCGATGCCGCCGCCAATGCCTGATGAAAAGGCAGGTGGCCAAACGCGTGCAGCGTGTTGTGGTGAACGAAGACCTCAAGCGGCCCTTGGGCAGGCAGATAGTGCGCAGCGTGAGAGATCGCATCCGCCAATATCTGTCTTCGATTACCCGAGAACTGCCGTGGCGAGTCAGAGGAAGAGTGAATGTCGTTGGGCATCGCGCGCCATTGCTTCCGAGGCTGCGCTGACAAAGCCAGCCACATAGAAGCAACCTGGATATGTTCACATGAGCGGGCTGTCTGCGGCTACCGGCTTGTGATATCTCCGCCGCCCCGAGAGTGGGTGCGTCGAGAAGGCGGCCAGCTTCTCAAGTCCCGTCAGCTCTAGGTGCTGCCCGCGTTGCGCTAGGTCTTCGCGTAGCTGACCCAGCTTGATCATTACGGTGTGGTCGACACACAGGACTTGTGAGACGTCTAGCTGCACCGCCTGGGGCAGAGGACCGCCGTGGTCAATCGCAACGGACGCTTCGCGCAGGACGCGCTGCCGCAAGCTTAGCCAGTTGCTGAAGACGGCCGCATCGAACACCTGGATCACGATGCGATCCGCCCAGCGTGCCACTTGCACGCGCACCGAAAAGAGCGCACGCAGCGGCACCTGGTCACGCAGATGCAACAGCGCACTCACAGCCACCCCGACGAAGACGCCGGCCAGAAGATCAGTTGCTAGCGTCGCAAGCAGCGTGCTGACAAAGACCAGAAGTTGGTCGCGACCGATGCGATAGACGCTGGTGAACTCGTGGGGGGAAGCCAAGCGCAGTCCCACCGCAACCAGCATCGCAGCCAGGGCCGCAAGTGGAATGCGCTGCAAAAGAGCGGGAAACAAGACGACACACACCAGCAAGACCAGTCCGTGAAACAGGTTTGCCCTGCGAGAACGCGCACCGTTTTGCACGTTGGCAGTGCTGCGCACGATCTCAGAAATCATCGGCAGTCCGCCGAGACAGCTGGCTACAAGATTGCCGACTCCGACCGCCAGCAGATCGCGATTGAGATCGGTGCGCCGACGCTGCGGATCCAGTCCGTCGATGGCTTTGGCACTAAGCAAGGACTCAAGCGACCCCACCAAGGTCAGCATAATGATGTACTTCCAACCGACAGCAGTCGTGACCGCGGCGAAGCTGGGCCATGTCACAGCGGATGCCAGGTGGGAAGGAAGCCGCACCAGGGCCGACTGCCCAACGACGTACTGGTGATGCAGCAGCGTGTACACGTGCTCGTGCGAAAGGTCGAAGGCGACGCCAAGTGGAATGGCGACAAGCAGCACCAACATCGGCATGGGCAAGCGCTGCACCCAACGCGCACGTGCCTTGGGTAGCACGATCAACAGAAGCAGGCTGAGCAGACCGATGGCAGCGACCTCAGGATTCAGGCGCAGCACGCTGTGTGGGATCTCTGCGAGAAGGCCGAGCGGACTGTGCGAAGTGGGCACCACTCCCAGCAAGGTATGCGCTTGCTTGCCGATGATGATGACGCCGATGGCGGCCAGCATCCCGTGTACAGCGGCCGCTGGAAAGAACTCACCGAATACGCCACTGCGCAAGAGCGCAAGAATGATCTGCAGCAGTCCAGCCACCACGCCCACACCCAAGGTCAGGCGATATCCCAGCGCAGAATTGCCCTGTCCTAGCTCTTGCACAGCGCCATAGACAATGACGATCAGGCCCGCCGCAGGTCCCTTGATCGTTAGAGCGGAGTTCGACAGCCATGTGCCGCAGATGCCACCGATGACGGCGGTCAAGATGCCGGCGATCGGGGGGAAGCCACTGGCCATGGCGATTCCTAAACACAGCGGCAACGCAATCAGCGCAACCTGAGCTCCCGCGATCAGATCCGCGCGAAGCGATGGGGCCTGGGGTTCGCGTGTTGTGTTGTGTTGATCGGGGGACGACATGCGGCTTCTCCAAGTCGTTGTGGCGAATCGACTTGGTTCTAAAGCCACCGGCAACCTGCAGCATGAAGTGCGTATGAAAAGCTTGTCATATGGTTTTCACCGTCGAGAAATTCGGCAGGCCATGGAGCGTGATACATATGCGCTGTGAAAGTCTTGATCGTTGAAGATGACCGCAAGTTGCAGAGCTTTGTTTCACGCGCGCTGACCGAAGAGGGCTACATCGCCGATGTCTGCCGCACCGGTCGTGAGGCGCTAGAGGCGCTTGGCCAGATCGCGTACGACTTGGTCGTCCTTGATTGGATGCTGCCGGAAGGGGACGGGCTGTCGGTGTGCCGTGCGCTGCGTGAGCGCGGCAGCCGAGTGCCCGTTCTGATGCTGACGGCACGCGACGATGTCGGTGAGAAAGTGCTCGCTCTCGACGCGGGGGCCGATGACTACGTCACCAAGCCTTTTCACTTGGCCGAGCTCTTGGCGCGTGTTCGTTCGCTCTTGCGGCGCACGGCCGAGACGCAAGTTGGTTCGCTGCGCATTGGTCCTTTGAGCTTGGATCTGCGACATCGCGTGCTGCATATCCACGACCGCCGAGTTGAGCTGACGGGACGCGAGTTAGGTCTGCTTGAGCTGCTCATGCGGCACGCCGGACGCGTCGTGACGCGCACTGAGATCCTCGATCAGGTCTGGGGCATGCACTTCGATCCTGAGAGCAATGTGATCGAAGTACACATGCGTCGGTTGCGAGAGAAGCTTGGTGATGCCGCCGGGGCGCTAGAGACAGTTCGCGGCCAGGGATATCGCCTGGCCCTGCCGGAGCTTTCGACGTGAGGCTGCGCCGACGACTGGCCCTGCTATTTGTCGTCACGCCGAGCGTGATGATCGCCGTGGCCTTTGTCGTTACGTGGCAAGCGTTTCGGCACGCACAAGAACGCCAGCTGGATCATGCGCTGTTGGCTCGCGCGCATCACCGCGCGCAGCTCGTAGCACGCGATGGCGAACAGGCCCTGGCGCAAGAGACGCTGCCCGAAGCGCCGGCCACCGACCTCGATGAACTGGTGCAGTATTCCGCGATTTACCGAGTTGATGGCAGTGTGGTTGCAGCGACGGAAAATCTAGGCATTCCGCCACCGAGCTTGCAGCTGCTGGGCTTTCTGAAGACTGCGAATGCGCCCATTCCGCGTGAACAAGCAGGCTTGGAATTTTCGACCCGTGGCAACGTGCTGCGCGGTGTCTTGGTTCACGTTGACTTGGATCGTGGTCCTGGTCAGCGCTTGCTGTTGCTGGCTGCTTCACGCAGCGACATCGATACCGACACGTGGTACTTGGTTCGCTTGATGGCGGCCGTCTGGGTTGGCGCAACGGCGTGCGCCCTGGTCATTGGCTGGTGGCTGGGGGGGTATCTCTCGCGCAGCATCGAGGTGATCTCAGCGACGGCGCGACGGGTAGGGCAGGGGCAACTGAGCGAGCGCGTGCCCAACACAAAGGACATGGCTGAGAGTGAGATTCGATCGTTGGCAGAGGATCTCAATGACATGATCGATCAGCTCTCACGTCTGCTGGATCTAAGTCGGCGCTTTGTCTCTCACGCGGCACACGAGCTGCGCTCGCCGCTGGCTGCGCTGCGCGGAGAGCTGGAGTTGGCCTTGCATCGTCCACGCTCGCTCGAAGAGTACCGCGCTGCTATCCATACGGCACTTGGCGATACCGAGCGGCTGATCTCATTGGCTGAGGATCTGCTGACGCTGGCTCGCCTAGAGTCCGCCACCCGACGCCGCGAAGGCAGCCGCTTTCCGCTGCAGGCGGCCTTTGATGATGCGCTGCGTGACTCGGCTGCGGCACACAGTCTGGCTGTGCGCATCGACGCGTCGTTTCCCGATCTGGAGATTGTCGGCTATCGCGCGGACATTCGCCGTCTGCTGCGGAACTTGCTCGACAACGCTGTGCGTCACTCGCCGCAAGATGGCGTGATCACTGTCCGCGCGACACGTCGATCGCCGGCCTCCGATGCGAAGGCTGCCTCTGCGCATGAAGTGGTGCTGACCGTCGAAGATCAAGGCCCCGGAGTGCCGAGCGAGCTGCGCGAGAAGATCTTCGAACCGTTCTTTCGTGGTGAAAAAGAACGCGAAGATTCAGGGGCAGGTTTGGGTCTTTGTATCGCCCGCGAAATCGTGCGAGCGCACTGTGGCACCCTGACCTGCGAAACGGGCTCGCAGGGTGGCGCACGATTTGTCGTCACCTTGCGAGGAAACGAAAGCACTGCCCCGGCGAGGACGTGAGCGGCTGTTTGTGGCGGAATAGCTTGGACGAGCGCGCGAACTAGCCAGCGATGTCCTCGCCGCCATCGACGTGGATGACGTTGCCGGTGATCCAGCCGGACAGCGGATGACTGAGCGCTGCGACGGCGTTGGCAACATCCTGCGGCGTCGTCAATCGACCGGCAGGGTTTCGCTGCGTAGCGACGCGCATCATCGCTTCGCTGCCGGGAATCTTGCGCAGAGCTGGCGTATCCGTGACCCCGGCGCACAGAGAGTTCGATGTGATGCCGCGCGGCGCCAGCTCAAATGCCAGCTGCCGCGCATGTGACTCAAGGGCTGCCTTGGCGGCCGACACAGCTCCGTAGCTGCCAATGACGCGGTGTCCGCCGGCAGACGTCATGGCAAAGATGCGTGACCCGCGCGACAGCAAGCCTCGGCTTAGCAGATCCTGCGTCCAGTACAGCAGAGAGTGAGCCATCACATCGCATGTCATGTCCATGTGCGGCTTGCCGATCAGCTCACTGGCCTCGCCGCTTACAGGCGGCACAAACGGTCGCAGCGTGCCAAAAGCCAGCGAGTGAACCAGCACTCGCACACGCGGGCTCTCGTCTTTCTGTGTTGCTGCAGCTACGCGGTCTGCGACTTCCTTGCGCTTGCCTTCGTCAGCGGCATTGACGTTGAAGAACTCGGCCTTGCGGCCCAGCTGACGGATCTGCGACACGATTCCTTCGACGTGCGGCATGGTGCTGCGGCGATCCAGATGAACGCCGTAGATATCCATGCCGCGGCGCGCCAATTCCAGCGCGATCGCTTCACCAAAGCCACTTGAGGATCCCAGGATCAGCGCCGCGCCGCTTAAGCGAAGCGTCGAAGAATCTGCATCCGTGGCCACCGCTGGGTTGGGTGCATCCGTTGCGTGGGGCGTCGACATGACTCCCCAAATATCACGCCACGGGAATGGGGCGGAGAGGAAAACGAGCCGAGGAAGGCATAGACATCGTCTAGAAGGGCGAAGCTTCCTTCTTGGCCGACTCTTTCTTGCCGCTGTCTTTCGGCTTGGTGTTCGACTTGGCCTTGCCGCCTTTGCCCTTTTTGCCACCCTTGCTGGGATCCGAGCTTGGAGGATCCGGTGTCGGATCGGGCGTTGACTTGACCTCGGGTTCCTTGGGCGTCGGGTCCTTGGGCGGTGTGACGAGCTTCTTGGGCGGCGTGTCGGGGCCGCCTGTCGGGTCACCGTGGTCGTCTCCTCCACGGCTGCTGGTCGAACGGACGATCAGCGCAATGACTGGTGCCAGCACCGCGATCACAATGACTGCGACCACGATCAACAGCGTTCGGCGACGCCCACCCGGTGTGGCGGCTTGCGAGCGCTCAGCGGACAGGCCGGCGCTGGGTAGCGTGGTGTTGGAAACCGAGGATGCCCCGGCGTACGGCAGCTGACCTGATGGTGGCACCGCCGGCACTCCCATTTGCGAGGCGGCCGCAGCGGCATAGGAAGACTGCTGGGGCATCGGCGGCCCCGATGGAATCGGAGCCATGGCGTGCATTCCGGGGTTCGAACGCCCCAGGGCTGCCGCAGCCATGGCGGCGGGGCTGTCCATCGCTCCGGGATCGACGACCACGGTCGGCTTCTCGGGGAAGTCATCTTGATCCAGACGCACCATGGCTTCCGCCGGCTTGCTCGCCGGGCCGCCTGGACGAATCGCGGCGATGGCCCCAGCAGTCGCCGGCCGAACCGGACGTATGCCCTCGTGGCTACGTCCACCGACGGCGTGCGCCTCCGCTGCTTGGGCGCTCTCATCCACACGGAAGACCTGGTTGGCCTTGCGGATGTCACGCAGCTTCTGCAGAACGACGTTGGCGTCCTGTGGGCGCTGATCGCGATCGCGCTTGAGCATCGACGCCAATAGCTCGTCGATCTGCTCGCCAAAGTTCTTGGCGGGGACGATGGTCGAGATGCGCGGCGCTTCCCGGCGCAGACGCTGCGCAAGGACTTCCATGCCGTCGTCTCCAACGAACGGAGCGCGCTGGGCCAGCATCTCATACAGCAAGAGACCCAATGCATAGACGTCGCAGCGCGAGTCGATCGGTTGGATGCCCAGTGCCTGCTCAGGCGCCATGTAGCGCGGAGTGCCCAGGCGCAGGTTGGCTTCCGTCACCAGGCCGTCGTTGTCTGCGGCGCGATCCAAGAGCTTGGCGAGGCCAAAGTCGAGGACCTTTACGACCTGGCCCACGGCATCAAACTTGGCCAAGAAGATGTTGTCGGGCTTGAGATCGCGATGGACCACGCCGACCTTGTGCGCGGCTCCGAGCGCGCCCGCCATCGCTTCGAACATGTCCAGGGCTTCTTGGATTTCCATCGGAGGATCGCGACGCAGGCGCTGGCGCAGCGTCTCGCCCGATAGAAACTCCATCGCCAAGTACAGGATGTCGCCATCCTGATCGAAGTCGAAGATGGTGATGGCGTTGGGGTGCTGGATCATGCTGGCGGCTC
>CAZKOY010000161.1:0-12578 GCA_964554495.1 uncultured Myxococcales bacterium
ACTCGCCGATGCAGTGCATGATGAAAGAGGTCTGCGCTCAGTGCCTGCAGAAGCACGTCGACCCCGCCACCGGCAAAGAGACGGTCGTGTTCTCGTGCTTCAACCAAGATCAAGAGCTTGACCGCGTTAGCTGGCAGAACCTTGCCGCTCGCCTGCGTCAGAACAGCACGGCCGAAAAGCTCTCGAACCTCTGGCTCGATCACGTCCTTTCATAGCCGGTGTGCAGGCTGCGTAGCCTGCCCCGAGGCTATGGACTCCTTGCGCTCGCGAGCTGGCGACCCGAGCCCCGGTGGCTGCGAGCGATCGGTTGTTCAGCGAGGGACGCGTCCCTGGGAAGGCGAGTCCCCGCGCTGGCGACACAATCCCCAAATCGTCTCGCCGCTGGCATCTGGCTAAAGTGTCGACTGTGCATCCCCTTTGCGATGCCAGGAGAAACGAACCATGCTCACGCTGCGATCTGGAATGCGACGTCTTTTTGCGACTGCGATTGCGTCGGTGATGACGCTGGGGCTTTCGGCGCAGGCGCTGGCCTTGCCGGTGGGCACCGAAGAAGAGCTTCGCCAAGCCGAAGAAGAAGCACTGCGCAACCCGCCGAGCTGGGAAGAGCTGTACGCCGCATCCGTCGACTTTACCGCCATCGTCGCGCTGTCGAACTGCTCGGGTTCGTTGGTGCGCTTCAAGTCGTCCAAGACCTCGGACTACGCCATGGTGCTCACCAATGGGCACTGCGTCGGTGGCAGCTTCATCAAGCCGGGCGAGGCGCGCGTCGATGAGGCGTCCACGCGCACCTTCAACCTGCTGCCGTCGAGCGGTTCGGGCACGCTGGGCACGCTGCGGGCATCGCGGCTGATGTACGCAACGATGACCGGCACCGACATGGCGCTTTACAAGCTGACGTCGACCTATGCGCAGATCGCGTCGCGCTATCGCGTTGCGCCGCTCAACATCGCCGATCGTCACCCGACGTCGGGCACCGCGATCCGCATTCCATCGGGTTTCTGGCGCCGCATGTACTCGTGCTCGATCGATCGCTTTGTCCCCGAGCTTCGCGAAGGTGGCTGGACGTGGAAAGACTCGATCCGTTACACACAGCCGGGCTGCGCGGTCATCGGTGGCACCTCGGGCTCGCCCATCGTCAGCGCCGATTCGTATGAAGTCATCGGCATCAACAACACGGGGAACGAAAGCGGCGGCCGCTGCACCGTGAACAACCCCTGCGAGGTCGACAGCATGGGCAACGTCACGTTTGAAAAAGGCGCGAGCTACGGTCAGCAGCTCTATCCGATCTATGGCTGCCTGAAAGACGACGGCAGCATCGATCTGAACCTGACCACCTGCACGCTGCAGAAGCCCGCTTCGCCCTAACCTCGGCGATGAAGCGGCCGACGGCTTGGCTGCGCCGCTTCACATATCGCAGACCTGCTGGCCGTCAGCTCGGCTCGCGTCGCGTCGGTTGATAGGCGCTGTACGGCAGCACCGCAAGCTCGCGCCGCTTCACCTGCGTCAGCATGCGCACGATGGCCCGCGCCAGCGCCAGATCCGTGATCAGGGGGATCTCTAGATCGATGGCGGCTCGGCGAATGCGGAAGCCATCGGGGCGACCCTCGGCGTCGAACGTGCGCGGCAGGTTGATCACCAGATCGATGTCGCCGCTGCGCAGGCGTGATAGCACCTCGGAATGCGGCCCGCTTTCGCCCTTGTCGATGGCGATGCAGGCGATGCCTTCTTTGTTCAGGACCTCGGCTGTGACTGCGGTGGCATAGACGGTCAGTCCCAGGCTTGAAAGCAGGCGTGCTTCGTCGGCAAACAGGTACTTGTCTGCGGCAGGACCCAGCGACAGCAGCACACCGCGCTTGGGGAAGCGCATGCCCGTCGCCAAGAGCGCCTTGGCCAGCGCCTCTTCTTTGCTGTGACCGAAGCAGCCCACTTCGCCGGTCGATGCCATCTCGACCCCCAGCAGCGGATCGGCCCCCGAAAGCCGGCGGAATGAAAACATCGGTGCTTTGACCGCCGTGTACGGCAAGTCCAGCGGATCGCTGGCGGCAGCGGGCGAGCGCACAAGCTGCGCAGATCCACCGTCGGTGTTCAGCATGATCTGCGCCGCCAACTGAACAAAGTCAGTGCGCAGCGCTCGCGCTACAAACGGCAGGCTGCGCGACGCGCGCAGGTTGCACTCGATGACCTTGACCCAGCCGTCTTTGGCAAGAAGCTGCACGTTGAATGGGCCGCTCACCTGCAGTGCTTGCGCAAGCTGTTCTGCGATGCGGCGTACCTTGCGCACCGTCTCGATCGTCAGGTCGTGCGGCGGCAGCACCAGCGTTGCATCCCCTGAATGGACACCCGCGTCTTCAATGTGTTCGCTGATCGCCCAGGCCACGATGCGCCCGTGATCGGCAACCGCGTCCAGCTCGATCTCGCGCGCGTGTCGTTCGAACTTGGTCACCACGACGGGATGCTCTGGCGAGACCTGCGTCGCCGTCTGCAGATAGCGCAGAAGCTCGGGCAAGCTGTGGGCCACCCGCATCGCAGCGCCCGACAGCACGTACGAAGGTCGCACCAGCACAGGGAAGCCGCCCAGCGTCTGCACGGCTGTCTCGATCGACTCGATGCGGCCGGCTTCCATCCAGCGCGGCTGATCGATCGACAGCGCATCGCACAGCGCCGAAAACTTCGCGCGATCCTCTGCGCGATCGATCGACTCGGGCGGCGTCCCCAGCAGGCGCACGCCGGCTCGCGAAAGTGGCAGCGCCAGGCGATTGGGTGTCTGTCCGCCCATGGCGACGATGGTCCCGACGAAGTCGTGGCCGTTCGCTCGTTCGAAGTCGCGAAGCTCTAGCACGGTCTCGATCGACACCTCATCGAACACCAAGCGATCACACAGGTCATAGTCTGTGCTGACTGTCTCGGGGTTGCAGTTGAGCAGCGTGACCTCAAAGCCCAGCGCTCGTGCCGCTTGCGCCGTACCGACGCAGCAGGTGTCAAACTCAACGCTCGACCCGATGCGATAGCAGCCCGATCCCAGCAGCAAGAGCTTGCGCGTCGCCCTGGGCACGACATCGTGTTCCACCGCGTGATAGGTGAAATAAAGGTAATTGGTCTCGGCCGGATACTCTGCGGCCAACGTGTCGATCTGGCGCAGGTGAGGCCGCAGACCGATGGCGTGTCGCCGCGCTCGCACCGCATCCGCCGTGCAGTCCAAGAGCTTGGCGAGCGCAGCATCGGAAAATCCATTCTGTTTGACCGTGCGCAGCTCGGCATCAGACAGCGCCGAAAGCCCGCCCGCTTTGGCGCGGGTCGCAAGCATCGCGCGCAGCCCGGCGATGGCGAAAAGCTCGCGCAGAAAGAACGGATCGATCGCGGTCAGCGCGGCCGCTTCTGCGACCGACATGCCCAGCTCAAAGGCGCGGGCCAAGGCAAAGATGCGACGCGATGAAGGCGGCGATAGCTCGGCCTTGGCTGCGTCGAGATCTGGGATGGCAAACAGGCTGGGATCGAAGCCATCGGCGCCCACTTCCAGCATGCGCAGCGCTTTCTGCAGCGCTTCGGGCAGGCTGCGGCCGATGGCCATGACCTCGCCAACCGACTTCATCTCGGTGCCGATGCGCGTGTCGGCACCGCGGAACTTTTCCAGATCCCAGCGCGGCGCCTTGACCACGACATAGTCGAGCGCTGGTTCGAACATCGCGGGCGTCTTCTGCGTGATCGAGTTGCGAAGCTGCGGCAGCGTGTACCCCAGCGCTAGCTTGGCCGCGACGTAGGCCAGCGGATAGCCCGTCGCTTTTGAAGCCAGAGCCGACGAGCGCGACAGCCGCGGGTTGACCTCGATAGCGCGATAGCGCGACGAGCGCGGGTCCAGCGCGAACTGGATATTGCACTCGCCGATGATTCCCAAGTGACGCACGGCCCGCAGCGCCGCATCGCGCAGAAGCTGATAGTCGGCGTCACTTAGCGTCTGTGAGGGCGCAACGACGATCGATTCCCCCGTGTGTACGCCCATGGGATCGATGTTTTCCATGTTGCAGACGGTGATGGCGTTGTCATCGCCGTCCCGCACCAGCTCGTACTCGATCTCTTTCCAGCCCGACAGGCACTCCTCTAGCAGCACCTGACCGTTTCCGGCCAGCGCTCGCTCGACGGCGGCATCGAGCTCAGTCAGGCTGTGAACGACAGCCGAGCCGCGCCCACCTAGCGAAAAGCCCGCGCGCAGCACCAGCGGCAGCCCGATCTCGTCAGCGATCGAGCGTGCATCGGCCAGCGACGTCGCGGTCTTGCCGCGCGCCACGGGTACGTCGATCTCGCGCAGGCGATCGGCGAACAGCTTGCGATCTTCGCAGGCGCGGATCGCTGCGATCGATGGCCCCAAGACGCGGACGCCGTGCTTGGCCAGCACGCCGGCATCCGCCAGTGCAAGGCCGCAGTTCAGCGCGCTCTGCCCGCCAAAGCCCAGCAGGATCGCGTCGATGCGCTCGCGCTCGATCACGCCTTCGACAAAGTCGGGCTCGACCGGCAGGTAATACACCGCGTCGGCCAGCCCTTCTTGCGTCTGCACCGTCGCGATGTTGGGGTTGATCAGCACCGTCGCGATGCCTTCTTCGCGCAGCGCTTTGAGCGCTTGCGTGCCGGAATAGTCGAACTCGCCGGCCTGGCCGATCTGCAGCGCGCCCGATCCCAAGACCAGCACGCGACGCGGCAGCGGTGGCAAAAGACCGCGACCTGCTTGCAAGGTGCCGCGGCTCATGCCCGCACCGCCTGACTGCTTTTTAGCGTGGTGACCATGCGCAGAAACTCGTCGAACAAAAACGCGGTGTCACGCGGACCGGCCGCGGCTTCTGGGTGGAACTGCACCGACAAGATGGGGCGATAGCGATGGCGCATGCCTTCACTGGTGCCGTCATTTAGGCTGACGAACCACGGCGTAAAGTCGGGCGGCAGCGTCGCATCATCGACGGCATAGCCATGGTTCTGACTGGTGACATAGGCGCGCCGCGACATCAGATCCAAGACCGGCTGATTGTGCGAGCGATGCCCGAAAGGCAGCTTGTACGTCTCGGCTCCGGCAGCCCGCGCAAGAAGCTGATGCCCCAGGCAGATGCCGAATAGCGGCAGGCTGCCGGCACGAAATGCAAACAACTTGCGAATGCGATCAACAAGCTGCGGCAGATCTTTGGGGTCGCCGGGGCCGTTGCCCAACAGCACGCCGTCGCAGTCTGCCAGCAGCGCTTCCCACGGGGCCGAAGCTGGGGCGCGCACCACCGCAGCCCCACGCTGCAGCAAGGACGCGATGATCGATTCTTTGCAGCCGGTGTCCAAGACCAAGATGCGCGGGCCGGCGCCTTCATACGTTCGCACCTCGCGCGGCTGCACGGCCAGAGCGACGCCTGCCATGTCGGTGCGCGGTGCGCAGGAAAGGCCCATTGTGTCGTCGGTGCCGTCGGAAAGCAGCGCGCCCGTCAGTGTGCCGTGCTGGCGCAGGCGCTTGGTCAGCGCCCGCGTATCGATGCCACACAGCGCTGGCACGCCGTGTTCATGCAGCCACGTTCCCAGGCTCTTTTTCGCGGCGTGATGGCTGGGGATCGCGGTGTATTGCGCGACGATCAATCCGGCGACTTGGATGCGATCCGATTCAAAGACCGGCGCCGCTGTTTGCTCGCAGTCGTCGGCACTGGGCACGCCGTAGTTGCCTTGCAGCGGATACGTCAGCGCCAAGATCTGACCGCGGTACGAGGGATCGGTCAGCGCCTCGACATAGCCAACCAGTCCGGTGTGAAACACCACTTCGCCGCGCACCTCGCACGGCGCGCCAAACGAGCGCCCGAAAAAGGTGCTGCCATCGGCCAAGACCAGCCGAGTCGGCGCCACAGGGGCAGGGCTGTGAATATTCATTTATGCAGTTCCGGTGTTCTATGCAGTTCGATAGCTGCCCGCAAGATGAACCACTCTGACCGCTGAGTCAACGGTAGTTATCGACGAAATTTCATAAGATCTGCCCAGACCCCAGCCGGCGGCGGGCGTGGATTTTTGCTTGCAGGGCGATCACAAAAACTGCATGTATATGCACTATGCAAAATGAACCGAAGCGCATTGCGCTCGCTTTTTCCGGCGGACTCGACACCTCGTACTGCGTGCCCAAGCTGGCCGAGAGCGGCTGGGAAGTTCACACGGTCTATGTCCACACGGGCGGCGTCAGCGCGCAGGAGCGAGCGGCGATCGCGCAGCAAGCCCGCGCGGTTGGCTGCGTTCAGCACCACGAAGTCGACGCAGTCGATGCAGTGTTCAGCCGCTTCGTGCGACCGCTGATCTATGGCAACGTCTTGCGCGGCGAGGTCTATCCGCTGTCGGTCGCGGCCGAGCGCACGCAGCAAGCGATCTCGGTCTGCGAAGTCGCGCAGAGCATCGGCGCCATCGCGGTGGCCCACGGCTCGACGGGAGCAGGCAACGATCAGATCCGCTTCGATGTCGCGCTGCGCGTGCTTTCACCGCAGCTTCGCATCGTGACGCCGATCCGCGATGAAGGCGTGCGCCGCGAAGACTCGATCGCGTATCTAAAAGCGCGCAGTCTGCCCGTGCCTGAGCGAGCCAGCGCGTACTCAGTGAACCGCGGTCTGTGGGGCACGACCTGGGGCGGCGGCTGGACGCACGATCCCTGGCAGAGCCCGCCCAGCGAGCTTTTGAATCCACCCGACCCTAAGCTAGATCCACGTGAGCTGATCATCGGCTGGCAGCGCGGAGTGCCGGTTTCTCTCGACGGAACGATGCTGCGTGGGGCCGAGCTGATCGATCGGCTCGGCGCGCTGTGCGAGCAGTACGGCGTCGGCCGCAGCGTCCACTTGGGCGAGACCGCACTTGGCATCAAGGGTCGCGTAGGCTTTGAAGCCGGCGCCGCGCTTGTGTTGATCGCTGCGCACCGCGAGCTTGAAAAGCTGGTGCTGACGCGCACGCAGGCGTTTTGGAAAGATCACCTGGCGCGCTTCTATGGCGATCGCTTGCACGAAGGGCAGTACTTCGATCCGGCGCTGCGTGACATCGAAGCGCTGATGGAAAGCAGCCAGCAGCGCGTCACAGGCGACACGCGGATCCATCTGGCCCCCGGTCGCTTCCAGACGGTCGGTGTGCGCAGTCCGTACTCGCTGATGGATCGCAGCATCGCGACGTATGGCGAAGAAAACCGCCTGTGGACGGGCGAAGAAGCGCGCGGCTTTGCTCGCGTGTCGGCGGTGGCTTCGCTGATCGCGGCGCAAGCGGGCGAGCGCGGCAAGAAGTCAGAGAGCGGCACGCCATGACCATGATGGACACCACGCGCCTGCGCTTGGATCGCATCGCGTCTTCGACCAAGAACGCGCGCATCAGCAAGAACGTCATCATCGGCAGCCAGATCGTGTCCGCGGAAGGATACGTCTTGGCCGTGCGCATCCTCGACGACAAGACGACGTACAACAGCGTCGAAGATCTCAGCGGGCGCATGGTGCCATTGCGGGCCGGTGACATCTTGGCCGGTACGCTGGGGTATCGCCGCGCGCTGCATGGCTATGCCGGTGAAGTTCCCGAGCGTCTTGCGGTCGGCGACACCGTTCACGTGCTGAACCTGGGCGGTGTGCTGGGTCGCTGCACCTCGTCGAGCCCAGAGCTTGGTCCGCCGTTTCGCGCCGAGGTCCTGGGCGCAGTGCTGAGCTTTCCGGCGCTCGGCGATCGCATCGGCCGCCCCGCCCACATCAAAGAGGCGGCGATTCCACCAGCCGACACGCTGCGCATTCCCTTTCCCATCGTCTATGTCGCGGGCACCTGCATGAACACCGGCAAGACCGTTGCGGCAAGTGAGCTTGTACGCGGCTTGAGCAAGTCGGGCTTGGCCGTCGGTGCCTGCAAGCTGACGGGGGTCTCTTTGATGCGCGACTCGCTGCACATGCTGGATGCGGGGGCGATCAGCGCGCTGACATTTTCCGACTGCGGTCTGCCCAGCACGCGCGGAAGCGTCGCCGTCACCACCGCCAAGGGCTTGCTCAATCGCCTCGCTGATGCCAAGCCCGATGTCGTTGTCGCTGAGCTAGGCGACGGCATTCTCGGCGAGTACGGCGTGCAGGACATCCTGTCGGATCCCGAGCTTCGCAGTGCCGCGGGCGCCTTCGTTGTGGCTGCACCCGATCCCGTCGGCTGCTGGGGCGCCGTCGAGATCCTGCGCACGCAGTACGGCATTCCTGCCACGGTCCTCACCGGTCCCTGCACCGACAACGAAGTCGGCCTGAACTACATCAAGAGCGCGCTGGGCCTGCCCGCACACAACGCACGCCGCGATGCCAAGGGCTTGTTGTCGGTGGTGTTGTCGGCGCTCTCTGCGAAGCTGCCCAGCGTGGCCGCGCATCGCGAGGCGCAAAGCGAGCGTCTCGTGCTGGGGCAGCCCGGATGAATTCGCATTCCGCAGATCAGACATCCAGCCCGGACTCGGTTCGCGCGCTGGTCATCGGCTCGGCCGGTTACGTCGGTGGAGAGCTTCTGCGCCTGTTGTTTGCGCATCCACGCATCGCTCGCGTCACCGCGCACAGCCGCAGCGCTGCCCAAAAACCCATCGCAGCGGTGCATCGACACCTGGCCCCACTGGGTCCACAGACATTTATCGGCGGCGATCGCGAAGAGCTAGCGCGAAGAGCGCAGGAGCACGATGTCGTATTCATCGCTCTCGATCACGGTGAATCCAGCGCCATCATGGACGCGCTATGGGCCGCGCAGCCTCGGCTGATCGTCGATCTCTCGGCCGATTATCGCATCGCGGATCCTGAGCTTTATGCCGCCTATTACGGTCCGCACCCAAGCCCGGCGCTCTTGTCTTCGTTCGTCTATGGCCTGGCCGATGTCGTCGGTACAGGCCTGCGCGGAGTGCGGGCCATCGCCGCGCCCGGCTGCTTTGCCACCGCGGCGCAGCTTGCGCTGTATCCGCTGCGCACGCTCTTGGCGGGCGTAACTCCGTCGCTGTTTGCCGTCACTGGCTCCAGTGGAGCAGGGGCCAAGCCGCGCGACACCACGCATCATCCCGCTCGCGCTCACAACCTGTTCGCCTATTCCGTGCTGAAGCACCGGCACGAAGCCGAGATCTTGCAAGGCTGGCGCGCCTTCACCGGCCGTCCCAATGCCCACGCGCGCTTGTTGGCTCACTCGGGCCCGATGGTGCGCGGCATCTATCTGACACTGCACGCCTGCCTGCCCGATCCTCTGCCCGCAGGAGCCGTTCAAGCCGCGCTGCATGCAGCATACGACGATCGTCCCCTGGTCCAGATCACCGACGAGCCGCCCGAGCTAACGCACGCGATCCTAACCAGCCAAGCCCTGCTTTTTGGTGCGCAGAGCCGCGATGGACGCGAGGTACACGTCACGATCGCGATCGACAACCTATTAAAAGGGGCGGCGGGTCAGGCCGTGCAGAGCATGAACCTGGCCCTGGGCTGGCCCGAAGCCTGCGGCCTCGCCGCGCTGGGAGCATACCCATGTTAGGCACTCCATCTGTACCGGCGCTGTTGCCGGTTTATGCCCAGCTTCCCCTGGTCCCGGTGTCGGGCCGCGGCTCGCTGCTGTTCGATGGCGATGGCAACGCCTGGCTCGATGCCTATGGCGGTCACGCCGTCGCTGCGACCGGCCACTGTCATCCCGCTGTGGTGCGTGCGATCAGCGAGCAGGCGGCGCAGCTTTTGTTTTATTCGACCGCGCTTCCGCATCCGGTGCGTGAAGCCCTTGCCGCGGATCTGGTCCAGCGCTGCCCGCAGCCGCTGTCCTCGGTGTTCTTCTGCAACTCGGGCGCGGAAGCAAATGAAAATGCCTTGCATTTGGCGCGCAAGCAGACCGGCCGCAGTCGGATCGTTGCGCTGGAAGGCAGCTTTCACGGTCGCACGGCTGCAACGCAGGCTGTGACCTGGGGTGAAAAATACGCGGCCACGGCTCGTCGCGCCGGCTTGCCTTTGGGGCGCATGGTGCCCTTCGACGATCTCGCCGCGCTGCAAGCCGCCATCGACGATCAGATCGCAGCCGTCATCGTCGAGCCCGTGCAGGGTATGGCTGGCGCTCGCGCCTGCTCTGTCGAGTTTCTCGCAGCAGCCCGTCGGCTGTGTGACGAACGCGGGGCTCTGCTGATCTTCGACGAAGTGCAGTGCGGTGTCGGGCGCACCGGCCACTTCACGGCGGCCGAGTCGTTTGGCGTGACCCCCGACTTCATCACCTTGGCCAAGGGCTTGGCATCGGGTCTGCCGATCGGCGCGATGATCACCACATCCAGCATCGCCGCGACGGTACATACCGGCGATCTGGGCAGCACGTTTGGCGGCGGGCCGGTGCCCTGCGCCGCCGCTCGCGCGACCTTGCAGGTGATCGAGGACGAGCGGCTCTTGGAAAACGTGCGTCGGGTCTCGGCCCAGCTTTGCGAGGGGGCGCTGGCATTGGGGCCACAAGCGATCCGAGCGGTGCAGGGGCGTGGGCTGCTGCTGGGCCTGCGACTTACGCGGCCGGCCACCGACGTGCAGAAGGCGCTGTTTGCTCGTCGCATTCTTACCGGCACCGCTGCCGATCCCGGCGTGCTGCGCTTGCTGCCGCCCCTTTCTTTCACCACGGATCAGGCGAGCCAGCTTCTTTCCGCGCTGGCCGAGGTTCTTGCATGAAGGCTCGTGACTTTCTGGACACCACCGATCTATCCCCGACGGAATTCGCGCAGATCTTGGATCTGGCCGCGCAGCTTAAGAGCGGTCGCCTGCGCGCCGATCAGGCGCTGCGCGGTCGCGTGCTGACCATGGTCTTTATGGATCCCAGCCTGCGCACACGCACCAGCTTTGAAGTCGCGATGGTGCGCCACGGTGGCCACGCCGTCGTGCTAGAGCCCGGTCGCAGTAGCTGGGCGCTTGAGACGCGTCGCGGTGTCGTCATGGATGGCAGCAGCGTCGAGCACATCGCCGAAGCAGCGCGCGTGCTCGGTCGCTATGCCGATGCCGTTGCGCTGCGCGCCTTTCCCAAGGGCACAAGCTGGGATGAAGAGCGGCACGATCGCACGCTGCGCGACTTTGCGCAGTACTGCGAAAAGCCGCTGATCAACTTGGAATCGACGCGGCGTCATCCGTGCCAGGGCCTGGCCGATGCGCTGCTTCTGCGCGAGCGCTTGGGGGTCACGCAGGGACGCCGCTTCGCGCTGACTTGGGGTCCCCATCCCAAAGCGCTGCCGACGGCAGTACCGGCCAGCGCGGCGCTTGCTGCCGCGCAGCTTGGCATGCAAGTGACGATCGCGCATCCGCCGGGCTTTGATCTGGATCCCGATGATGTAGCGGCGATTGAGCGGGCTGCACAAGGCGCTGGTGGATCGCTGCAGATCACGCACGATCAAGGCGCTGCGCTGCATGGAGCCGAGGCGGTCTATGTGAAGTCATGGGGCGCCGTGCGCTGCTTTGGTCGGCCAGACGAAGAAGCCGCCTTGCGCGCTCCGCACCGCGGCTGGAAGTTCAGCACCGCGCTGCTCAATCGGGCCGCACCGTCGGCCTTTGTCATGCACTGCCTGCCGGTGCGCCGTAATGTCGAGATCGATGAAGACGTGCTCGATGGTCCGCAGGCCGCTGTCATCGATCAGGCCGAGAACCGCTTGCATGTCCAACGCGCGCTGCTCTTGCGAATGCTCGCCGACGAGTCAGCGCTGGGGAACGAGGTGTGCTCATGATCGCAGACGACAGCCGCAGCATTGCCGGACTTAAGGGAGCGCTGCGCTATGTGCGCGCCTATCGCGACCACGTCTTTGTGGTGAAGCTAGGCGGCGAGATCTTAGAAAAAGCCGATGTGCGTAGCCGCGTCGCGGCACAGCTTGCGCTTCTGTCTTCGCTGGGTGTGCGCATCGTCGTGGTCCACGGCGGCGGACCCCAGGTTACGGCTGTAAGTCAGCGCTTGGGTATCGAGCCGCAGATCGTTGCGGGCCGTCGCATCACCTGCGAAAAGACACTGGACGTCGTGCAGATGGTGATCGCAGGTCAGCTCAACACGACGCTGCTTGCAACGCTGCGCGCCGAAGGTATTGCCGTGGTGGGGCTGACCGGTGTCGATGCGGGCCTGATCAGCGCCCGCAAGCGACCGCCGACGGTTATCAAAGACGATGCCGGCGTCGAGCGCACTGTTGACTTTGGTCATGTCGGCGACATCGTGCGCGTCGATCCGCGCGTCATTCACACGCTGCTCGACGCGGGCATGGTTCCGGTTGTCGGCAGCTTGGCGGGCGATGACAGCGGCGCGATCTTCAACATCAACGCCGACACCTTGGCAGAAGCCTTGGCTGTTGCGCTGCGCGCACAGAAGCTGATCTTTCTTACCGGGGCGCCCGGCGTGCTGCGCGATGTTCGCGATCCATCGACGCTGGTCGCCTTTGCCGATCCCGATGATCTGGCGGCGCTTATGCAAAGTGGCGCCATTGCCGGCGGCATGCGCCCCAAGGTGGAAGCCTGCATCCGCGCCGCGACATCCGGTGTCGAGCGCACGCACATCTTGGATGGCCGCGCCGCCGACGGTCTCTTGTTCGAGGTCTTCACGGGCGCTGGCTGCGGCACGATGATCGTCGGGCGCAAAGAAAAGGCGAC
>CAZKOY010000162.1:0-12469 GCA_964554495.1 uncultured Myxococcales bacterium
CGAGCACGTTGCCCAGCGTCGCAAAGCCGTACTTCTTGCCGGCATAGACCGTGAAGAAATAACTGGGTGCATCTAGCTGCAGATCCAAGCTGCCGCGCTCGATCAGGGCACGCGCCGTCTCGAACGTGATGCGGGCATCGCCCCACGGGGGCTCGCGGCTCATCAGCAGAAAGAACAGGCAGAACAGCAGAGCGGCGACACGCCGTGCCACGTTGGGAACCTCCACGCGTCTCGGCACGCTAGCAGAATTTGCGGCGGCGATGGGATGCATCACGGCACAGAGCGTGCGGCACGCCGGGCCAACAGCGTCCTAGGGCGCGCTCGCTCGCTCAGTCTTTGTCAGAAAGCGGCGGCACGAGATCCAGCAAAGACAGAAGCTGATACGTCATGCGCGCCGTGGCGCCCCAGATACGCCGCGTCGTGGCGATCGCGGGGTCGGCATAGTGAAACTCATGCAAGGCATAGCGGACCCCTTGCCAGCGCGTGTGCCCGGCCAAGTGATAGCTCGACGAGAACGCGGGGATGGGAACGGAAAAAAGCTCGGCGACCTCGCGCTGGTTGGGCTGAAACGAGATCGGGGCATGACGACCCAGGCCGACGATGCCGACCACAGGCGTGATGTTGAAGCCGGCCGGCGTCGGCACGTCATCGAGCATGCCGCACAGCGTGACATCTTCGGGGGACAAGCCCACCTCTTCAAAGCTTTCGCGCAGCGCGGTGTCGGTGATCGAGGGGTCGTGCGCTTCGCGCTTGCCGCCGGGAAACGCAATCTGGCCCGAGTGGGTCGGCGCATCGGCGCGGCGCACGATGTACAGCACATCGGGCGGGGCATCGCCGTGCCACAGGATGGGAACCAGCACCGCGGATTCGCGCAGGCCCATGGCGGAAGCGGGCAGGCTCAAGCGCTGGCGCTCGCCTAAGCGCTGCATCAGGGCCGAAGCCAGCGCGTCGCGACTTACAAAATGAGCATCGCTGGGACGAGACGCGCTCATGGCGGGCTGACCTCGGGGTGGTCCCGCGTCGGTGCCGGCGATGGGGCTGGTGACGGGGCTGGCGTCGGGCTGGCCGGTGGCAGGCTGCAGGTATCTGGCTCGACGGGGATTCCTTCCGGTGCATCTAGCTGAAACAGCTTGGCATCAATGGCAATGTTCCACTCACGCTCGCGCCAGCGCAGGCGCACATCGCTCTTGCGCGGCGGATCTTCCAAATACGTCACACTGGGCAGACGCACACTGCCCGCTGTCGCATCGGCAACCTGGGGGCCCGCGCTGTCGGCGCTGCCCGGCGCCTGGATGCGCTGCCAAGAAAAGTCCTCGTGACGAAGGCGCCAGATGATGGTGCCCATGGCGTTTTTGCCTTCGGCTTCGCGCAGGTCCCAGATGCCGGGGCTTTGAATCGCAGCTACGCCAGATCCCGTGCCAGGGCTGGGCAGACGCGAAAAACGCAGCACTTCGCTGATGCCGCGAGCGTTGCGCAGCGTCAGCACATCGCGTCCGCCTTCGCGTGGATCCCAGGACACATCGCTTTCGCTCGCGTCGGGCAGAAGCGGCGTGCCGCCCATAAGCACCTCGATCAACTGACTGGGATGCAAGGTCAGACCCAAGATGCGCGACATGTTGCAGGGGTTTACTTGGCCGCGCAGAAAGCGGTTCTCGCGCACGTCTAAAAGATGAAATTCGTTGCCATCGGTAGCGACGGTGAGCAGCGGACCGGTCAGCGAGTTTTCACCAGCCAAGCGCAGCTTCTGCGGGCGCTCGGCGAGCAGCGCGAGATCGATCTTTACACGCTGGCCGCGATCCATGTAGTCGGCCTTGGCGTAGGCCCGCAGCGTCTGGATCTGAGCCCGGCTGCGCTGAAGCTGGGCCAGAAGCTCAGGCGCTGTCGGTGCGGGATAGGGTCGCACGCTGACCGCGGCCGGCGGACAGCCAGCGCAGAGCAGCAGCGACAGAAGCAGAGCCGATGCAGAGGAAGAGGAGACGTTCACGCTGCGCCAATCTATCACAGTGTTGCTCGTCGGCGACGGTCATGGCAGCCGCCTGGGGATGGGAAGACATACGAAGTGGGCAAGCTCGCGAGCTCCTTACAGTTCCAAGCCCAGCGCAAAGCCCGGCCACAGCGTCAAGCTGGGCACCCGCTCGGCGCTGCGGTACGTCACCCAGCCATAGCCCGGCCGCGTCGTGGGAGTTGCATTGGCGAAGTCGTTCAGCGTCGACAGCGTTGGGCCTGCGAACAGCGCCAAGCGCGACAGGAAGCGGGCGAAAAACAGCACGCGCCACTGGCACAGCAGATTGGGTCGTTCCAAGCGATCGAAGCCGAACTGCACGCCATAGACCGACAGATCACTTTCCAGCGAAAAACGCTGGAACAGCGGCAGTGAGCCGCCAAAGCCCATGCCGTACATCCAGGCTTGGTTGTCTTCGCTGCTGCCAAACGGATGAACAGCGACGGAAAGTAGCGTGTACGTATAGCGAGCGCGCAACCGCAGGCTGAGGTTTATCGCCGCATGATCGCCCGTCCATACGTCGAGCCATGCTCCGCCGCGCTTTGAGATCGTCAAGAACCCGATCGCAGCGTCGAGATCATCGGCGATGTTGATGAGGCCGATCTGCAGTCCCTGCATGCGACCGCGCGTGATGTTCAGCGCGCCAAGCTGCACGCCGGCCGCCTGATCGCTGACGTTGATCGCGCCAAGCTGCACACCGCGCAGGCGCTGGGCATAGTTCACGACGCCGGTCTGCATGCCAGTCAAGCGACCGCGGGTGATGCTCACCAAACCAGAGAGCTGCGCGCCGCGTACGTCGCCGCCCACGTACCCAACTCCCATGCCGGCTTGCAGGCCCGACAGATCGGAAAAGGCCAGGCTGACGGTGCTTAGCTGCGCTCCATACAGATCGCCGCGCGCCACGGCTGCAACGAACGACCCCTGCATGCCGATGAGAGATCCGCCGGCATACGTGGCGATGAACGAAGCCTGCATGCCCAGCGACTCTTCGAGCAGGCGCGACACAGCGACCGCGATATCGACGCCGACCAGGCGCGGGGTCAGCCCAATGAAGAAGCTCAGCGATACATAGTTCAGCACCGTTCGTCGCCTTTCGAGCGCGTTCATCGACAGCGAAGGCACGATGCCGAGGTTCACCGGCAGCACGCGATAGTTGGGATCGCTGAGCACCGAGAGCACCGATTCGCGCGAGGGCGCCGGAGCATCGGCATCGCCTCCGCGGCGCTGAGCGCCTTCGATCTGGACAGGCCGCAGATCGCTGGTGCGCAGAGCCACTGGACCGCCGCGCACGTCGACGCTGCCGCGCAGCACCTGCGAGCCATCATCGACCGTCACGCGATAGACATCAGCAGGTACGCTCAGCTGCACGGTGGACGTCGCGCTGGGTCCGCTGGTCGCTGCCGCGCTGCGATCTAGCTCGGCCACCAAGTGCCCGCGCGTGTCGCGCAGATACAGGCGCCCGCGGATCTCGGGGCCTAAGAGGATCTGCGCCGTGCTGCGTCGCAGCTCGGTCAGCACCAGATCACCGACGCCAGCCAGCTGGATGTCATACGCAGCATGCTGCGCGCCGTACAGCGTGGCTTCGGTGCGGGCCAGCGTCTCTTCAAACGCGAAGCGATACGCTTCCTGCAGCGTGACCAGCCCGTTGCGATCGGCATCGGCGGCCCCGCGCAGACCCGTCGACAGATAGTGCGTAAAGAACGATCCGCGAACGCGCTCGGACTCTTGCGCTACCTCGGTGGCCGATGAAGACGTCAAAAAGGCATGCCCAGATAGCGGCTGGCTGTCGGGTCCCAAAAACGGCGCTTCGGCTTTGCCTCCCTTGCGCAGTGCAAACGCACCCGAGGCACACGAGTCTAAGATGGCGATCTTCACATCAGCGCGAACGCTGCTCAAAAGGGTGCGCAGCGCCGGGTAGGGCAGGCGCTGATCGCCCAACAGCAGGCCCGATTCATCCGAGTGGCCCGAGTAATAAAACAGAAGCTGCGTAGGGCGCGGCGCGATGCCCTGTGCTCTGGCTTCGCGCTGGATGGCTTCGATATCGGCATGAATGGCGCGCAGTGCCGCGTCGATGCCGCTCGGCGTCGGATCGCGCAGGACACGGCTATCTCGCGACGGCACACCGCCAAGCTCGCTGAACAATGTGTCCATGCGCTCGGCATCGCGGATGGCATAGCGCAGCGTCGCGCGCCCGGCTCCTCCTTGGCTGGCTCCGACGAACAGGGCAAAGCGTCGCGCGTTTGCCGAAAGACCCAGCGTGGCCGTCTGGGCTGGCGCCGACACCAGCGTCGCGGGCGCTGCCGTCAGCGTCGGCGGTGATCCTGTGGGCTGCGCTTGCGACGGTGTGGCCCGCTGCAGCGCGCTCAGCAGAACGAAAAAGACAGCCAGCCACGAGCGCATCAGCGCGCATCCTTGCGCACGATCAGCGAGGTCTGCTCGACGAACGGGGGCAGATCCGGCACGCTGCCGCTCTGGGCGCGCGACGGGTCAGACGCCAAGCGACGGGCCTTGTCTAAGACCTCGGTGACGCGCAGGCTGTCGCGGTGAGCTTCGTCGACAAGAAGCAGGAAAAAGCGCTCGAAGCCCGGCGCATCATCCAAGCGAAACGCCTGCGGCAGCCGCACTTCACTGTGCTCGCTCTGCGGCGAAGTGGCCTGGGTCAGCTGGGTCGAGTCGCCTTCGCGCGCGGGGAAGTGCAGGGTGACGCTGCCGCGGCCATCGATCGAAAACAGCACACCATAGCGCGCCTTGCCTGGCACCAGGGCAAGCTGCAAAAGATCGCCACTGCGTACGAGCGCGCCGCTCGGGAGTGGCTCGATCTGCGTCGTGCCTTGTCGATAGGCACGCACGCTGGATGTGGGCGAGGTACCTTTGGCGACGATCGTATCGCTCGATCCGCTTCCTTGCGTCGGGTCCGTGCCGTGCTGCGCAGCATCGCGCGTCGTCCACACGATGAGCGATAGCACCGCCGCCGCGCTTGCGAACACCGGCAGCCAAAGCCGAATCGGGGCGCGGTCCTTTGCGCCGTGTTGCGCCCGCGCGTCTTTTAGCCGGGCGGCGATCTGCTCGGCCTGCGGTGCCGCGGGATAGCGGGCCAAGATCTGCGCATTGCTCTCGCGCAGCGCTTCAAGCTGCGCCGCTTGCTCGGAAGACAGAGGCTGCGACGGCGCAGCTTCGCCGAGCGCGATCTTTTCAAGCTGCAGATCGTTCAGGCGGTTGGGTCGGCTCTTCGGATCCATCAGCGACCCTCCTTTGCCGGGGCGCGCTCCGCATCTTTTGCAGGCAGCGGTCCGGCTTCATCCTGGGCCTGCAGCGCCGCCAGGCCTTCCTGCAGACGACGCAGTCGCTTGCGCACACCGGACACCGACATCCCCACTTCGCTGGCCACTTCTTCCAGCGTCATGCCGTCGTGCAAGTGCAAGACGGCGATGACCGCGCTCGACTCGGGCTCGCGCGACAGCAAGCGATCCAAGAGCGAGCGCGCTTCGGTCGCACCTTCCTGTCCACCCGCCGCCGCGATCTGGAACAAAAGCTCGCTCTGCGGATCTTCGGGACGACGGCGCTGGCTGCGCAGCCGGTTCAAGCAGACGTTGGTGGCGATGCGGTACAGCAAGCTGGAACAGCCGCGCTCATCCAGTCGCGACTTATGGACCAGCACGCGCACAAACACATCCTGCATGGCATCCACGGCTTCCTCCTCACGCCTAAGGAGGGTGCGGCAGCGACGCAGCACCAGCGGACCGTAGCGGGTGTACAGGTCCTTGACATCGACAGCCAATGGCTCGCTCCTCCAAGGCACCTATTAAACACCGCAGGTTGCGAAAAATGGCACCGCGGATTTTGCAGAAGTTCGTGATACATGGCGGCGCGTGACCACGGCCCAGGATTTTTGTCGCGCGCTGCTTTCCTGCGGCGATCTGGAAAGCAAGCTGCGGCCACCGCGCGAGCCGCTTGCTTCGCCGGGCGCGCTGGCAGGCCGGGCAGGCGAGCCCCGCGGGCGCTTGCTGGCCATCGCTGAGACAGACGAAGCGGGCGCAGCGGCGCAGCGGGCCTGGCTCCAGAGCCTGCCGTCTCCGGCGCGCGATGCGGCGCGTTTGGCACACAAAAACGATCATGCAGCCGGCGATGCGGAAGGCCGCTTGCCGTCCTTGGACAGCCTGCGCGATCCGAAAGCGCGCGTGGCCTGCCTTGTGCGTTTCGCCCATCACGAGCTTCAGGCCATCGAGCTTTTCGCCTGGGCCATCCTGCGCTTTCCGACGCTGCCAGCCGCACTCTTGCGCGGCTTTCTGCTGGTGCTGGAAGAAGAACAAGCCCACCTGCGACTGTACTTGGACCGCTTGACCGCACACGGCGCGACGCTTTCGGGTGGATCCGATTATCTGTGGCGCCATGTCGCCGCCATCGATGTTGCCGCCGATCCCGTTCTGTCGTTTTTGTCGGCGGTGGGCCTGACGTTCGAGCAGGCCAACCTGGACTTCGCCGGACTGTATCGCGAGGCCTTTTTAGCAGCGGGGGATCATGCCACCGCCGATGTCCTGGCGCGCGTTTACCACGACGAGATTCGCCATGTTCGCTTGGCCATTCGCTGGCTGCACCGCTTGAAGCGACCGGACGAGAGCGATCTGCAAGCCTATCTGCGCGCGGTACCGTTTCCACTGGGTCCGGCGCGGGCCAAGGGGCGTCGCTTCGATCTGAGCGCGCGACGACACGCCGGGCTCGACGATGAATTCATTCAGCACGTCGCGCAAGCCCAGCCGTACCGACGCAGCGCGCCCGAGGCTCGCGGATCGGAACGCAGCGTGTGGTTGCTGCCGAACCTGGGCGCGGAAGAAGACGATCAGCCGCTGCCCAAGTCTGCGCGGGGCTTTCTGCGCGGCCTGCATGGCGCCTGGGCTTCGCTTTTTCCGTCGGAGATTCAGCCATGGCTGCTGCCGCCGGGCGATGTCGCAGCGCTGTCTGCTTGGCAGCAGGCGCTGCCGGTGTCGCCGCATCAGGCTGCCTTGCCCGTCCTTCAGAGCCTGGGCGAACAAGCGCGCGGCCACCTGCTTCCATGGCTGAACACCGTCGGAGCAGCCGGCTGCGCCCGCGAGCTACGCCTGCCGCTTTGGGGACCGAGCCCGCAGGTCGTGCGGCGCATTCACGAAAAGACGTTTGCGCAGGAACAGGCCGCGCGCTTGGGTCTGGTACCTGACTGCTTGCGCGGTGCGTTCGCGGTGATTCCGCCGGATCTGTGTCGCGAACCAGCGCGTCGCGACGCTGTGCTCTTGGCGCATCTTTCGTCGCTGCCTGCCTGGCTTGTCGGCGATGCCGAGACCGAGTTCGTGCTGAAGCCAGCGCTGTCAACCAGTGGCCGCGGCCGAGTCCACGGACACCTGCAGAGCGGTGCGCTGCGCGCAGCGATTGCAGAATCGGCTTGGCACGATCTTGCCCGCCGCGGTGGCGTCATCGTCGAGCCGTGGCTTCAGCGCCATGGCGACTATTCGGTTCAGCTCGCGATTGGCCTTCCTGGCGAGGGCGCAAGCTCGCTTTCGATCGAAGTGCTGGGAACGACGACGCAGGTCGTGGCGCCGAGCGGACTGATCCGTGGCAACCGCGGCTTGGTTGGCTGCGACGGAACGATCATGCTGTGCCCTGAAGCGCGGGGTGCAGCAGACGAGCTAGCGGCCGAGGCTGCCGCGCTCGAAGCGCCGCTGCGCAGCGCGGCTGTGCGTCTGGGGCAGGCCGCTGCCGAGCATGGCTATGTCGGGATTGCCGGCATCGATGCCTTTGTGTTTCGCGGCCCTAAGGGCGCGCTGGTCCTGCGTCCCGTCGTCGAGCTAAACGCGCGCTTTACCACCGGCACCGTCGCCCTGGGGCTGGTGCGACGCGCGCAGCAAGCGGGCTTGTGTCCACCTGCGCCGTTTGCCTGGGCCTTCCTGCTGAAGACGCCGCCCAAGCCGGCCCTTGACGCCGTCGCAGATCGCGTGTGCTGCATCCATCCTCTTTCGCGCGGGCCCGCCCTGCTGCTTGCGCCGAGTCCAGAGGATCTTGACGTGTTCTGCTCTTCGCTGGATTTGCGCCGGTCTTCCTGTGTTTAATGGTGCCTAGAATGAGCTCACCGCGACGGGCCCTGTTTCAGAAGCTGGACTCTGAAGTCTTCGACCTAGTGATCATTGGCGGCGGCATTACCGGCGCTGGCATCGCCCGCGATGCTGCGCTGCGTGGGCTAAAGGTCGCGCTGGTCGACAAAAATGACTTCGGTGCGGGGACAAGCTCGAAGTCGTCCAAGCTGATCCATGGCGGCCTGCGCTATCTGCAGCAGGCGGAATTTGGCCTGGTCTTCGAGTCGGTCAGCGAGCGCACGCGGCTTCTGCGCTTGGCGCCGCACATCGTTCGGCCGCTTGAGTTTCTGGTGCCCGCCTATCGTGGACAGTATCCAGGTCGCATCGCACTGGCCTGCGGTCTGATGCTGTACGACGCGCTCGCCAAGTTTGCCGTGCCGGGTCGCCACCGCAGTTATGGCAAAAAAGCGCTGCTTACGCGCGAGTCCGGCCTGCGGCGCGACAAGCTGACCGGGGGCGTGACCTATTTCGACAGCACCACCGACGATGCGCGCCTGACGCTTGAGAACGTCTTGGACGCCCAGCGCGCCGGGGCCACCGTGGTTCCCTATGCCTGCGTCGAGGGCTTCTTGGCCGAAAAAGCCAGCGCCCAAAGCGATGAAGGCACGGACGCAGCGGCAAGCGCACCGCCCAACAAAGGGCGGCGCAGCAAGCGCAAGAAAGACGAACCGACGCAAGCGTTCAGCGAGGTCATTCGCGGCATCGAGCTTCGCGACGTGCTCGATCCGAGCCGGGTCGCCAACCTGCGGGCGCGCATCACCGTCAATGCCACGGGCCCGTGGTCTGACTTGGTGCTACGGCTTTTGCAGCGCGACCAGCCGCCGCCGCTGCTGCGGCCGACCAAGGGCGCGCACATTGTCCTCGACTGGGCGCGCTTGCCGGTGCGGCATGCCGTGGTGATGACCACGCCCCAAGATCAGCGTGTCATCTTCGCAATTCCGTGGATCGACCCCGAGGTCCCGGCCGCCAGTCGCACCATCATCGGCACCACCGACACCGATTACCACGGCGATCCCGATCGCGTCGCTGCCGACGCCGAAGATGTCGACTATCTATTGACCTGCGGCAATCACTATTTCCCCGATGCCAAGCTGGTGCCCGACGATGTGCTGTCGACTTGGGCGGGTCTGCGGCCGCTGGTCATGCCCGACGACTCGGGGCTGTCGGAATCGCAGGTCTCGCGCGAGCATCGCTTGATCGAGCGTCCGGGCCTCTTGACCATCGTCGGGGGCAAGCTGACGACGTATCGCAAGATGGCCGCGCAGGTGGTCGAGGCGGCGTACGCCCAGCTTGGCCAAGAAGCGCCGCCGTGTACGACGGAAGAGCGCCCGCTGCCGGGGGCCGAAGGGCTGCAGAGCCCCGACGAGAGCGATCCCATCGAGTCGGTTCGCTTGGCGCTGCTTTCGCTGGGACACCCGGCGATCGATGCCCAGGTAGCGCGTCACTTGTCGCACAAGTACGGGGCGCGAGCGCTCGCCGTGGCCAAGCGTCTGACCGAGCTTCCCGACGGAGACGGCGGAGCCGAGCGCCTGGATCCCGAGCTGCCGTTCTTGGTGTTAGAAGTCGACATCGCCGTGCAGGAAGAGCTTGCCCAGCGCATCGACGATGTGCTCGGTCGCCGCGTGCCGCTGCTGCTTCTTTCGCGTGATCTCGGCATGCGCAGCGTCGAGCGCGTCGCCGATCGCATGGCGCCGCTCTTGGGCTGGGATGCCACCCAGCGCGCTGCCGAGGTCGCGCGCTATCGCGACGCTGTCGCCCTGGCCACCGCCTTCCGCAGCAGCCCGCCCAGCGCCTAGCCCGCCAGGGACTGATTTGCAAAATAGGTCCCTGGGAAAAATAAAACGCCAAAATATCGAAAAACAATAAAAACATTGTGCCGCAGTTTATTTATCATCATAAATAATTGAATCACAATGCGACTTACTTAGCGGTTCGACGGTGGCGTGGGTGATTTTGTGTGCGGCGAGTGTGTGGCGATACCGCCCTGTACGGCATGGCTATGGTGCAGTGGGGACAGAAGCTGGGCTGCTGCGCTGTCTTTCATCGGTAAGGCAACGCGGCGCTTGCCATCGTGGCGATACAGAGCCGCGGCCACAGCCGGCGCCGTCGGCACCAGGCCCAGCTCGCCGACGCCTTTGGCGCCCAGCGGGCCTTCTGGGTCGGGCTCTTCGACGAACAGCACGTCGATGGCCGGCATGTGCGGTGCGCGAAGAACCCCCAGGCTGCGCAGCGTCGGGTTTTGGATCTGGCCGCCTTCGACGATCAGCTCTTCGGTCAGCGCAAAGCCCAGGCCCATGTGGATCGCGCCCTGGATCTGGCCTTCCAGCAGGCCGCGGTTGAGCACGCGCCCGACGTCGTGGACCGCCACCACGCGCTCGATGTGACCCTGCGCATCGACGATGACAAGCTGCGTGGCATAGCCAAAGCTAAGGTGCGTGATCGGCGGCGCACCGTCGGGGCCCGTCGCGCTGCCCAAGGGCTGCGTCTGATCAAAGCGAAACGTGCCCTCATAGCGGCGACCGACCAAGGCGGAAAGCGGCCGGTCTTTCAGATCGACCGAAAGCTTCTGCGCTGCGTCGAGGACTGCGCGCCCCGAGCAGACGGTTCCGCGCGATGCCGTGGTCATGCCCGAGGGCAAGCCATCGCGCGTATCGACGGTGGCGCGGAAGCGATCGGGGGCGATGCCGGTGGCTTGGCTGGCTAGCTGAATCAAGACCGTAAACAGGCCCTGGCCCATTTCGCTGTAGCCGTTTTGCAGCGTGATCGTGCCATCGTCTTCGACGGTGAGCGCTGCTCGGCCGAGATCGCTGACGCCGTTTCCGATGCCGACGTTCTTGATGCCGCAGGCCAGGCCGACCGCTTTGCCCTGCCGCTTCGCTTCTTCGTAGAACGGGCGAATTTTTTCCAGCGTCTGTCGCAGCCCGACGGCGCGCAGGCGCTGGCCGCTGCAGAAGATCGACCCGTCGGAAAGCGCGTTGCGCTCGCGCATCTGCCAGGCATCCAGGCCCGCGCGCTCGGCGAGCTGATCGATCAGGCTTTCGATCGCGAAGTTGGCTTGGTTGACGCCGAAGCCGCGCATCGCTCCGCATGGCGGGTTGTTGGTGTACACGGCGTGGCCGGTGATCTCGATGTGCGGGACTTCGTATGCGCCGGTTGCGTGACCGCAGGCGCGCTCGATGACCTTGGCTCCGACCGAGGCATACGCGCCTTTGTCCCCGGTGATGTGGGCGCGCACGGCGGTCAGTCGGCCGCTTTCGTCGCAGCCCACGGTATAGCGCAGCGTCATCGCGTGCCGCTTGGGATGCATGCGGATCGACTCGACCCGATCCAAGGTCAGCCGCACCGGGCGCCCGGTACGCACGGCGAGCAGCGCGGTCTGCGCCTGGATCAACAGATCTTCTTTGCCACCGAAGGCGCCCCCGGCACTGACCAAGGTCACGCGCACCGAGTCCGCCGCGAGGCCCAGGGCCGATGCGATCTGGCGCTGGTCCTCGTACACGCCTTGGCCTTGGCTGTACACATGCAAGATCGGCGTCGGCTGACCGTCGATATCGCGAGCACCGGGCGGCACGGCCAGACAGCTCTCAGGCTCTAAGAATGCGTGCTCGATGAACGGCGTGTGGAAGGTCGCTTCCACGACGTGGGCGCTGCCAGCGAGCGCGGCATCGACATCGCCGCGCACGATGCACGACTGCGAAAGCAGGTTGCTGCCGCGGCCATCTTCGGGATGCACAAGCGGCGCATCCGGCTTTAGCGCGTGCTCGGGCGACGTGATCGGGGGCAGCACTTCGTATTCAACGTGAATGCGCGCGATCGCTTGCCGCGCTAGGGCCGCTGTCTCGGCCGCCACCGCGCACAGCACATCACCGACGTAGCGTGTCGTTTCTCCGACGGCGACAAAGATCGGCCAGTCGGCTTCAATCAGGCCCTGATGGCGCGTGCCTGGAACATCAGCGGCGCCGATCACCGCATGCACACCGGGCAGGCTGCTCGCTTCGGACGTATCGATCGCGATGACGCGGGCGCGCGGATGCGGCGACAGCAAGAGCGCGCCGTGCAGCATGTCAGCAGCGCGCAGATCGCCTGTGTACTGAAATGCACCCAGCGCATGCTCGACGCCGCGATATCGCGGCAAGGTGCTGCCGATGCGACCGCTGGCATCGACGACGCTGGGTGGAACTTCGCTGCGACGCAGGGCAGCGGCGCGCTCGATGGCGTCGAGGATCTTCACATAGCCGGTGCAGCGGCACAGGTGACCCCCCAGCGCGTGGCTGATCTCGGTGCGCGTGGGGTGTTCATGATGATCGAGGATGTGCTTGGCGCACATCACCATGCCGGGAATGCAGAAGCCGCACTGCATGCCGCC
>CAZKOY010000163.1:0-12250 GCA_964554495.1 uncultured Myxococcales bacterium
TCTCGATGCACCAAGCCGTGCTGGTGTACCGCCCACAGACCTTGGCCCGCCTGCAGAAAGAGTGCGACGACTTCGCGCCAGGAGTGAGGGCCGCGCTGCAGCCACTCGCGCAGCGTCACGCCTGCGACAAGCTCCATGGCGATGAAGACACGCTGGTTGCTCTCTCCCACCTCATAGATGGTGACGATGTTGGGATGCGCGATGCGCGCCAGCGCGCGAGCCTCGCTGAGCAAGCGTGAGCGTCCGTGTTCCTGCGTCGAGTGCAGCAGCTTGACCGCCACTTCGCGGCGTAGCTGCTCATCGTACGCGACATAGACCACGCCCATGCCGCCAGCACCCAGCCGGCGCAGCGGAACAAAGCGACCGATGCGCACAGGATCCGCGTCCGCTTCTGTCTCTCGTGAGCCAAACAAGCGTCGACGAATCAAAGCTCGCTTGCGCTGCTCTTCGACCGAATCAAGCAGGCTTTGTGAAGCGGGCTTTAGCACACGGGAAAGCCCATTCAGATCCGCACTAAACTCGATTTTCTCGTCGGAATCGCTGGCCGCTTGACGTTCTTCCGCGCTGTTCGCTTCACTCGGCTGCGACTCGCGCAGCGGCATCGCAGGATCGAGGAGTTGTCTAGGATCCGACCCCATCCCATCCCTACGTTCCTCTATTTCTTTGCGCGGATCTACAGCCACATGCGCCGCGTGTGCCGCGTGCGCGACATCGGCCTCGCTGTGACCTTTCCCGGTGCTACTCAGACGGCGACATGCAGCCGTCGCTCTGCGTCCGGTGGATCGGGTATTTTGGCGTGTATGGGTACGTCTCCTCGCGATGTCGCGATGGTCGATGATCTGTCTCTGTTCGCCGCGTGGCAGGGCGGTGATCGACAGGCTGGTGAGGCGCTCTTCGAGCGGTACTACGACGCGCTCGCGCGCTTTTTCCACAACAAAGTCAGCGAGTCCGTAACCGCCGATCTGATCCAGAACACCTTCCTGGCGTGCGTCGAAGGTCGACAGCGGATCGTTGGTACCGCGGGGTTTCGTGGGTATCTATTCGGCGTCGCGCACAACCTGCTGCGCCGCCACTACCGAAGTCGGCGCAAGCAGGGCGACTCTCTGGATCTCGATCGCGTGTCAGCCCACGAGCTTGAGCCATCGATGAGCCAGGTCCTCGGTGCGCGCCAAGAGCAGCGTCTGCTTTTGGAAGCGCTGCGCCGCATTCCCATCGACTGCCAGATTGTGTGCGAGCTTCACTATTGGGAACAGCTCAGCACGCAGGAGATCGCAGAGATCCTTGCAGTGCCTGCGGGAACGGTGAAGTCGCGCCTGCAGCGTGGGCGTCGACTGCTGGAAGAACAGTTGGCGGCGCTGGCTTCGTCCGCAGAGCTATTGCAGACAACGTTGTCGAACCTTGAAAAATGGGCGGCCGATCTGCGTGGCCGCATCGCGCAGTCCACGATCGCGCAGAACCCGAAGTAACTACCGCTTCACCAACGCACGACGGAACCTCTGGTTTCCTCGCGGAGTCCTGCCATGTCTCGCCATCGCCCCTCCTCTTCGAATTCTTCAGGCCAGCGCGCGGCGGAACCCTCGACCTCGCGACGCATCGATGTCTCGTCTCAGCCATCCTCGCTGCGCCAAAGTCCATTTGCAGCGCTGGCTGGACAGTCGGCTCCGAGTGCTCTGGCAGCGACGGAAGATGCCGCCCCGTCCACGCGCACGCCACCTGCGCAGTCAAGCCTGCCTGCGAAGCGGGGTCGCCTTGTTCTGCGACGCGAGACCAAGCACCGCGGCGGCAAGACCGTTGTCGTGATCAGCGGCTTTGCCACGCATGCATTACAGAGTGCCGATACGCTGCACGCCGTGGAAAAACACATCAAGGCCCGGCTGGGCTGCGGCGGTGCCAGCGATGTCGAGCGGGCTGAAGTCATCATCCAAGGGGATCGCCCAGATGCCATCGCGGATCTGTTGCGATCGCTGGGCTATGACGTGGCGGGCGTGACGGCATCGCCCAAGGCTGCGCGCCCCCGCTAGATGATCGGCCACGCAGCGCATGCGACGTGATAGCGTGCCCGCATGAGTACGGTTCGTCGTGTCGTGCGGCCTGCGGCCTCATCGCTTCTGTACTTGATCCTTTCCTGTGCGGCCTGCAACCGCTCAGCGCCTTCCTCTTCCCCTGCGAGCGCCGACCGAAGTGCTGGTTCCGCGGCGGCCCCTGCGACGACATCCAACCGCGAGGCGCCAGACCGCCCGGCCCCAGCGGCTGCCCCAACCGAGGATCCCAGCGCAGCGGCGCACGGCCAAAGCGCAGAGTGTACGCTGCAGACGCCTCTTACTCCCGGTGTGCCAGGCAGTCCGGGTCACTTGATTCCATCGGCGCGCAACCCGAACGGACAGAGCGAGCTTGCGGCGCTGATGCGCAGCATGGAAGCGGCGCTGAAAGAGGCGCGACCACTTGTGGCCCAAGGGCAAAAGGTCGGCCCGTTTGCGTCGCGCTTTGCCAAGATCCGCTGCGCGTGGCCAACCAACCTTGGGGATCGCGATGCGCAGTTCGATGCCTTGGCCGTGGCCTATCTTTCGGCGGTGGCGAGGCTGGATGCGACGCACGGAGCCGACGCACCCGCCGCGTTTGATGGCGTCCTGAATGCATGTCGAGCGTGTCACGAGCGGGCCTGCAGTGGCGCCATCGTCGCGATCAACGCGCTGCGTCTGCCAAGCACCGCGGCTGTTGACGACACGAAGAAAACTGGCGCGGCGTCGTCCGCTAGTCCACCGCCATCACGATGAACTTCAGATAGCGCCCCTCGGAAAACGCGGGCGGCGACGGATGATCGGCAGGCTGACCGTGCGTCTCGATGATACGCAGCGATCGGCCGGTGGCTTCAGAGGCGCTGACCAACGTCGTCATGAACGCGGCTTCAGGTACATGGCTGCTGCACGATGCGGCGATCAAGGTACCCTGCGGCGCCACCACCGACAGAGCCAGACGATGCAGCTCACGGTACGCGGCCAGCGCAGCGGGAACCGAGCGCTCGTTGGGAGCAAAGCTTGGCGGATCCACCAGCACGATATCGAAGCGCTCGCCGCGCCGCAGCGCTGACTGCAGCTCTTGAAACACGTCCGCCGCGACAAAGCCATGGCGCGTCGGATCGAGCCCGTTCAGCGCAAAGTTGCGCCGCGCTGCGACGATGGCAGGGCTGGCGCGATCGACGCTGATCACGCGCGTGGCTCCGGCCTTGGCAGCGTGCAGCGAAAAGCCGCCTGTGTAACAGAAGCCGTTCCACAGCGTCCGTCCTGCGACGTAGCGACGCAGGTGCAGGCGATTTTCGCGCTGATCTAAGAACATGCCGCCCTTCTGTCCATGCACGATGTCCACTACGAAGCGGACGCCGTGCTCGTGAACGATGAGCTCGCCGGGCTTGCAGTCAACAGAAGGGGAAGGCAGCGTCCCCCACAAGAGCTCGCCGCTGCCACCCGTGCGTCGCTGATGCCGACGATAGACGGCGCGCAGCCCAAAGGCTTGGCCCAGCTCGACAATGGCGGCGACGATTTCGGGCAGAAAGGCCTGCAAAAGCGGCGCGGCTTGCGCGTCTCCACTGTCGCTGCCGCCATCCAGGATCAACACGGCGACATCGCCATAGCGATCGATTACCAGTCCCGGCAGCCGATCGCCTTCCCCATGGCACCAGCGATAGGCATCGGTGGGCTCGGCCGCGCGATCAAACAGCGCCTGTCGCAGCGCAAGCGCTCGCTGCAAGCGGCGAAAAAACAGCGCGCCGTCGAGCGCTTCTTGTGCGTCGAGCGTATAGGCGCGAAACGCAATCGGCGAGGCCGCATCGTACAGACCACGCGCCACATACTGCCCTCCTTCGTCGAGCAGATCGACGACGCTGCCCGTCGGCAGGCGCGGCGGTGGATGCAGCGCGTCGCGATACACCCAGGGATGACCCCCGCGTAGGCTGCGCGCCAGATCGCGTCGCAGCCGCAGGCTTGGTCGACTGCCTAGCTTTTGGCCTGGGCCCGTCGCGCTTGGCATTCCTCGCAGGGACATTGCTCTCTCAAACGGCGAAAGTGATAGATGCCGGTGTTGTGTCGATCTGACCACGCGATGCTGATCGCATAGCTGCCGACTAGCTCGATGTTCTTGGCGACGATATCGCTTGAGACCGTGGCGGGATCCAAGCGCTGCTTGCCGCTCATCTCGTCGACACAGTGGGCACAGCGACACATGATGCGCAGCGCTCGTGCCGGGTACACCGTCTTGTGCTCATCTTCCCAAACGATGGTGATCTCGGGTCGATTGAGACCGATGATTTCCAAAGGGACCGCCATGGGGCGCCATCCTATCGCAGAGTCGTTCGTTGCATGCGGAACGCGTGATGAAAACGCAGCCCGATGAGATGCCACGCGCGACACCGCATGTTCGCGGCACGCCCCCAAATTCACGCGCTAGCCAAGGCTATGCGCGTCCAGAGCCACTGCTGGGACTTGAACCCAGGACCTGCGGTTTACGAAACCGCTGCTCTACCGCTGAGCTACAGTGGCGACGCAGGCAGGCAGTCTATTGCGCGACCCACAGCAGAGCAAGCGCAAAAAACATCGCGCTGAAAATGAATGCACACCCACGTTGTGGAGGACGGCATGAACCCTAGAGCACAGCAACACCATCCGAAATTTCCCAAGCAATCAACGCTGTGCGAGCCATCAAGTAGCAAGGGCTTTCGCACGCGGTGCGGTCGCTCGTCCTTCGCCATTCGACGCGGGCTTGCGTGTCTTGTGCTGGGACTGGCCGGGATGCTTGGCGGCTGTGGCAGCACCGACTTTACCGGTGAAAAAGGCCTGGCGACGTTTACGGCATCCAACTGCGGCGGCCTGCTTTCCGACATCGGTGGCTGCGATCTGAAAAAAGGCGTGGCCGTAGGTGGCGTCGTCGATGTCGCGGCCAAGTCGCAGAAAAGCGGCCTGGCGCTTGGGCTACGCAGCGACATCCCATCGATCTTGACGGTACAGCAGAGCGACCGCGGCGGCTCGGCGATCGTCGGGCAAGGCACCGGCACGGCGTACCTGTCAGCCGTCGACGGCAACGCACAGGAAATCGATCGGCTCGCCGTCAAAGTCGTTGAGATCGCCCAGCTTGTGTACAACACGGCATCTACGGGCTTTGGCACGTTTCGCCTGCAGCCGGTTGGCGATGTCGATGGCACCTTCGATATCAACGACGGCGTCAGCAACTTCACGCTGCTGTTTCTGCAAGTCGATGCCGGGGGAATGCCGCTTCTGGGACGCGACAGCTTCACGGCCGAGCTAAGCCCTGGGCTCGCCTATCAAGCGGGTCGCGAGCAGCCGCGTTCGCTGCAGTTTGAGCTGGTGCGTCCGTCGATGGCAGGGAACTACTTCCTGACGGTGCGCGCCAAGAGCGGGCCCGGTCGCTTCAAGCTGCAAATCAACGTGAAGTAGGCGCCGGCCAGCACACCCCACGGCTCGACAGCCAGAGCCGGCAGGGCCTACGAGCGGGCCGAGCCTTCCGTGAAGTCCTGCACCGACACACCCGCCGCCGCGTTGAGTGGCCCAGACGACATCTCGGTGCGATCTTCCGAGCTTGCCGGTAGCTCGCCAGCCGAGACCACAGGCGCCACGTCAGCGACAGCCAGCGGCGCAGTACTCGGCGATACCGGCAATGAGCTTGCGGAGGCACTAACGGGAGGCGGCGCGATCGAAGCCGGGCCTTCGCTGGTCGGCGCAGGCGCAGCATGGCTGGCCACAGGATGCACGGGATGGGCCGTGGCTGCAGCCGTCGCAGGCGATGCCGCAGGCGCCGTGGCATGGCTCGCTTCGGGCGCGTGGGGCTTCTTGCCGTGATCGTCGCTGCGGAACAGCCGAGTGATCGCAGCCCCGACTCCATCGAGATACGTGTACACAACAGGCACCACGACCAGGGTCAGAAGCGTCGAGCTGATCAGGCCCCCGATCACGGCGCGGGCCATCGGCGAGCGGAACTCCGATCCTTCACCCAGTGCCAAGGCCAAAGGCAGCATGCCGAAGATCATCGCCAGCGTGGTCATGACGATCGGCCGCAAGCGAATCTCGCCCGCGGTGATCAGCGCTTCTTCGCGCGACAGACCCTCTCCTCGTCGCTGGTTGGCGTTGTCGATCAGCAAGATGGCGTTCTTGGTCACCAGGCCCATCAGCATGATGACGCCGATCATCGTCATCATGTTCATGTTGCCGCGCGTCGCCAGCATGGCCAAGAACACGCCGATCATCGAAAGCGGCAGCGACAACATGATGGCCAGCGGCTGCAGGAAGCTTTCGAACTGCGACGCCAAGACCAGATATATAAAGATGATGGCCAGGATCAGGGTCTCTAGTACGTAGCCAACGGTCTCTTTCAGGTCGCGCGTCTGTCCGCCCATGTCGACGGTATAGCCAGCGGGCAAGCCCATCTCGTCGACGGCTTTGCGGATGTCGCTACTGATGTCGCCGAGGGCGCGGCCTTCGACACTGCCGGTGATGCGAACCTCGCGCGACAAGTCGATGCGGTTGATCTTTGAAGGGCCCACACCGCGACGAATATTGGCCACCTGATCCAGCGCCACCAGCGAGCGCGAGCCGTCGGCTTTCGGCGCCCCCGGCACGAACAGCCTCGCGATGTCTTTCTGCGAGTCGCGGCCGGCGCTCGGCAAACGCACGCGGATGGTGTACGTGCGACCGTTGCGATCCTCAAAGTTACCGGCGGTCTCGCCAGCGACCAAGGCGCGCAGCGTCGTCGCAACTTCCGAGACATTGACGCCCAAGTCGGCGGCGCGCTGACGATCGATGCGCAGACGAAGCTCGGGCTTGGTGTTCTCTTGCGAGATCTGCACGTCGGCCGTACCGCGCGTGTTGGTGACGATCTGCAGCACTTGCTTGGCGATCTCGTCGAGCTGCTTCAGCTCAGGACCTTTGACGCTGATCTGCAGCGGCGCTTGTGGACCACCGATGCCACCCGCATCCAACACAGCCGATGTCACGTCAACGACCTGACCGATACGCTCGCGCACGCCGGGGCGAATCAGGAAGATGGTCTTCTTGCGCTCTTTGCGCGGCTTCAGCTTGACGAAGATCTGTCCGTCGGTGACCGTGCCCGTATTGCCGGCCCCAATCGTCGTATAGGTATATGCGATGTCGGCATCCTGATGGATCGCGCCCAGAAGCTCGTTGGCTTTGACTTCGGTATAGGCAAGCGAGCTACCGACAGGCGTGCGGAAGGTGACGACGAACTCGCCGCGATCGGTGTCCGGGAAGAAGGCAAAGCCGATGAGTGGCGCCAGCATCATCGTGCCGATGAACACCGCCGTCGTCAGAAGCAGCGTCGCGATACGGTGCCGCAAGGCCCACGCGATGACATGGCGGTATCCGACCGCCAACATATCGAAGGCGCGGTTAAACGCACCAACCGCGCGCATGAACAGGCCACGCTTGCCTTGCTGATGGGGCTCGGGCCACACCGACGACATCATGGGGTCGAGCGTGAACGAGACGAACAGCGACAGCAGCACCGCAACCGAGATGGTGATTCCGAACTGGAAGAAGAAGCGACCAACGATGCCGCCCATGTAGGCGACTGGGATGAACACAGCGACGATCGAAAAGGTCGTGGCCAAGACGGCAAGGCCGATCTCATCGGTGCCTTCCTTGGCGGCGCGGACGTGGTCCTTGCCCATCTCGGCATGGCGCACGATGTTTTCGCGTACGACGATGGCGTCGTCGATCAGAAGGCCGATGGCCAGCGTCAAGGCCATCAGGGTTAGCTGGTTCAGCGTGAAGCCCGCGGCCCACACAGCGGTAAAGGCGCCGATGACCGAGATGGGCAGGGTCAAGCCAGTGATGACGGTCGAGCGCCAGCTCTGCAAAAACAGGAAGACGATGCATACCGTCAAGATGGCGCCAAGAACCAGATCCTCTTCGACCTGCTTCACGCTGGCCCGGATGTAGATCGCGTTGTTGATGACGATGTCGAGCTTGACGCCTTCGGGCAGATCGCGGCTCATCTCCTCCAAGCGGTCCGAGATCGAATCGACGACCGTGACGGTGTTCTGCCCGGACTGTTTGCGGATTTCCAAGGCCACCGTCGGCTGAACTTCTAAGCTTTTCTTTCCTTCCGCGTCGACGGCCGTGGGGTTCTGCGGATCGACCACGCCCTTGGCGACCAAAGACAGACTGCGGCGCTCTTCCGTGCCATCGCGCACGGTTGCCACTTCGTTCAGGCGAATCACCGTGCCCCCTGCGATGCGCAGCGGCAGGTTCTCGAACTCGCGCATGCTGCGCACACGACCGGCTACGCGCAGCAGCGTCTCTTGCGCGCCACGCTCGATACGACCAGCCGGCAGATCGATGTTCGACGAGCGCAGGGCGTTGATGATGTCGGTGGGCAGCAGGTTGCGCGCATCCAGGCGCTCGGGATCCAAAAGGATCTCGATCTCGCGCTTAGTGCCACCGACCAGCGTCACTTTGCCGACGCCTTGCACGTTTTCGAGCTTCTTGCGCACGACCTCATCAGCTAGCTCGGTCAGGTCGCGCATCGGCATCGTCTTTGACGACAGCGCCAAGCTCAAGATCGGTCGATCGCCCGGATCGAGGCGCTCGATCAGCGGGTCTTTGGCATCGGCCGGTAAGTCGGCTTTGATGCGCGCTAACTTTTCACGCACATCGTTGGCGGCGTCGTTGATCTTGATGTTCAGGTGAAAAAGAACCACGACGCTGGATACGCCTTCCAGCGACTGCGACGAGATCTGCTTGACGCCCGTGACCGTGTTCAGCGCCTCTTCGATCTTCTTGCTGATGTCGCTTTCAACCGACTCGGGGCCGGCGCCTGGCCATGCAGTGGTGACGGTGACCACCGGCAGGTCGACGTTGGGAAACTCATCGACACTCAGCCGTCGCAGGGCGAAAAGCCCAAGCACCACGAAGGCCAGCATGATCATCGTGATGAAGACCGGCCGACGAATTGAGAGATCAGATAGCAGCACGGAAATTCCTCCCCGGAAGGGGTCTTCTTGATCTGGGTCTGCGCCGCCTCACTTAGCCAAGCGGCGCAGGGTCTTACTTCTTGGCTGCAGCGCCCGCCTTCTTCTTGGAATCGGGCCCGCTGTCGGCGTCTTTTTCAGCATCGACTTCGGGCGATTTTTCAGACCCCTTGGCGCTGTCTTTGCTGGGCGTTGGCAGAGTGGTTTCATGCGCCTGCACCGCAATGCCCGGCTTTAGGCTAGCTGGCGAGCTGATCACGATCTGATCGCCTTCTGCGACGCTGTCGATGATCTCGACCAGATCGCCATCGGACAGGCCACTGCGCACCACCAGCTTTTCCGCCACGCCATTTTTGATGCGCCAAACGACGCTCTGCTTGTCGGCCTCTTCTCCGCTGTCGTCCCCTGTGTCAAGGGTCGCTTCTTGCCGCAGCGACTGCGCGGGCACACCCACAGCCCGACGCTCGCCACCCACGGTCACATAGCCCGTGGCGTACATGCCGCCCTTTAGCACGCCATCGGGATTGGGGATGCGCACGCGCAAGCGAATGGTGCGAGTGCGCGGATCCACCGTCGGATTTACCGCCGAGACTTCGCCTTCGATCGTTCGCACGGTATTCGACTTCACTTGGAATTCGACCTTGGCGCCCTTGGTCAGCCCAGATGCCAGATCGGCGGCGACCGATGCCACCAGTTCCATGGAAGAGTTGTCGACGATGGTGACGATGTCGCGGTTCTTCATGGTGTCGACGTACTCGTGCAGCGAGACGCCGCGACGGCTGATCACACCCGAGATCGGCGCGACATAGCGCGTCTCGCCCACGGCATTGCGGGCCAGATCGCGCGAGGCCCGCGACTGATCGAGCTGAGCCGCTGCGCTTTGCACGGTGACGGTCGCCAACTTCACTGCACTGCGCGTGTCATCCAGCGTCTTCTGATCGGCAGCGCCCTGCGAATTTAGCTGCTCGACGCGGGCGAGATCACGCTTTAGGCGCTCTAGATCGGCCTGCGCTCGTTGAAGCTGCGCTTCGGCAACGCTCACCGCCGCTTGCGATCCACGGAACTGCGCGTTCTGGTTCTGCGCTTCGATGCGCGCGATCAGTGCGCCCTTTTTTACATAGTCGCCTTCGTCGTAGCTCAGCACGACCACGACACCGCCGATGCGAGACTTCAGCGTGACTTCTTGGATGGGCTTGAGCTCTCCGGTGATCGGCAGTCGGCCCGAAAAGGTATGCATCGCAGCGCGCACGACTTCGACGCGCGGCGGCTCTGCCTGCTTCTTCTGCGCGGGCTTGGCGGCCGGCGGCTTCGCGGCATTGTCGCCTCGATTGCATGCAGAAAGCAGCAGCGGCAAGGCCAGCACGGTCGAAGCGAGCCAGCGCTGAGCAAAGCGAAGCTGCGTGATACCAAAGAGCGAACGTGAACGAGATCGTCGATTCATCATGAGCGTCGGTGTAATCGGCTGAACAGCGTGGGTCATGGCCGTGCAGAGGTCGTTAGCGTTTCTTGTCGACTGCAGCGCGGCGGCCGGTTCCTTTTTTGGCCGATTCGCGCGCAGTTACCGGTTTTGTGAGCTTGGACTTGGTGGGGGATGCAGAGCGCGCCGGTCGAGAGGCAGCGATAGGACCACGCGCCGATCCCTTGCCAGCAAAGCCTGCGATCAGCGCGCGAACGATGCGCTGGCCGGTGCCGGGCAACAGCGGCTCTTGTTCGGGGCTGCGCAGGTGACGGGTGATGGAATACTGCACCGCCCCAAGCAGCAGGCGTTCCAACAGATCGGCGTCGCCGCGAAGCTCGCCGCGGGCTTGGCCGAGCTTGATCAAGTGCTGCGTGATGCGCGGCGCGATCCGCTGCATGTCATCGGCGCGATCCGGCGGACGGTCGGCATCGGGCGCAAAGATGTGGGCCATGAAAAAGCGAACCGGCTCGCGGTTGTCGCGGGCCGCGCCAAGCAGGGTCTCGACAAACTCACCAAGCAGGCGAGCCACCGACTTACCGGCGAGCAGAGCCCCCGCCGCAGACTTGCCGTGACGTCGCGCTCCGTTCGCTTCCGGCCCATCCAGCACGGTGGCCAACGGACACGTCAGGCCCGTAGCCGACAGCGCCGCATCCAGCATGCCGCGCAGTCGAACCGCGCTTTCAAAGAGCAGCGTGTGATACAGGGCCTCTTTGCTCTCGTAGTAGTAGTAAAGGATCGACTTCTGCACCCCAGCTTCCTCGGCGATGTCGTGGACCGAAGTGCAGGAATACCCCTTCTGACTGAACAAACGAAACGCCGCCGCGCTGATTCGCTGACGCGCATCTTGCGGAGCCAGCGACGGGCTCGTCGATACGCGTGCGGCAACAGATGGCGTCGTCTCGCTGGCTGCGACCGCCGAGCCCGCAGAAGAGGCGGACACAGCAGGAGCGAAGGGAGGTCGAGTGGGTGGCATACGCCTTCACTTTAACGACCGGTCAATAAATCGCCAGCCTTTTTTACCGAACGGTCAACCGGGATGGCGACGGAAAAAAAGTCCGCAGTCGGTTCGCTTTCGCCAGCAGTTGCGGCAACGTACAGACCACTCGGCGCGCTCACGTCTGACGCCGCGCGCGGTACCGCCGCCCTCAGCGCGATAGCTGCAGCAACAGAAAGGCGCTGATCACAAGGTAACTGGCCAGCATGAGCAGCAGCGAATAGAAGACAAACGGCGACAGCTTGGGATAGCGATTCACGAAGCGTCCCGAGGTGTCGATCATGCGCTTGGCCAACGTCGCTGGGCAGCTCACACGGCAGCGTCCGTCGCGAATGCGCTGAAGCTCGGCGATCATCTCATCAGCGCTCTGGTAGCGCTCGGCGGGATCCTTGGCCAAGCCTTTGACGATGAAGTGCAGAAGCTCGGCGGGGGGCACAGGGTGATGCGGGTGCTTGATGAACACCAAGCGCAGGTAACGAAACTCCTCAGTGCGGATCGAGTGCAAGAGCTGAAGTCCGGTCTTGCAGTGCGAAAGATAGTGTTGCAGTCCCAGCAGCTCATGAAACAGCACGGCCGCGCTGTACAGATCGCTTCGCCCATCGATCTCGTCGATCTGGCCGCTGGCCTGTTCTGGTGACATGTATGCCGGCGTGCCGACGAGCTGACCTTGCTGTGTCGCCACCAGCGAGCACGCCTGCAGCCCCGCTTTGGGCAACAGCTTGGCGATCCCCCAGTCCATCAGCACCACCTCGCCAAAGCGACCAATCATGATGTTCGCCGGTTTGATGTCGCGGTGGATGATGCC
>CAZKOY010000164.1:0-12040 GCA_964554495.1 uncultured Myxococcales bacterium
GCTTGGTCGAGCGCTGGTTTGGTCGGCAGCCGCCGGGCTTTCAGATCGGCTTTGCTGTGCTGCTGGCGCCGATTCTGCTGGTGCTGCTGGGCGAGTGGATTGCCGAGGATGCGACGACGATCACGTGGCGGAAGCGCGGCTTTCTAGTCGCGGGCTTTGGGGCGCTGTGGCACCTGGTGCTGGATCTTTTGAGCTTGAGCTTGCTCAATCAGCCCGAGCAGTCGCGCCTGTTTCTGCTGGCCGGTGTGGCGTCGGGGGCGCTGGTCATGGGCTTGGTGCTGCGGCGTGCGGCTCGCGGCGTCTTCGAGCCCGAGGCTGCCGAGCCGGATCCGGCGCAGGCTCCTGCCGACGAGACCCTTGTGGCCCGCGTGCAACGAGAAGCCGCGCTGATCGGCGGGACGCCGCTTGTGCTGTTTCTGATCTCGCTGGGCTTTGTGGTCCTGGCTGGCGTGGGTATCGTGCGCAGTCCGCAGGCTCTGCCCAAGCTGATCGGAGCCGGAGGCTTCTTTCTTTTGTGCGGCGCCATCGCAGTGTGGATGGGACTTGAGCGACGGGCCATGCTGCTGCGTCAGCCGTCTCCCTTCGCGGGGCTTAGGCCGCGCTTTCTGCAGCGGACCCTGGTTGTGCCGACGCAGGACGGCGTGGCCTTCCTCGATCGCAAGGGCGCGACGGTGTATGTCTGGGACCAGCTACGCGGGGTGTCCTTGGGCGAATATCAAGGCAACGCCGCCGTGTTTGTCGACCTGTCCGAGTCAGCCCAGCCGCGTCGCTATTCCGCCGTCGGTCAGCCCCTGGATGCGGATGCAGCGTGGCTGCGCAAGCAGTCGTGGAATCGCTCGCTTGTGCGCACGCTGTGCGACTGCGATCTGCTGATCATGGGCGTTGCGACGCCGAGTGGGCCCGGTGTGCTAGCTGATCAGCTAGGCACGCTGCTCACCGACTATGACGGACGGGCGGCGCTGCCGACTGTGGCCGAGGCTCTCGCCGACTTCCTGCGTCCCAAGCGATAGCCGCCGCGCCGTCGGCAATTTTGACAGCCGCCGGTACGCCAAAGACCATAGGCCCCGGTGTTGTCTTCGCGAAAAGAGGCAGCCGAGCGCCTTCGCTTGCGCAGCGTCGCAGCGCGCCTCGCCGTCGGCTTGTGTGTCGTCGGCGCGCTGCTGCTTGCAGGCTTGCAGTTGGGCCCCCGCCTGGGATCCCAGTGGCGCCCCGCGAAAGAGCCGCCAGCGCAGCGCGCGTTTTATTTCTGGAAGACGCAGTGGCTTGCGACATCGGCATCGGCTGCGTCGCTGCGTGCCCTTGCCGTGGGGCGTCTGTATCTGCGCCTGTTCGATGTCGACTGGGATCCCACGCTGCAGGCCGCGCAGCCGATTGCGCCGCTCGTGTTTGCGGCGCCGCTGCCGCGCGAGCTTGACATCGTGCCGGTGGTGTTCGTCACCAATCAGGTCTTTCTTCGCACGCCACCGTCCGCGGTCGACGGACTGGCCGAGCGAGTCCTGCGCAAGATCCAGGCGACCAGCGCAGCGCACGGCATCACCCCGCGTGAAGTCCAGCTTGACTGCGACTGGTCCGATGCGACGCGCGCCCGTTACTTTCGCTTTCTGGATGTGCTGCGCCGCGCCCTGCACGAAAAAAGTCAGATCCTGTCGTCGACGATTCGCTTGCACCAGATCAAGTACGCGGCGCGAACCGGCGTGCCTCCCGTCGATCGCGGCATGTTGATGTTTTATAACTTCGGGCCGCTTTACGCCGACGCGCCGCGCAGCTCGATTTACAACACCGAAGACGCGCAGCGCTATGCCGCGCACATCGCGGGGTATGCCCTGCCGCTGGATCTGTCGCTGCCGCTGTTTTCCTGGGCGGTCCATGCGCGCGACGGCAACGTGGTCGGCGTGATCGAAAAGCTGGACGCAGCCGACATCGAACAAGTCGACGCGTTTCGTCGCATTCACGATGGGCGCTATCAGGCGGCGCGCGGGGTGTTTCTGCGCGGCCACTACTTCATCGAAGGCGACGAGCTACGCATCGAACAGACGACGCCGCACACCACGCTGCAGGCCGCGATCACGGCGGCCCGCGGTGCCCGTGGCCAGAAGCACTTCGCCACCATCGCCTTTTTCGACTTGGACGAAAGGAACCTGCGCCACTATGCCGTCTCGGATCTGCAGAACATCCTGGCAGTCTTTCGCTAGCCCGCGTCGCCACCTTCGCCTGTTGGGACCCGTACTGGCCGCTGCCCTGTGCCTGCCGGCTGAGCCAGCCCAGGCCACGGGGGGCGTGGATCTCGACGACTTTCACTCGTTCTTCGCGCCCGAGATCATGGGTCGCCCCGAGGAACATCCGTTCTTCTTGAGCTTCCACATCTTTTATCCACCGTCGCTGCACGACGGCAGCACCCGCGCCGAGGTCCTGGAAGAGGCCAATACCAAAGAGTGGTCGGCGTACCTGGGCGGCAAGGTTTCCAACGAGAACCTGAAGTTCTTGCTGTACAAGATGCAGCTTCACGACTTGGAGCGACTGATCTGGGCGCTGGAAGGCAAGCGCGTCTCGCTGAGTGCCTGGACCGCCGTTCTTAAGACCCAGCTTGAGACGGTCAGCGATCGCGCGCAGGTCATGCAGGCGCTGTACTACGTCGGCTTTGCCAAGCGCTGCGAGCCCATCGCCACACGCCGGCTTAGCGACGATGCCTGGAACGCGGAAAAGATGGCTGATGCCAGCGCCCAAGATGCCGTCACTGCCGACAAGCTGCTTTCCGGCGGAGCCACGCAGCTTGCCCGCGCCCGCGATCCCTTTTTGCAAGAGCGCTATCGCTTTCAACGACTGCGCTTAATGTTTTATACCGGTCGCCACAGCGAAGCCGAAAAATACTACAGTGCCAATATCGGATCATTTAAGACAGAATCGAGTATCAAGTATCGCTTCATGGATATTGCTGCCGGATCGCTCCGTCGAAATGGTAAAGAGAGTCAGGCGAATTATCTGTATTCCTATGTATTTGGTCATTATACTCCGCTGAAGCGATCTGCCTATTTGTCGTTTCGCCCAAAAGAAGATGCTGACTGGAAATCGACGCTGGCGTTGGCGAAAACCGACTATGATAAATCTGTGTTGTGGCAATTGTTGGGCATATCTGCGGATGGCCTGGGGGCCATCGAAAAGATTTTCGCGCTGTCACCGAAATCTGAATTGATACCTTTGCTGTTGATTCGCGAGGTCAACAAAGCCGAGCGAGATTTAGCGGAATATCGCACGAATCGTCAATATGAAGCTCAGCCCTATCGCCCAGATGCTGAAGTCGTGGGAAAGAAGCGGCTTTCGACTCTGAAACGCATCGCCGATACACAGAATGCATACAAGCCATACCTGTGGCATGCCGCTGTGGCGCATATGTATGCGCTGATGAGCGATAGCAAGTCGGCTGCAACGTATCTTGCATTGGCCGAAAAGGCGGTGGGTAGCGACGCCGCCGTTGCCGAGCAGCTACGCATGACACGGCTCTTGGCGCGCATCCACAGCGTAAAGTCAGTCGACAAAGCCATGGAACCATACCTGGCCAGCGAGCTTTCCTGGCTGGCCGATAGCAAGAACTCGCGGGCCCCCGATCTGAACCAGTACGCGCTGCAGACGCTGAGCAAGCGCTATCGCGCGGCGGGTGATGCCTTCCGCGCGCACCTTTTGGCCGACCGCGCCGACGCCGATCTGTACCGCAGCAATGCGCGAATTGACGCCCTGCGCGAATTCATCGCCAAGCCTGCTAAGTCGCCTTTCGATGAATTTCTGGCCAAGAACTACAGCCGGGGCTATGGACCGCAGCAGTTTTTTGAAATAAAGGCCATCAATGAGCTGTATGCTGGAAATTTTAAGACCGCTGCCGCGCTATTGGCTCAGGCCGAGCCTGAAGCGAGAGACCTACCGCTGGAAGCAGATCCATTCACAGGGCGTATAAGAGATTGCCTTGACTGCGATATGGAAGACAAAAATGCAACGAAGTACACGCGTCTTTCCTTTGTCAATCGCCTGATCGCGTTGGCTGGTCAGGCCGAGCGTCCTGGCAGCGAAGGCGCAAAAGCCAGTTTGTTAATTGGCAACGCTTTGTATAATATGAGTTACTATGGCAACGGGCGACTTATCTACCGCACCAGTCATTACAATTTTCCCAGTCGAAGCCCGCTGACGGTGCAGACACAGCTCGCCGAGAAGTATTACAAACGCGCGATGGAACGATTCTCTGATCGTGAGCTACAGGCTAAGGCTTGTTTTATGGCAGCCAAGACCGAACAGAATCGCTATTTCGCAACGCAGGATAAGAAAGGACTGCCGCATTCTGATCCGCAGACCGAAACCCACTCACCGATTTATTTCAAAAAACTGCAAGAACAATACGCCAACACGAAATACTATCAGGAAATTATCCGCGAATGCAGCTATTTCCGTTTTTATGTCAAGCGCTAGCGTGTACTACAAACAGGCTGCGGCGGACGACTTCGAACAGGCAGCCGCAGGCCAAGACCACCAGAACGTGGAAGATCTCGTGATAGCCAAACACGGCCGGGAATGGGTCGGGTCGCTTGCGGGCATAGGCCAGCGCTCCCAGCGTGTACAGCACGCCGCCAAGCACGTGCAGCCCGACGGCAAATAGGCCGATGCGAGCGGCTTCAGCCGGCAGACCCGCAGCCCCAGCCCAGCCCAGCGCGACATAGATGCCGACGTGCAGCGGACGCGGCGCCGACGGCCAGAACAGCGTCTGCGCGATACCGAGCAGCGCGCCTGCCCACAGCACCAGGCACAGGATCTGCCCGCGCTCGCCGCCGACGCCGTAAAGACAGATCGGCGTATACGTCCCGGCAATCAACACGAAGATCATCGAGTGATCCAGGCTCTTCATGCGAGCGCGTCCCATCGGGCCCCAGGTTCGTCGGTGATAAACGGCGCTTGTGCCCAGAAGCAGAAGCAGCGACACGCCATAGATCAGCGCCGAGAACCGCGGCAGCCCCGACCGACTCGACTGCACCAGCCACCAGACGATCGGCAGCGTCAGAAAGAACGACACCTGATGCACGACACCGCGCAGAAGCGGCTTGGCGCGCGTCGCCGCCGCATCGGAAGCCGGCCCACTCGAAGAGATCACATCCACGCTGCGCATCCTATACTGCCTCCCCATTTCGTGGACAGGCGCGTGGGCTGTCGTGCGGGCAGCCGTGCTCAGGTCGGTGCGGGTCGCTGGCTGCTGCGAGACACCTGCGCCCTTGCCAGGCGCCGCCACGGCCAGAGATAATCAGACCGAGGGGCGATGACTCGATTGTTCTTTTGGGGTCCCAGTGTGTCGTCTGTGGCGCTGGTCGTCGCGGTGCTCTGCGCGTTGGGCCTGCCGCAGCGCCTGGCTTGGCTGCCGGGGGTGGGCGTGGCGCAGGCCGGCAAGCGCTGGCACAAAAAGCCCATCAAGCGCGGCAAGTCGGCAAAGCCAGCCCGCGTCGTTCGTGGCGCTGTCCGCACAGGGGGAATCGCGGCGCTGCCGCCCCTGCGCGGCGGAACAGGCGAGCCGACGTCGGTGATGCTGGCCACGGCCCAGCCTGCTTCAGGTCCCGCACCCGCGACCGCAGTCACGTCCCCTGGAAGCGTCGGGAAGAGCCCCGTTGTTTCGCCGCCACCGCCGGCTCCGCTGGCCAAGGGCATGACGGCAAGCGCCGCGTTGAAGAAGAAGAAAGGCCCGCCCAGCGACGATGAGATGATGGAAGACGCGCAGGCTGCCTATGTCCGCGGCGATCGCGGCAAGGCCATCGAGCTGGCGCTGGTCGTCGCGGAAAAGAGCAACGAGCGCTCGCCTGCAGCTTGGAAGTTCATCGGCTTGGCTGCGTGCAGCGTGCGCTCGCATCGCCTGGCGACTCGCGCTTATCAAGGGGTGCGCACTCCCTTTGATCAGCGCGCCATTGCCGACGCGTGCAAGTACAACGGCCTGTCGTACAAAGGCGATCAGTTCGTCGGGGAATAAGCAGGCGCGGCTCGCTGCGTTGGGTTGCCACGGCCACGCCAAAGCGCACAAGGGCTCGCGGCAACTGTGCTAGCGTCGCGCCGATATGCGCAAGAACAACGATTCAAAGTGGCGGCGACCCGTCCTTGCGTGCTTCGCCATCGAGGGTTCACCGCGCTGCTTGAGCCGGGGATGGCGTCGGCGTGTTTCGCTGGTGTGCGGCCTTCGCGCGGTCCTGCTTTTGGCGGCCCTTGTGCTGGCAAGTCAGGGCTGTGGCGCTCGGCGCTACTATGCAGACGCGCGCTTGCTGCCGGATCCGCGCTCGCTGCGTGATCCCAGCTTGCGCGATGCGCTCTTGGCTGAGCTACCGCAGGCCCTGTCGCAGGCTGGCATCAAGCGAGTGGCCGTCGTGACGCCCGATGGCGTCCACCGTGTGCTCTCGGCCCCCGGAGAGACGCCCGACCTGCAGGATGTACCGACCCCATCGCTGGCCGCCTTGCGTGCGGCGCTGCACGACGAAGCGCGCGGAGCCGAGATCGATCTTTTGCTGCCGCGCCTGCAGCCCGGTGACGAAGGCCAGCGCGTTGCGGTCTCGGCGCAGCACGAGCCAAACGGCAGCATCGTCATCACGCAGGGGCCGGTGATTCCGGCCAGTCTCTCGGCGCCTCCCACGGCGGATGAGATCCGCTCGCGCCATGGCATTGCGCCGTCCGATCTCGGTGAAGTTCGCTGGACACCCATGTATCTAGCGGTGCTGGATCGCGCGCTGTCGCTTTTGAGCAGCGAAGAAAAAGCGTTCGTGTCGCGCATTCTGTTTGTCCGCGAGCACCGCAGCCGCGAGCCCGAGACCTCGCAGTTTTCGACGCTGGCCTTTTACACCCGCGGCGCAGGCGCGGCGCGCATCGAGCTCTATGACAACCTAATCGTGGCCGACCGCTACATGTTCGTGGGCCCACCGCAGTCACCCCTGCCTGCCTCGGTGCGGCTGGTTCTGCACGAGATTGGGCACGCCTTGGCAGATGCTTCGTACGCCGCGGCGCAGCGCGATTTGATGACCGCCGTGTCGGAATATCAGAGCGACGAGAACAAGCTCAGCAAATGGATCGAGACGCGCGAAGGCGATGCCCCCACGGTGGCCGAGGTCGATGAGTTCCTGGACAAGATCCACCGCGTCGAAGTCACGGTACACCGCATCAAGCACGTCGGCGCCGAGGGCCCTGTGATCCGCGCGTTCCGTCGAGCCCGCGGTCAAAGTCGCGGGCCAACACGATACAGCGAAGACGACGTCGAAGAGTCGTTCGCCGAGAGCTTCGCGCTGTTTCGCGCCGACCCCGATGCCCTTCGTCGCATCGATCCCGACGCATTTGCCTGGTTCTCAGCGCAGGGGCACCTGTCATCGCTCGCGCACTAGTCGGACCCAGCACAGACCGCGACATCCTTTGCGACGTGGAGACTTCCGTGGAGCGCGACGATCAACGACCCAGCCCGGACGCAGCTCAGCCCGGCCGCGTTCCACGCTCGCCGCCTGCCATTCACGTGATCATCGTCAGCTTCAACACGCGCGAGCTTCTGCGCGGCTGTCTGCGTGCGCTGTTGGCCCAGACGGCGCGTCCGCTGCACGTGTGGGTCGTCGACAATGCATCCAGCGACGGCAGTCCCGATCTAGTTCGCCGCGAGTTTCCGCAGGTTCACCTGATCGCTTCGCCAGAAAACGTTGGCTTCGCTGCCGCCAACAATCTGGCTCTGCGTCAGATCCTGCAGGCTGCTGCCGACGGCGAAGGCCAGCTAGCGAGGGGATCGATCCTGCTTTTGAACCCCGACACCGAAGTCTGCCCAGGCGCCGTCGATGGCATGGCCGAGTATCTCGATGCGCATCCCCAGGCGGGCATGGTCGGTGTGCAGCTTCTCAACGCCGACGGCACGCAGCAGCGATCGTATGGGACGTTCTGGTTTGCTCACCTGTTTCGATCGTTTTTTCGCAAGCACCTGCGCGGCGAAGAAGCGGGCTTGGCGGGCACCGAGCAGAGCCCGATTTCCGTCGACTGGCTGATTGGCGCCTGTCTGATGTTGTCGTTCCGCGCGCTTAGACAGATCGGCCTTTTGGACGAGGGCTTTTTTATCTATGGCGAAGAGATCGACTGGCAATTTCGGCTGCACCAAGCCGGCTTTTCCGTCGTGCTGTTGCCGACACTGCACGTCGTTCACTTTGGCGGACAGTCGACGCAGCAGGCCGCGCGTGCGATGCGACAACAGGAATATCGCAGTCGCTATCTTTTGCTGGCCAAGTATCGTGGGCCGGCCGCGCGCGGGCTGTATCTGGCCAAGGTGGCGGCCGAGCTGTCACAGGAATCGCTGCGTCAGCTCGTGGAAGCTGCGCGAAAGCGCGATGCGCAGAAGCTGGCCGCGGCCCGCGCTTCGTTGGACCTTTTGCGCGTCCACTTTACGTCGAGCTTCCGTCAGCCCAGCAGCGACTGAGCCCGAGCGTCGCCGCGCGTCGGGGCTGCGGCATCGATCCAACGTCGCGTGTCGGCGCCGAATCCGCTTGGATGCCCGCCGTCAGCTCGCCTATGTTGCCCCTGGTTCGCGCGTCCTGCTTGGGTTGCAAGCGATGGTTGGCGCGGCAAGCAAGCCCAGAGGAGATCAGGTAGCCCGTCATGAAAGTTCTGGTCACAGGAGGAGCCGGCTTCATCGGCTCGACGGTGGTTCGCCGGCTGCTCGCTGGCGGGCAGGATGTGAAGGTTCTCGACAACCTTGATACCGGCAAGCTGCGCAACCTTCCCGCCGACGTTCCATGCATAAAGGCCGATGTGCGCGACGAAGCGGCCGTGCGTGCGGCCTGTGTCGGGTGTGAGCTGGTCATTCATCTTGCCGCGATGGTCTCGGTGTCTCTGTCGACCGTCGAGCCCGAGCGCTGCTTTGACATCAACGTCAGCGGCACGCGCAGTGTCCTGTCTGCGGCGCGTGGCGCGGGCTGTCGTCGCGTCGTCTTGGCCTCTTCGGCGGCCGTCTATGGCGATGAGCCGACGCTGCCCAAGCGCGAAGACATGCCGGCGATGCCGCTTTCGCCGTACGCCTATGCCAAGTGGCAGAACGAGATTGACGCGGCGTACTTTCAGCGCTTCTGCGGGCTTGAGACCGTCTGTCTGCGTTTCTTCAATGTCTTTGGGCCCAGGCAGGATCCGGCGAGTCCTTATTCGGGGGTGATCTCGATCGCGGCGCGGCGCCTGCTTTCGCAGCAGCCGTTTACCGTCTTTGGCGATGGCCTGCAGACGCGCGACTTCGTCTTTGTCGAAGACGTCGCCGCCGCCTTGCTGGCCGCCGCGCAGAGCCCGCAGGCCGTGGGTTCCATCATCAACGTCGGTCGGGGCGAGCGCGTCACGCTGCTGCAGCTTGTGCAAGAGCTAAGCGATGTGATCGGCGTTCAGCCGGCGCTGCAGTTTGCCGACCCCCGCGCCGGAGACGTTCGTCACTCGCTGTCCGACATCACGCGCCTGCGAACGCAGCTTGGCATCCACTCGCCGGTCGATCTAAGGACCGGGCTCGCCAAGACGATCGACTGGATGCGCAGCGAACCCGACGCCGCCTAGCGTTGATGCGGCACGTGCGCAGCCATGGCAGTCGTGGGGGAAAGCGAACCTTTCTTCTTCCTCTGCTTTGGTCGTGTTGCTTTTGCGAAGCTTTGGGAATAAGGCAGGGTCTTCCTCGGTGAAACGAGACACGAAGTTCACATCCTAGATGTAAGTCGACTGCGGAAAAGTATCGGGTCATAACTTCGACGGACAACTGCGCCCTATTTTAGATTTCATTCGTTCCTGTACGTATTCAATGAAGCTGCGCACCGTTGGCGAGAGGTGCCTAGTGCTCGGATAGACGATGTGCAGTGGCGTAGGGGGTGGGCTCCAGCCTGAGAGCACTCGCTCAAGGCGCCTGGCGCGGACCGCCTTCTCACACATGAACGCAGGCATGACGGCGATTCCAAGGTCGTCCTTTAGCGCGCTTTCCAGCACGTCCATATCGGTGACGAGCAGCCGAGGGTTGAGAGAGATGTCCTCGCGGCGTCCGTCTCGCGTGAGCGTGAGCGTGGGGTTGCTTCCGAACAGCAGGCAGTCGTGCTTCTTCAAGTCGACGGGGGTTCTCGGATGACCGCGCTTCTTTAGGTAATCCGGCGTTGCGACGAGGATCCGCTCGAACATCCCGAGCGACTTGGCGATGAGTGACGAGTCCGCCAGGGTGCCCGCGCGGATGCCGATGTCGAAGTTTTCCTCGACGAGATCGACGACGCGCGCGTTGGCCGACAGCTCAAGCCGCACCTCGGGATGGCGCGCCAGATAGGCGCTGATGATCGGCGCGAAGACAGCGAGGTTGAGCGGCGCGGTGACGCGAAGCAGCCCGCGCGGCGCCTCGTGCTGGCTGCGAACGGCGCGCTCGGCGTTCTCGATCTCTGCGACGATGCGAACGCCGTGGTCATAGTAGATGCGGCCAATGTCGGTGAGGCCAAGCTTGCGCGTCGTCCGCTGAAGCAGCCGCGATTCAAGTCGCTCCTCAAGCTCGATGAGCTTCCGGCTCACCGTTGACTTCGGCATGCCCAGCGCCTCGGCTGCGCCGCGAATGCTGCCGGCCTGCACGACGCGAACGAAGACAACTAGCTCGTTGAGGTCCATTGCCCAACTGTCCATCAAGCGGGACAGTTTGTCCATATCTGATGACTAGACGCTGTATTTGGGACAATTAGGATAGCGTCCATGAGCACCACAACGAACATCCCCATGACGAGCACGACCCAAGCGGCCGTACCCCGCGCAATCATCCACAGTACGAAAGGACATTTCGGCGGGCCCATCACGCGCCTGATGAGCCCATCCGATCTGCGGGCCGATCTGATCAAGCCCTTCGTGTTCCTCGACCTGTTCCAGTTCGAGGGAACCGACGCGCCGCCGCTGCAGACCGGCTGGCATCCGCACTCGGGCATCGCCACGGTGACCGTCGTCCTCGATGGCGCGGCTCGCTATGCCGAAACCACAGGCGCCATCGGCGTCTTGCCGGCCGGCAGTGTCGAGTGGATGCGCGCCGGAGGTGGCGTCTGGCACACAGGCAGCGTCGAGCCTGGGGTCGTCCGTGGCTTCCAGCTTTGGGTTGCACTGCCGCCCGAGCTTGAGAACGCGGCGAGCGAGAGCCACTACGTGATGCCCGAGCAGGTTCCTGCCCACGGGCCCGCGCGTGTCATTCTGGGGCGCTACGGTGGATCGGCAAGCGGCATCGTGGCACCGCCGATGACGTATCTGTCGGTGAGCCTCAAGGACGGTGAGCGTTGGACGTTCGAGCCGCCGCCGGGTCACGACGTCGCCTGGGTTGCGCTCATGAATGGCGCACTGCGAACGCCCGCGCGCATCACGGGCGGCGAACTCGCGATCTTCGAGCAAGCCGAGGCGCCGATCCACTTCATCGCCGATGGAGAAACGCGCTTCGTGCTCGGCTCGGCGTCGCAGCACCCGCACCCGCTTTTCCTGGGCAACTACTCGGTCCACACCAGCCGCGAGGCGCTGGAGCGCGGAGAAGCCGAAATCCGCCGCATCGGCCGCGCACTCCGCGCCGAGGGCAAACAAAGCTACGCACTGCGCTTGTTCGGTTAGCGCGCGACATCTTTCAGGAGAGAACGCTCATGACTCAACATGTGCAATCGCCTAGCGGCGCCGCCGCGTCCAGCGGAAGGGGCCTTCACATCGGGCTGTGGGTCGCTCAGGGGCTGCTCGCCGTCGGCTTCGGCATGGCCGGTCTCATGAAGCTGACGACGCCCTACCAGCAGCTGGTGAGCAGCCAAGCGTGGGCGCAGTCGATGCCCGAGGCGCTCCTTCGCTTCATCGGTCTCTCGGAAGTGGCTGGCGCGCTGGGTGTCATCCTGCCCGCCGCCACGCGCATCCAGCCGATCCTTTCGCCCATCGCCGCCGTCGGCTTGGTCACTATCATGATCCTCGCGACTGGCGTTCACCTGATGCATGGCGAGCCGCCGATCGCGAACGTCGTGCTGGGTGGCCTGGCTGCCTTCGTCGCGTGGGGCCGCTTCAAGCGGGTTCC
>CAZKOY010000165.1:0-11820 GCA_964554495.1 uncultured Myxococcales bacterium
TAAGTACGCGGCATCGCTGCACTTTTTGGAAGGCCGGATGAGAAGTGCAGCTTCTGCGACATTCACTTGAGCTACGTCGGGGACTATGACACGGCGACGGCGCAGAACCTGGTCGACAAGGTGCAAGAGTCGATCGCCCAGACCGGACAGACCGGGTTCCACTTTGTCGACGAGGCGATGCCGCCCAAGGTCATGCGCGACTTCGCGCTGGAGCTTCTGCGCCGCGATCTGCACATCACCTGGCACGGCATGCTGCGCTTCGACAAGGCCTATACGCTGGAGCAGTGCAAGCTGCTTGCGGCCTCGGGCTTGGTCGCCGTCTTCGGTGGGCTAGAGGTCGCATCAGACCGCCTTTTGACCCTGATGAAAAAAGGCACCAGCGTCGAGCAAGTCGCCAAAGTGGCCAAGAACTTCAAGGACGCTGGCATCCGCGTGCATGGCTACATCATGTACGGCTTTCCAACGCAGACCGCGCAAGAGACGATCGATGCGCTCGACGTCGTGCGGCAGCTTTTCAAGCACGGGCTTCTGACCTCAGCAAGCTGGGCGCGCTTCGGCGTGACGCCGCACAGCCCAATCGGTCGCCATCCCGAGGAGTACAAGATCCAGCTCTTGCCCATGCCCGAGGGAGCGTTCGTCGAGCAGATCATCCCACACCTTGATCCGACGGGCGCCGACCACGGCATGTACGAGCAAGGTCTGCAGAGCGCGCTCAAGTACTTCACGCTCGGCTTTCACCACGACACACCCGTCGAGGGTTGGTTCGATTTTGCCGTTCCCACCGTCAGCATCGACCGCGACTGGATCGGCAAGACCATCGCAGCCCACGAGCAGGATCGCCAAGCCGCGCCGACCTTGGACCCCAACCAGCGGGATCGGCGGGTGCTATGGCTGGGGGTTTCTCCGTCGGTGCGTATGACTGCACCTGCCAATGGCAAGCCAGCGCAAGGCGAGCTTCTGATCCATGACGCCCACGGCGCGCATCGCCTGTCGATGCCGCTTTCGTGGGCGCAGTGGCTGCTTGCCGCGCTGGAACGCACCAATGCACGCGCACTGTCGACGACAACCCTCAGCGAGCTGGAAGCATCCTGGGACGTCTTCAAACAAGCGCACAACGATACGACCGCCTTTAGGGACCTGCTGCAGTCCCCCATTTGGCAGACCATGCGCGAGCGCGGGCTGGCTCTGCTTTAGCGTCCTGTCTCAGCGTCTACTCTTAGCAGCCGTCGAGCAGCTCTCTTCGCAGTCAGGCTCGCGGGCTGATCGGCGCCGCATTGCCGACGAGGGCAGTCTGCCGCTTGCGCTGCCGTTGGCCTACGCACCGTCGACGAGCGTGAATAACAAAGCACCCGCGAAAGCCGCGTGATAGGAGTGAAGTCAAGGGCGCGATCACGGCGTCGCCCGGCTTCAGGAAATCACGACGACAGATGCTCGCGTGCGGTTTGAAGCTCCCGCGGCGGCCCGCTTACTCAGGAGAGACCCATGAAAGAACCTGTCTCGTTTGAGACCTTTTCCATCGACGGCGATCAGCTTCTGCAGCGAGTTAAAGAGCTGATCCATGAAGGCAACGTGCGCCACATCCGCATCAAGCAGGACGGGCACACGATCCTTGAGCTGCCGCTCACCGTCGGAGTGATTGGTGTGGTGCTGATGCCGATGCTCGCCGCGGTGGGGGCCTTGGCCGCGCTGGTCAGCAACTGCACGATTGAAGTCGAGCGCCGCCCCGACGATCCGCCCTCGAATCCCCCCGAGGTCAGCAGCGGAGACCCAACGCCCTAAGGCCCGTGCCGGTTGCATTGGCCTGCGGGTCTGTGCAACAAGCCTGGCCGCGATGTCGACACTGCGTCGTTCCTGGCTACACATCGAGTGGGACTGGCCGCTTCTGGCCTCGCTTTTACCGCTGTGTGTGATCAGCCTGCTCAACCTGTACTCGGCCACCCGCGTCGCACCCGCGGGCATGTTTTCCCATCAGATCGGCTTCTTTGCCGCCGGAGTCGCCCTCTTCATCGGCCTGATGGCGTTTGACTATCGCCGCTTGGCGCGCTTGGCGTGGCCCATCTATGTCGGCAGCGTGGGGCTGCTCGCGGCGGTCTTGGTCATCGGTCGCACCGTCAACGGCAGCAAGCGCTGGCTGGGCCTGGGCGTCCTCGGCGGTCAGCCGTCCGAGCTAATGAAGCTGGCGCTGATCTTGTTTTATGCGCGCCTGTTTTCGTCGGATCCGCTGGACCTGCGAGCGCGGCCCGTCTATTACGCCGTGGCCTGGCACGTGGTGCTGCTGGCCCCGGTGCTTTTGATCTTGAAGCAGCCGGATCTGGGGACGGCGCTTCTGTGCGTCATCGTCGCTGGCTCGCTGCTGCTTTTGGTTCCCCTGCACCCGCGCGTCAAGGCCGTGATGCTGGGGCTTGATCTATCGGTGGCGACGGCGGTGTTTCTGTTTGGTCTGAAGGCGTATCAAAAAAAGCGCCTGCTTACGTTCCTGCATCCCGAAAGCGATCCGACGGGCACGGGCTGGCACGCGCGACAAGCCATCTGCGCCATCGGCAGCGGTCGCGTCTTGGGCAAAGGCTACCTGCGCGGCACGCAGAATCAGCTTCAGTTTCTGCCTGAGCACTGGACCGACTTCCCATTCGCCGTCTGGGCCGAAGAGTGGGGCCTAGTCGGCTGCCTGCTGCTTCTCGTCTTGTATCTGGTGCTGATCTTGTGGGCGCTGCGCGTGGCTCGCGATGCGCGCGACCGCTTCGGCCGATATCTGGCCATCGGCTGCGCCGCGCTGCTGTTCTGGCACGTGGCGATCAACATCGCGATGGTCGTGGGCATGGCTCCCGTCGTCGGCGTGACGCTGCCCTGGGTATCGTACGGTGGGTCCAGCCTGCTGGTCTCGTTCGCGGCGCTGGGCATGCTCGGCAGCGTGGCGCAGCGTCGCTTTTCCTACTGAATCGAACCGAACCGCGACCGCGGCGAAGGCGCCAGCCTACCTCGTGTCTGCGCAGGTCGGGCCCCAGCTTGCCTGTGCCAAGTGCGGTGCTTTTCCAGCGGCTACACAGGCATTGAGCGGTCCCCTGCTCGACTGTGCGCGTGGCTGCCCGTCAATTTGCACTGCGGATTCAGGCCTTATCGCGTGTATGTGTTGCTTCATAAAATTGTCACGCACTTTGCCGCGCTTCCACGGCAGCGTGTAAGGGCCTGATTACTTAACGAAGCACCTAGGGGGAATCTCGATGCGCAAGACCTTGGCCTGCCTTGCTGCGCTGTCGCTGGGGACACTTCTGACCAGCCACTGCAACAACGAACAGATGGGCGGCGATCCGCCCGCTGATATGTCCATGTCGAGCGATGACATGACCTCGTCGACGCCCGACATGGCCGATCCACAGACGCAGGATATGCTGTCGCCACCTGCGACCCCGACGACGTTTACCGTCGTGCGGATTGGCACGGGGGCCGCCATGCTGAACAACGATGCGACCGCCACGTTCTTAGAGAAGCGCCAGATTTCCGACGGCACCCTGGTGGGCCAGGCACTGGCCATGCCCGTCGCGGCCAGCGGCAGCAATCGCGCCTTGACCTTGTCTGGTCTTGCCAGCGTCGAAGGCCAGCTCAGCCGATCCAGCGACGGCAAGTACCTGATCCTTGCCGGCTATGCCGCGGCCCCTGGAACCAAAGACATCTCGACGTCTAGCTCTGCCACTAACAACCGCGTCATCGCTCGCATCGATGCCGCGGGCAACATCAACACCGGAACCGCATCGACTGCCTTCAACGCTGCTTCGGTCCGAGGAGCCACCAGCAACGACGGCACCATGCTGTGGGTGACCTCGGAAAACGGCATCGGGTACACCACTCTCAACAGCACTGCGGTTCCGGTGATGTTGAACACCAGCAACGTGCGCGCGATCGGAATCTTTGGCAGCGGCAATGGCACGCAGCTCTATGTGTCGAGCTCGGCTGGCGCCAACTTGGGTATGAACACCGTCGGGGCCGCCGGAGCGACCCTGCCCACCACGATGGGCACAGCAGTGGCGCGCATCACCGGGTTCACCGACACCAACAGCCCCGCCAGCTTGGGCTTTGTCGTGTTTGATCGCGACAACAACGGCGCCCCGGATCAGATGTACGTCGCGGACACGCGACCGGCGACCGGCGGCGGTGTGCAGCGCTGGCGACTAAACGGCGCGACCTGGATGCTCGAAGGCACGATTAGCACCGGGATGAACGCAGGTGCGCGCTACCTGGACGGCTTTGTGAACAACAACACCGTCACGCTGGTGGTCACCACGTCCGAGATCAATGACACCACGGCCACCCGAGTCCTGCGCATGACCGACGCGGGCGGTGCCACCAGCGCCGTCACCAGCATGCTGCTCGCAACCGCGGCCACCAACACCACCTATCGCGGCATCGCGCTGTCTCCCACGCCCTAGCTGCCGCGCTGATGGCAAGTCCCTCCGACGAGCCCCCCTCGGCTATGCCTTCTTGCCGCTGACGGCGTCCTTGAGCTGATCGACCAGTCCTTTTTCTGCGGCTCCGCTTGCAGCGGGCTTGCTGGTGTTGGCGCTTGGCTTGGTGTCGGTCTTGCCGCCTGACTTCCCATCGATCTGATCCTTGAGCTGATCGAGAAGCCCTTTGTCTGCAGCGGCGCTTGCCCCCTTGCTTGCAACGTTGGCGGCTTCGCTGACCCGCGCGCTGCCACCCGCTGCGGTCGCAGACTTCGCGGCGTCGGCTGCGCTGCTTGCTGCGCTGGTCCCTGCGGCCGCTGCGCCCGCTGTGCCCGCTGCGCCTGGCGCACCACCTGCGCTTGCGGCAGCCCCTGAGCCCGCCCCTTGTGCGATGGCCGATGCCGAGGCTGCGGCCCCTGCTCCACCCGTAGCCGCGTTCGCTGCAGCCCCCGCGCCCGCAGCGGGCACTTTCGGTAGGCCCCCCGCTTCCAGCTTGCGTGCCACCGCATCGGGGTTGGTGGCATCGGCGTTGGCCTGCTGCGCTTTTTGACTGTTCGCTTCGCTGTTGCCCGCGGCTTGTTGCGCCGCCTGCGAAGCCTGCTGCGCTTGCTGCTGCGCTTGCTGAGCCTGCGCCATGGCACCGCCTGCATTGCCACTTCCAACCTGCTTGGCGGCTTCGGCGGCTTGCTCTGCCGCTTTTTGCGCTTGCTCGACGGCGTTCTTGGCTTCGTCACAGGTCTTAAGCGCCGCTTGCTTGACGTCTTCGACAAATGTGCCCGCCGCTTCTTTGGCAAGCTGCGCCACCCCTTGACCGGCGGCCAGCGCCGACTGCCCAGCGTTCACCGCGACATTGATCGCCGAAAGCGCCGCCTGGCCGGTCTGATCCGCCGCGTGCCGCCCCAGGCTCGCGATATTGCTCACCGAGCTCTTGGCTCCGTCGAGGCTGCGCTTGGCTTCAGCCAGCCGCTTGTGCGCATCGGCAAGCAGCTTGTTGGCCTCTTCTTTGACCTTGTCCGCCACCTGCTTGGGCGTCTCGGCTGTGTCTTTCCACGCGCTCTGCGCTTGCCCGAACACGTCTTTGGACTTGGCCAGCGCCTCTTCCACCGTCTGCTTGACGCCTGTGGCCAGCTCTTTCAGTCGCTCGAAATGAGCGACGAACTTGCCGTACCACTCTTTGCCTTTGTCGAAGATCTTTTTGCCTTCGGCCACCGCTTGCATCGCGCCGTTTACGTCGAGCTTGGTCAGCTTTTCCAAAGCCCCCTGCGCCACAGGCACGAAGTCGGTCAGCGCCGTCTTCAGCTCTTCGTACGCTTTCTTTACGTCCTCGACGATGGCCTCGATCTCTTTCTTGATCTCTTCGACCTGCTTCTGCAGCTTTTCGCGCGTCTCGTTGAAGGTCTTTTCCGCGGCTTCACCAACGGCTTTCCACGCCTCGATCTTTTCCTTGGCAAGCGCAGAAATCTCATCGCGCAGACGCTCGCAAGCGTTCTTGGCATCACCGGCCAGGCCGCGCACTTGATCGACGATGTGCTGGGCCGCACCCGAGATCCGCGATGCTTCGCTGCGCAGGCCTTGCGCAAACGCGGCGACCTCGGTGAATTCTTGGCTCCACAGCCTGGCTTCCTGCTCGCGCAGCGTCGAAAGCGCCTGCAGAGCTTCATCACACAGCTGATGTGCTTCGCTGGCACTGCTCACAAGCTCGTCACGGCTCTTGCCGGGCAGCGAGGCTCCGTGCAGCGCTTCGCCGGCCTGCGTTGCCGAGCGCCGCAGCACATCCGACAGCTTCTGCCCAGCCTGCTGCATAGCGTCGAAGATCTGCCGCGCCGTGCTCGTCGCCGCATGACTGACACCGGCCGCACCGTCGCGGATCGCCGCCTCGATGCGCCCCTTGGCCTGCTCAGCTCCATGCTCGATGTCGCGCAGGCCACTCTCAAGCGCGACTTGCACCTGGCTGGCGCCTTGCTTTGCAGCATCGATCACAGCCAGCGCGTCTTGCTTGGTCGCAGCCAGCGCTTCTTCTGCCGACTTCTGCGCCGCCTCGACGTGCGAACGCAGGCTGCTCAGAAGCGCCCCGCCGTCGATCTTGATCTGCCCGATCAGCTGCTGAATTGCTTTGTAACACTCCTCTGCTTCTTTGAGCGCAGCCTCGCCTGCCTTCTTGGCGTCCTCGGCCTTGCTGCGCGCCACGTCGAGCTTGCGCTGTCCGACAGCCTCGATGGCCTCGCGCGCGGCGGCCATGGCTTCTTTGGCCTTGGCGATGGCCGCTGGGCCATGCAAAGCCAGGGCTTCATAACAGGCCTTGGCATCTGCGACGATCTTTTCGATGCGCGCCTTGATGTCGGCAAACGCGCCCTGCACTTGCGCCCACAGCGATTCCAAGTGCCGACGCAGGCCCTCGATGAATAGCTTGGCCTTTTCGATGATGGGGCCCAGCGCTGCTTCTACCGCGGCCTTGACCTTGGCGATGGCGTTTTCGATGACGTCTTTGAAGTGCGCGATGGCCGACTGCACCTTGCCGATGGCGTCTTGGACGCTGCGAATCGCCGACAGCGATCCCGAAGCTGCGGCTTTTTCGACGGCGGACTTGGCATCGCTGATGATCTGCTTCACCTCGGTGTTCTTTTTCGACACCTCGGATTTGGCTTGGTGCATGGCGGTGCGCGCGTCTGCCACAGCGCCACGCTCGACGCGATCCAGGCCTTGGCTTAGCTGATCCACCGAGCGCAGGCCATCGCTGCTGAGCTTGCGCAGATCGTTTATCGCCTTCTTGCTGACCGTATCCAAGTCGCCGCGCAGCGACGATAGCTGCTGCGTTAGTGCCGACATGTCCATGTCACACTCCTCCTCGGCCTGCGCTGCTGCTGGCTTGGTTTGCGCTCTCGTCCTGCGCGGCTTTGGCCGCCGCCGCTTCGACGATGGCCCCGATGGCTCGCGCCACTTCTTCGACCGCTTGCACGGCCTTGTCAGCTAGCTCGACGGCGGCATCAGCGCTGTCTTTGGCGATGTCGTATTCGTCTTTGACCTCGCCGGGCGCATCCTTGGCATCGTCGGCGGCGCAGCGCGCGTACTCTTTGGCATCGGCGAGTCCGCGGTTCAGGCTTGAAAGCTGCGACCGGGCGCGCTGATAGCTGCCGCGCGCACTCTGCACGTCGCCGCGTCCGGCCTCATCGCGGGCGCTGTCAAGCTCGGCCGCGGCCTGCGCAATGGCGGCAAGCTGATCGAGCGCGCGGTTGGTGGCTCTTCGCGCGTTCTCGATGTCGACGGTGGGCTTGGGCTTCTTGAGCACGAAGGTGTAGCTGTTGCCGGCGGACAGACCGCTTAGGCGCTGGCCTACTCCTCGGATCTCACGCTTGATGTCTGCCATGGCTCCTCGCACTCAGGCTCTGCGAGCAGGCTCGCGAGCGAATCGCTGTTCGGCCCGGCTACCTCGGCGCGGGCGAAAGAATCTCTAGTGAATAGGTCTCGTCCGGCATGACGCCGGGCAGGCTGTAGCTGCCGTCGCTTTTGCTGATCGCCTCGACGCTGCGACCGCTGCTTAGGCGGGCCCGCAGGTGCAAGCCCGCGATCGGCGCCCCGCGCTCATCGACAAAGCGCCCCTTGGCTTCGAGCAGGCTGGCCACGAATAAGACTTCATACGTGTCTCCCGTCGGGCGATCGCGCAGGGTGTACGTGCCGTCTTCGCCAACCGGCAGATCGATGACGCGGCGACGATCCAACCAGACGGCCGCGCGCACTGGTACCGGCTTGCCTTTTTCGTCGGTGAATCGGCCCTTTCCGTCTGGGTCTGGCGGATGGACGACGACCTCATACGGCTCGTCGAGCAAGAGGCCCTTGGCCTCGAACGTGCCACCGCCGTTGGTGACGACAACGATCTCGGGCCCAAACGCACGAACGATCTCAACCTTGGCTCCGGCCAGCGGCTTGCCCTCGCTGTCCTTGACGGTGCCGCTCGCTCGCTGCGTCCCAACCGGCGTGACAGAAAAGGCCTCGTTTTCGTCCATGGCCTGAAGTTCGTTGCGGCCCTGACCGTCGGGGTGAAGCTCTGATTCTTCCTGTGCGCTGTCCTTGGGGCGCGCCAAGCGCGAGCGGAACCCCTGCACCGGGCGACCGTCTTCATAGACCAAGTTCCACGTCGCTGGCACTTGCTTCGGCGGGGCCGCTGGCGCCGACTCTGCCTCTGGCGCAGGCGGGCTGGCCGAAGCCGCCGGAGGAGGTGCCGCCGCCGCCGCCCCGCTCGCTTGCGTCTGCGTCGTGCTCTCGGTGTTTTGGCCCGCTCCGCTGCCGCCTGCCCCGCTGTCGCCGACGATCACGTTGGGCGAGCCGCCGACCAGCTGACCAATGCCGCCGCAGTGCTTGGTCATGTCGCTCAGACGATGAGCGCGTCGCCCGTTGATCAGCACCGTCGCGCTGCCCGTCTTGGCGTTCCACTTGTTGGGGCCGCAGCAGGCGGCGTGGACGCCGGGGTCTCCGACGCGCAGCGACGGCAAACCATTGGTCAGCACATCGCTTGAGCCGCTGATGGCAGGCCCCACCACCGGATGCGGACAGGCTGGGCAGCCATGTGCATCCGCCGGAGCCTGCGCGAGATCCGAGACGCGACCTTGAGGGGGCATGGCGAGCAGCAGCTAGGCCAGAGCCCAGCGTAGGTATCTTGCCCAACGCTCAGGCTGGGCGGCAAGGGAAATTCCGGCGGTCTGCTGTGAGCTCTTCCGTCGAGCGTCCGCCGACGGCAGCACGGCGATTTCGCGGCACAAAGAAGCCGCTAGGCAAGTTCGGGAGATTTCACTACATTGCCCGCCTCATCTGAAACCATCTGCGATCCCGCTGGGACTCGATGCGCGCATCGACGCCCCGGCCCCTTCAGCAACCGCTGTGGAGGAGTTCTCGATGTCTCGTTCGTTGTCTCTTTCGTCCCGTGGCCAGACTGAAATTCTTCGTGCCTGCCGACCGACGCTCGTCCTCGGGGCGGGCTTGCTTGCACTCGCACTTCCGACGACGGCTCGGGCCGACCTGCAGCTAGCGGTCGGCTCGCGCATGGAGCCGTTCCGCTACACGCCCGCCTACTTCCCATACTCGATGACGACCGAGCGTCCGCCGAGTCAGTTCCAGGGCAAGACCGGGCCGTATCAGGCGACGGCGCTGAGCCCGTACCTGGGCCTGTTCTTCGCGCAGCGCTACGGCGTCCTGGCCTCGTTCGACATCGCGTATGCCAAGTCGACCGGTGAGACGCTGGCCATGGGTGGCACGCCCGTCACCGACAACAACACGTTCTTCCAGCTTGGCTTGGCGCTGGGCATGAAGATCTACATCACGCAGCCGCGCGCCGCGAAGGTGGCGCCGTACGTTTATGCCGATTTCTACAAGTATTTTGCGAGCCTGACGACGGACAACACCAACGTGACCGGCGAGCAAGCCGGGGCACAGGCGGCCCTGCTGTCACCGGTCGGTGGCACCTTTGCCTTCGGTGCCGAGTACTTCTTTTCGCCCGGCTTCTCGATCGGCTCTGAGATCTTCGGTCTGCGCGTCGGACACGTAAGCGGTGACTACCGCGATACCAGCCAGACGAAGCACAGCAACTCGTACACGACGCTGTCGTTTTATACCGGCTTGTCGCTGAACTTCCGCTTCCAGGTGCAGGCTTCGGTGCGCGCCACCGACGACGAAAAGGAAGAGGATCGCTCGCGCCGCCGCCCTGATTACCAGCCGCCCGTCAACAACAACCCGCCGCCCGTTCCGACCCCCGAAGCCGTCGACTAGCCGCACACGGCCGCGCTGGTTTAAGCGGCAGCGACGGAATCAAAGCAAGCAGGGCAGTTGCCTAGGGTGGGGGCAGGCTCTGCGATACGTCAGCAGCATGAGCAGGGGGCGGCTCACGGTCCGACGGAGCGACCGGATCGCGTGGCGAAAGGATGCCGCGCTGCTGCAGCGCCCGCAGCAGCGCGCGATACATCACGGGCAAGACGTACAGAGTCAAGAGCGCCGCTGACAGCGTGCCACCGACGATGACCACCGCGATCGGTCGCTGCGTTTCAGAGCCAATCGCCCGCGAAAAGGCAGCCGGGATCAGGCCCAAAGCAGCCAAGGCCGCGGTCATCAGGACGGCGCGCAGCCGACGATGAGCCCCGCGCTCGATGGCTGCGTCCAGCGAATCGCCTGCGAAGCGCTGTTCCTCGATCGCCGAGACCACGAGCACGCCGTTTAGCGAAGCCTGGCCGACCAACGCAATAAAGCCGACCGCGGCGGCGACAGAGACCGGCATCCCGACAAGCCACAGCCCAATGGCGCCACCGATCAGCGCGAAGGGAACATTTAGCAGCACAAGCAGAGCCAACAGCATCGAGTCAAACGCCTTAAACAGCAGCGCCAGCGTGACCAAAAGAGCCACCGGAACCACCAGCTTCAAGCGCTGCATAGAGCGTTCTTTCGATTCAAACTCGCCCCCCCATTCGACGGACATTCCCGGCTTCAGCGGAACTTTGCTGCGCACTGCGGCTTGCGCCTCTTCGACGAAGCTGCCGAGATCGCGACCGCGGACGTTCATACGCAGGCCGATGTAGCGGCGGCCGTTTTCGCGGTTTAGCGTCGCGCGACCATAGTCGACGCGCAGCGTGGCCACCGCGCTCAGCGGAATCAGGGCGCCGCTCTTGGTTGGGATGCGCAGCGCGCCGATCTTTTCGATGGTGTTGCGCGCGGCATCCGGCAAGCGCAGCACGACATCAAAGTTGCGCTCGCCTTCCCACAGCGTGCCGACGGGACTGCCGCCCAAGGCCACCGAGATGAAGTGCTGCACCTCGGCCATGCTGAGACCAAAGCGACCCAATAGCTCGCGCTGCGGTCGCACTTGCAGCTGCGGCACGGGCGCGCTCTTGACGATGCCGAGATCCGCGACCCCGCGCACGCCACCAATCGCGGCCTGCGCAGCTTCTGCCGTCGCCTGCAGCTCTTTGAGATCGTGGTGATAAATCTTGAGCGCGATCTGTCCAAACTGGCCATAGATGTTTTCGTTCACGTTGTCGCGAATCGGCTGCGAAAAGTTCACGGACAGTCCAGGCACAACCGACAGCCGCTGCTTCAGCACATCGACAAGCGAAGACAAGTCGGGTGTGGTCTTCGGCCACGACTCCATCGGTCTCAGCTTGACGAAAAATTCGAGGTTGTTCGACAGCGTGGCATCGGTGCCATCCTCGGGTCGACCAAGCTGAGCCGACAGCGCTTCCACCTGTGGAAAGTCGCCGAGCAAGGTAGCGAGTTTGGGCATCAAGCGCCGTCCTTCATCAAGCGAGCTATTGGCTGGCAGCGTGAAGGTCAGGTACAGCGCACCTTCGTTGATCTCGGGAAGAAACTCGCTGCCGCGATGCGCGAGCAAATACCCGGCAAACAAGAG
>CAZKOY010000166.1:0-11759 GCA_964554495.1 uncultured Myxococcales bacterium
GCCACTTTGCGGGCGTCCGTCCACCTCGGTTGCGCTCGGTGGCTGTGCTGCGCAAGCGGATAAACTGATAGATAACCCCAAGGCGATCAATGCTTTGAACGTCCTTTGCATGGCGCGCCTCCTTAGCGAGAATATCGGGGTCAAGGAGAGAATTCGCAGAGTATTGCGTTGTGATCTATCTACTTAGATCGAGCGGGTTCGATAAAATCCGTATCATCATATATCCCACATGGAATAAAAACATTTGCGAGATGGCCTGGGGAAAAAGTTTCGCACTTTGATAGATGCAAAACAATCAAGTGCGCTAACCCTGCCGACTTATTGATCGTTATTCCGTGCGGCGGCGCTGCCGCGTCCTGGGCCAGACGCGCCGTGCCGCGCTGGGTCTTGTGCGCGGACGTCCGGGTGTATCGCCCAGCAGGCAGACGCGCGAGGGGGGCCGGGACCGCGTATGCTGGGCAGCGGCCGTTTCGGGAGCCCAGATGCAGAACAGAGTGCGGTTCTTGGCCGAGGACGAAGGTGTACGGCGGCAGGATGTGCCGGCCAGCTTGGTTGCGCTTTTGCGTGGGCGGCGCTTTGTCGCGCTGACCGGCGCGGGCTGCAGCACCGACTCGGGGATTCCCGACTATCGCGGACCGAACGGCTCGCTGCGCAGACGGCAGCCGATTCAGTATCAGGACTTTCTGCGCAGCCCGACCGCGCGAGCGCGTTACTGGACGCGCAGCCTGATCGGCTGGCCACAGCTTGCCGCGGCCCGGCCCAACGTGATCCACGCTGCGCTTGCGCGCTTGGAACGGGCCGGCCTGTGCTGCGGCATCATCACCCAGAACGTCGACGGGCTGCACACGCGGGCCGGCAGCCAGCGCGTGGTCGAATTGCACGGCAGCTTGCACGCGGTGCGCTGCCTGGGCTGCGCCGAGCGTGTTCCGCGCGCGACACTGCAGCATGAGCTTGCGGCGCTGAATCCCGGCTGGGTGACGCACACTGCAGCGCCTGCCCCCGATGGAGACGCCGAGGTTGAGAGCGCTCTTTGTGGCGGCGCCGCGTTTGTTGTTCCACCGTGCCGCGCCTGTGGCGGACTGCTGAAACCGGACGTCGTGTTCTTTGGTGAAAACGTCGCGCGTTCTGTCGTCGATGCGGCGTGGCAGCTTTTTTCCGAGGCCAGCGCTCTTTTGATCCTGGGTAGCTCGCTGGCGGTGTATTCCGGTTTTCGCTTTGCGCGGGGCGCTGCCGAGCGTGGGCTGCCGATTGCAGTTGTGAACATGGGCCCAACACGCGCCGATGATCTGGCTGCACTGCGCGTCGAAGCACCGCTTTCCCCGACGATGGATTTCGTGTGCCAGCAGCTCGTACCGACGAGCTCAGGGCTTATGGACTGATCGTGAAATCTATCAAGCTCTGGATATTGATACAGAAAAACTATGACGAGGAGCCGGCTCGCAGGATCAGGATCGAGACCGGACAGCGCTGCAGAAGGGGCTCGGATGCGATGCCGATACTGCGCTGTTCCAGGCCCCAGTCGGGGCCGATGCCGACGAGAACGACGTCATAGCCTTGCTGCGCTTCAGAAAGTGCTGCCTCGGCGGGCTCGGCATGGGCGCAGACCTTGATCGTCAGCGCGCCGGGCAAGAATCGGGCTGATCCGTCGGTGGACGGCGCCGCTTCGGTCTCATCACCAAAGCGATCGAGCAGAGCTTGCCGCTCTTTTTCGATCCCGTCTTCGCTGGGTACGACGGCAAGCAGCGTCACGTGAATCGGCTGTGCGGCCCCGGACTGCGGCGCATTTCCCAGGCGGCGGGCTATGCGCACCGCAGCCAAGTCATCGGCGGTTCCGTGGTACAGCACCAGCACGCGCCGGATGGCGCCCAGGCCGCGATCGATCAGCACGCCGACATCCATCGGGGCGCTGCTCAGGACCTCGCGCACAGTGCCGCCGAGAACGTTGCCCGACAAGATGGGCTTGTGCCAGCCGAGCAAGACAAGGTCTGCGCCTTTGACCTCGGCGACGTTGCAGATGTCGCGGCCCGGCTGCGGCGAGACAAAGGCCAAGGGGCGCACCGATGCGCCAAGCTCTGCGGCGCGAGCCAGAAGCGGGGCCAGCACCTGTTCCGGCTGTGGCTGGCTGGGCTGCACGTAATCAGACAGACGATCCGACGGCGGGATCAAGCGCAGGGCATACAGGCGATTGCGGGGTGTGCTGGCGCTTGACACTCGCCCGACGAGCGCGCTCGCCAGTGCGACCAAGGCCGGGCCCGAGCGCTCAAAGGCCACGCACATCAGCACAACGAAGCCAGGTCGCACGTTGGCCTGGGCGTCGACACGGGGCAGGACGACATCGGGCGAAGCGGCGGACTTGGCCGGATTCGCCGTTGAGAGCTGCCCAGATGAAGCCGGATCGAAGCTGTTCCCGGCTAGCTCACGCGTCTTTTGCTCGTGCGGATAGATCAGCTGAAGAAGCGGCGAGGTGATGAAGGTCGTCAAGAGCGCCATCAGCACCATCATCGTAAACAGCGTCGGCGAGATGACGCCGAGATCGAGGCCGATGTTGAGCACGACAAGCTCCATCAGCCCGCGCGTGTTCATCAGGATGCCGATGGCCGATGACTCGCGCCAGGTCAGGCCGGTGATGCGCGCTGCGAGGGTGCTGCCACCAAACTTGCCCAAGCAGGCTGCGATCAGGATCAGACCAAACAGGCCCCAGCCATGCGTTGTGTTCAGCAGGCCGATCTGGGTACGCAGGCCGCTAACCGCGAAGAAAAGCGGCAGCAGAAACACCAGAACCAGATCCTCAAGCTTCTCGGCCAGCGTCGCTGCGAAACCGTCGGTCTTGGGAAGAATCGCGCCCAACAGAAAGGCGCCGAACAGCGCGTGGATGCCGATGAATTCCGTGACCAGGCTCGACAACAGAAGTGCGACGAGTGTGGCAGCCACGACGTTGTGATTCAGCCCCTCGCGCCCCAGGCTGCGTGCCGCCACGCGCGACAAGACCGGGCGCACGGCGAAAAACATGACCGCAAGGTACAGCAGGGTCAGAAGCGTGGTCTGCAGCGCCGCCGCGATTCCTGTCGAGCGCACGATCGACACAACGAACGCCAACATGCACCACGCGGTCACATCGTTGATCGCAGCCGAGGTGATCGAAAGGATGCCGATCTTGGTCTGCAGCAGCCGGCGTTCGTTGAGGATGCGGGCGAGCACAGGAAACGCGGTGACGCTCATCGCGGCGCCCATGAACAGCGTGAACGAAAGCAGCGGCACCGATGGATCGGCGAGCGAGCGATGCATGTACAGAGCCAGGCCAGCGCCCAGCGCAAAGGGCAAGGCGATGCTGCTGTTGCTGATCACCAGCGAGGCCTGTCCACTTCCGCGCAGGAGCTTGAGATCCAGCTCAAGCCCGACGAGGAACATGAACAAGACCAGGCCAACTTGGCTGAGCATCGACAGCAGCGCCACCGCATTGGCAGGAAACAACACCTGCCACAGATCCGGCCATAGCCAGCCAAGCAGCGACGGGCCAAGCACAATGCCCGAGACGATCTCGGCAATCACCATGGGCTGCCCGATGCGGCGCAACAGGAAGCCCAAAACGCGCGAGATCGCGACGATCAGCACTGCCTGCACAATGAAGCGCGACAGCGGGCTGTGCTGCAGGTGCGCAAACAACAACTGCAGCAGGTGACGCAGCGGTGCGCTGTGCGGCAGGGTCTCGATGGGGCGCTCCTACAGCAGGCCGAGCGTTTCGTGCATATAGCGGCCGACTTGATCTTCAGCGATGCGCTGCTGCGTCATCCTGTCGCGGTCGCGCACGGTCACGGTACCGTCGGTAAGAGTCTGGTGATCGATGGTGATGCACAGCGGGGTGCCGATCTCGTCCTGGCGGCGATAGCGCTTGCCGATGGCGGCGCTCTCGTCGTACTCGACCATCCAGCGCTTGCGCAGATCTTTGTACAGCTTCTCGGCGCGCTCGGGATGACCGTCCTTGCGCAGAAGCGGCAGCACCGCGGCCTTGACCGGCGCGATGCGCGGATGAAAGCGCAGCACGACGCGCGTCTCGACCTTGCCCTGCGCATCGGGCGCCCCGTCTTCGTCGTAGGCATCGCACAAAAAGGCCAGCGTTGCGCGGTCGGCCCCGGCGGCTGGCTCGATGACAAACGGGATATAGCGCTGCTTCTTTTCGTCATCGAAGTACGACAGCTTGCCCTTGTGATACTCGGCCTCTTCATCCGCGAGAGGCAGCGAAGCGAGATCGCCGTTTTCTTGCTTCTGCCAGGCCGCAAGCGAGCGCACGCCGCGCTGGTGCTGACGCAGATCGAAGTCGGTGCGGTTGGCGACGCCTTCTAGCTCTCCCCAGCCGAAGGGGAACAGGTATTCGATGTCGGTGGTCGCCTTGCTGTAGTGCGCGAGCTTGTCGTGCGGGCGCAGCCGCAGGCGGTCTTTCTTCAGGCCTAGCTGCAGGTACCACTGCCAGCGCGTCTCAACCCATTTCTGGAACCATTCGTCGTCGGTACCAGGGACGCAGAAGAACTCCATTTCCATCTGCTCGAACTCGCGCGATCGAAACGTAAAGTTGCGCGGATTGATCTCGTTTCGGAAGGACTTGCCGATCTGCGCGATACCAAACGGCAGCTTGACGCGCGTGCTCGACACGACGTTGGCGAAGTTGACGAAGATGCCCTGCGCCGTCTCGGGTCGCAGGAAGCACTTGGCCGAGGTATCGGACAGCGGGCCGAGCGCGGTTTCAAACATCAGGTTGAAGTTGCGCGGCTCGGTCAGATCGCCGCCGCAGGCATCGCGGCCTTCTTTGCCGGGGTGCTTCGATGGCTTAAGACCGCACACAGCCCCTTCCAGATCGTCGGCGCGGAAGCGCTTCTTGCACGTCCGGCAGTCGATCATTGGATCGGAAAACCCATCGACGTGACCCGACGCTTTCCACACCATCGGATGCATCAAGATCGCGGCTTCTAAGCCGACGATGTCTTCGCGATCTTGCACCATGGCTCGCCACCAGGCGTCCTTGACGTTGCGCTTGAGCAGCGTGCCCACCGGGCCATAGTCCCAGGCGCCGTTGATGCCGCCGTACAGCTCAGACGACTGAAAGATGAAGCCGCGGCGCTTGGTCAGCGCGACGATCTTCTCCATGCGCTCGTGGTCGTTGAGCGGAATCGAGACGGTCTGGCTGGGACTTGGGGCGGCAGATTGGCTCGGGGTGGACTCGGACACGGGACTTGCTCCTGCGAGGGGTCAGAGGGTTTCGCTGGGGAAGGGTATCCAGGCCGCTGTTCCAGGGCAATCAAATAGAAGCCAGGTGGGATCGCGAGCTGTGCTGTTGCCTTTGCTTCTCAATCCGCGCGCAGGCGTGGCACAGTCATCGCCCTATGATCGAGGCCTCCGCGTGACAGCGATTCTGACGGCGCAGGAAGTGGAAAAAAGCTTTGGCGAGCACCGCGTGCTGCGCGGTGTCTCGTTTGCGGTGCAAGAGGGCGACCGCATCGCCCTGGTCGGCTTGAACGGATCCGGGAAGTCGACGCTCATGCGCTTGCTTGTGGGACCGCAGCCGGGCGACGAGCAGGTCGCGGCCGACAAGCGCGAGGCCGAGCCGGACAGCGGGCTGATCACGCGCCGCCGTGGCCTGCACCTGGAATACGTACCGCAAGAGCCGCGGCTGCCGATGGAGGACTGCGTGCAAGACGTGCTGCGCGCCGGTCTACGCAAGCACTCTGCGACGCTGGCTGAGCTTGAGGCGCTGAACGCGCAGATCGAAGCGAGCAGCGGTCGTGCGCGTGAGGCAGCGCTGACTCGTCAGGCCGAGCTTCACGAGACGATCGCGCAGCTTGGCGGCTGGGAAGTCGAGCATGAGATTCGCGGCCTTGCTGCGGCCCTTGATCTGCCCCCGCTTTCTGCGCGCATCGGCAATCTCTCGATCGGCGAGCGACGACGCGTGGCCCTGGCCGCGGCGCTCTTGGCCCAGCCTGAGCTTCTGCTGCTCGATGAGCCGACCAACCACTTGGACGCACGCACCGTCGAGTGGCTAGAGAATCGCCTGCGCAGCATGCCCGGCGCCTTAGTTTTGGTCACGCACGATCGCTATTTCCTCGATCGTGTGGCGACGCGCATCTTCGAGCTCGATCGCGGCAAGCTGTACACGTACGAGGGCAACTATCGCCGCTTCCTAGAAAAGCAGGCCGAGCGCCTCGACAACGAGGCCCAGCGCGAGCGCGAGCGCGCGATGTTTGTACGTCGTGAGATCGACTGGATCCGCAGGGGACCACCGGCCCGCACGACCAAGCAGAAAGCGCGCATCGATCGCTTCAACGAGGCCGTTGAAGGCAAGCCCAAGAATGATGAAAAGCCGGCTTTCGATCGCCGCTTGATCCTGCGCTTGCCGACGGGCGGACGCCTGGGCAAGACGATCCTAGAGCTGCGCGGGCTGAGCAAGTCGATCGCAGGCAAGCGCCTGTTTTCCAACCTGACCTTGGTGTTAAAGCCCGGCGATCGCATCGGCATCATCGGGGGCAACGGCGCTGGCAAGACGACGCTGGTGCGCACGATCTTGGGCGAGCTTCCGCCCGATTCGGGCGAGGTGATCCGCGGCCAGAACACGCGCATTGCGTTCTTGGATCAAGGCCGTGCTGATCTGGACGACAGCCGCAGCGTGCTTGAGGAAGTCGCGGGCGACAGTGACAGCGTGTTTTTGGAAGATGGGCCGGTCCATGTGCGGACGTTCTTGCGCATGCTCTTGTTTGACGATCGCTTCGTCGATGCCAAGGTCGGCACGCTGTCCGGTGGCGAGCGCAATCGTGTGCAGCTTGCCAAGCTCTTGCGGCAGGGCGGCAACCTGCTGGTGTTGGATGAGCCGACCAACGATCTGGATCTTCTAACGCTGGGCGTGCTGGAAGAGGCGCTCTGCGAGTATCCCGGCTGCGTGCTGGTGGTGTCGCACGACCGCTGGTTTCTCGATCACGTGGCGACCGGCATCTTGGCGTTTTCAGGCGATGGTCGCGTCACGTTTTACGAAGGCAACTACAGCGACTATCTGGACAAGCGGGCGCTGGAACAGAGCGCGGCTCAGGCCGAAGCTGCCCAGGAAAGAACACCACCGCGTCCGGCCGCGGCTGAGGCGAGCAAGCCGGCGGCGAAAGCGATCCGCCGCCTGACCTATGCCGAGCAGATCGAGCTTTCAGGGATCGAAGAGAAAATCCTGCAGGCCGAGTCCGCGGTGCAGGCACTGCAAGAGCAGATCAACGATCCGGCGCTGTATCGCGAGCGGGCGGCCGAGGTGCCCGCGCTGCTCGCCCAGCTTGAGCGCGCCCGCGCCGAGGTCGACCGCTTGTACAGCCGCTGGCAAGAGCTAGAGAGCCTGCCCAAAAAGTAGCGCGCTGGGCCGCTGCCCCGCTGGTTCTGTGGCGTTCGCTTTCATGGGCTGCGGTCCGGCGTGGTGCCGGCTCGATTCGTGCGGCGCTGGCTCGATCTGCGCAAGCTCTGCGCGCCTGCAAGGCTCGCTGAAATGTTTTCGCGATCGACGCGGCGCTGGCGGCGTTTCTCGACGGAGAATGCCTTGGTTTCCTTGGCCTGAAGTTTGCGAAGTTATCTGCTCAGAAACGCTGCCGAAACGAACACCTTCCAGACTGCATCCGCATCACCATCTGTAGACGGCAGCGCAGTGCAGACAACGGACCACGAACAGAGAGGACATCATGCGAAAGACACTCCGCTTCTTGCAGCTCAGCGCGCTCTCTTCTTTCCTTCTGGCTGCTTGCGGCACGCAGGACGAATTTGATCTTTCGTCGCTGTCCGTGACCAGTGAAGACGACAAGAGCGATGCGGCCGGCAAGAGCCCACTTACCTGGGCCCGCCCGAGTGCATTCAATGTCGTCTGCATCCGTCACCCCTGTGCCACGAACATGCTGTTCGATGTGAACACCGCCGCCAGCCACTTGGTCTATGCCTATGACTGGCGCGCGTTGAAGTTGACGCAGGGCGATGAAAAGAACGCTGAGGCGCAAGCGAAGAACATGCTGCTGCGCGGTCGCTATGTCTCGGTCAAGGTAGCTGGCGAGCCGATGGAAGTTTATCAAGTCACGCGCGCCAATATGCGTGTGGCGGACCTCGCGGACTCACCCGAGACGGATCGTTATTACTCGACCAAGGCCGCTAGCACCGGCTGTCCGCAGGCACCCTGCAATGGTCTTGCTGCGACGCGACTGAACATGCCTTCGCCGCAGCCAGAGATCTGGACAGGCGTGGATCTGGGCAAGCTTGGTCTGTCGCAGAAGGGCATTGCCACACTGCAGGAAGAGCTGGCCGCAGGCACCGCGTATGTCAGCACCAATGGCCAAGCCAAAGACGGCATCGTTCCCATCGGACAGGCCTTCCGTCCGCTCAAGGCTGGCCCGCTGCAATAAGGTCGAGGCCACGCTGCCGCGCTGGGCGATCACGCAGCGAAAAGCGGAGGCTCTGTGATGGGGAGCCAGCGCCGATCGACGGCTTCGCAAGCTGGGGGGACTAGGGCGTGATGGCCGGTGTGCCGCGTAGCTCGGTGGCAAGCGGTGCGGCGCCATAGATGCGTTCTAGCGCAGCGAGGATGGCGACGCTGTGTACCGCGACGGCGCGGCTGCCTGCTTCTTCCGCGACGTAGTAATAGCGGTTGGGCAGCTTTTCGAGGTTGCTGTCAAAGTTCAGGCCGACTACCGCGCCCTGTCGATCGACGACGGGGCTGCCTGAGTTGCCGCCGATCGTGTCCGCTGTATAGACAAAGTTCAGTGGGGTCGCGGGATCGATCGCGCCTTGTTGCAGAGCGCGGGCGATGCGCGGTGCGAGCTCAAACGGCGGCTTCTGCCGGAATGAAAGCGCTCGCTCAAACAGCCCATAAAACAGCGTCTGAAAAGGCACCAGGGTTGTGTTCTTTTCATAGCCAAGCGGGCGGCCAAAGCCCAGGCGCAGCGTGAACGTGGCGTCGGGATAGGCACTGGGCCCATGGGCGAGGAAGCGAGCCTGCGCGATCTGCGCCTGCGCCGGCACTTCAACCGACTGCACGCGCTCGTCGTAAAAGGCGCGCAGCGTGCGTAGCTCGCCATCGGCGCGGCGGACCAAGGCCAGCAGCGGATCTTGGCTGGTCTGGATGGCTGCGCTGCCGCCTTCCAGCAGTGCCTTGCGGCTGGCTGCAGAAAACAGCGCGGTGCCGCGGATGGCTCGCTGGGCTGCCTCAGCAGCAGACTTTCCGTCGAGAAGCGCCTGCACCAGTGCATCGCGCTCGCCCAGGGCTTGCCGTAGCTGTTCCAGCCAATCGCTGAGCACGGCCTCTTCCAAGTCGGGGTAAAGCGGTGCGGGGCTTGTGATCTGTGCGCGCAGCGAAGGCAGGCGCGAGTCGCGAAATTCTTCGTAGCGCGAGCCATTCGGCTTGGCGATCTCGGCGGGATATCGCACAAGAAGCTGGGCCAAGCTGGCGATTTTGGACGGGGACAGCGTGCCGTATTGCAGGCGCGATGCATGGCCGGGCAGCGCGGCATAAGTGGCGGCGATGCGCGCAAACGGTGTCGCGTCCGAGGCTGCCGATGCCAGCAGCTCAGGGCGGCTTTTCAGCGTGGCCGCAAGCTGCGTTTCTTCGCGTTCCTTGTCGGCGATGGCCGCGGCGCTTTGCAGGCCCGCTTGCTGGCCGCGCAGTCGCTTGAGCTGATTTTCAAGCTGCGAGCGCAGGGCGCTAGCGCGTCGTGCTGGCTCGGCCCCCGTCGCAGAATAGCGGGCGAGCGCAGCCAAGCGAGCTTCCAAGATGCGCAGTGCGATGGGGTTCTGCACATCGCGGTGATAGCGCAGCTGGGCCATGGTCAGGCCGCGGTTCGTCGATGCTGGATGCCCGGATACCAGCACCAGCTCGCCTTCTTGCGCGGGCTGCGAGCGCAGGTGCAGCGCCTGCGGCACCGACAGAGGTCGCCCCTTGTCATAGACGCGCAGAAGCGTGAAATCGAGCGCGTAGCGCGGGTAGGTGAAGTTGTCGTACTCGTCGCCAAATGCGGCGGCTTGTTCTTCCGGCGCGAACACCAGACGTACATCGCTGTAGCGGCGATAGCGATACAAGAAGTACTGCCCACCGCCATAGAGCGTCACCACTTCGCAGCGCAGGCCCGTCGACTCGCTGCATTCCTTTTCCAGGCTCGCGATGATCTGCTTGCGCTGTGCGTGCGCGGCAAGCTGCGCCTGAGCCGCGCGCTGCTCGCCCGCGGAACCGGCTGCTGCGCGACCGCTGCGCACGCGCTCGGTGACATCGACATAGGAATCGAGCACCGAGAGCTCGGCATCGGGGCAGGGCAGCTCTGCGGCCAGATTCGCGGCGTAAAAGCCATCGCGCAAAAGATCGCGCTGCGCCGTCGACAGCTTGTAGATGAACGTGCGCGCGACGTGATGGTTGGTCAGCACCAAGCCGCGCTCACTGACGAACGATCCCGATCCTCCGTCGGAAAAGCGCAGCGAGGCGTGCTGCAGGCGCGTGACAAAGTCGGCGCTGGGCACAAAGCCATAGCGCTCTTTGAGCACCTGCGCGGGCAGGCCGTGCAGCGGCCACATGCCTTCGTCGGCCCGCGCCGTCGGCGCAGCGTGGAACAACCCAGCGCAGGCCAGCGCCAGCGCACCCCCAAGGACCCCTGCCCGCAGCGGCAGAAAGCAAGACCCCATACGCTCATGTTCCGAGAGGCGTTGCGATTACTCAATGAAAAATTTGTGTTTTCAAATACTTACAATTTATAGACAGATGATAGAAATAAGCACCTATTTCTAAAATTTATAAGTTCACAAACGTATATCTAGGACTGCGGGGACTGATGTGCGCAGGGCGGCGCCAGTGATAGGGTTTCGCCCTGGGCCGGCGAGCGATCGGTCGTCGGCGAGCCGCCGCATCGTCAGCGCTCGACGCGGCGCGCAACCAGCCTGCATACACCAGCCTTGGAGGAGCCCATGGCCTCGCGTTCGCTTCCACGCTTTGCCTGTTTGTCGCTGCTTTCCCTGACACCGCTTGCCTGCGGCAGCGCACTCGACGCCCCGACCCCCGATGTTACGGCGGGGCGTACGGCGCAGAGCCACCCGAGTGGCGTGGCCTTGCCCTGTACACACTGGTACAGCGGTGACAGCAGTCTGCTCGACAGCAGCGTGGCCGCGGGTCGGCGCGGCTTCAATGTCGAGACCGTCATCGGCAGCAACAGCAGCGCCGACGTACCGCTGCAGCGGGCGCGCATCGCTCGCGATCACGGCTTGGTCAACATCATCCGCATCGACTATCGCTCGTACTGGGCGGTGCCGTATGAGTCGCGCGACTACGACACCTGGGCGCGCGAGTTCTTTGCGCAGGTCGGGCGCTTTACCGCCGAAGGCCTTTCGACGCTGTTCATCGTCGGAAACGAGCCCAACCTGGAAGGCAAAGTGACCGCGTCCGAGTACGCCGCGGCGTACAACGCCTTGTACGGTCACGCAGCGCGGCCCGCGGGGATCTCGCTTTTGGTGGCAGGGCCGGGCACGTTCGCGCCGGATGTAAAGCGCAGCGGCAGCACGCGCGACTTTGACTATGGTCGCACGTTCCTCGACTGGCTGGCCGCTGTCTCATCGCAGCTTGCGCAAAGCGATGGCTTCGCGCTGCACACCTATGGCGATCCCAACGAGTGCGGCAGCCCCAGCAACGCCTGTCCCGAGTCACTGGGACGCTTCTCGCGCAACTTCGTCAGCTTCAAAGAACAGATCGATCGCGTGTCTCCGCGCTGGAACGGCAAGCTGGTCTA
>CAZKOY010000167.1:0-11302 GCA_964554495.1 uncultured Myxococcales bacterium
TCGCAGTCGCTGCCGCCGCCGCCGCAGTCGATGCCGGGGCCGGTGACCTTGCCAGCGCCATCTGCGGCATTGACGAGCTGGATGATGAGCTTGGACGCAGGCATGCCGCAGAAGGGCACGGATTCGAGCGAGATAGGCAGCTCATAGTCGATGTCGCTGGCGACGCTGATCGAGGCCTGGCCCTTGCTGATGAGGCAGCCGCTTGCGTCGAATACCTGCACTTCAAGCTGGGCTTGGCCGGTGGTGCCGGGCTGAAAGGTCACGCCCAAAAGATCGAGGGGCGTGTTCGTGAACTCGCTGCTTTTGTCTTCACCCTGCGCCGAGACCTTCAGCGATACCTTGCTGGCGCTGCTCGGCAGCTGCTTGAGGTTGATGCGCACCAGCGGGCCAATGGCAGCCTGCTCGGACTGGCACGAACCGACCGCGAGCGACAGCAGCACGCCCAGGCCCGTATGCGAGATCCGCGTCGGCCAGCGGGCGTCCGAAAAAACAGACCGCGAAGGCTTCTTGGGGACGGGGTGGCGTTCCATGACGTGCTCCTGCGAAAGGGCCGCTGTGTCCGGCAGGGTCGAGCGGCGGGGGCGTTTTGCCGACGATCAGAACATGATGACGTTGGGTGGCACCATGCGCTCGGGCGGGGTCGAGCGTGTGCCGGCAACGATGCCGGCCGTGACGGCGCCAGCGACCAAGACGCCCCCGGCGATCGCCGTCCAGAACCACCACTTTTTGTAGATCGGTGTGCGCTCTTTTTCGACGACGACGACCGACACCGGATCGGTGCCGGGCACCATTTTGATGTCCAGCTTGGCCTTCTGTCCGTCGGGAATGTTGGCCTCGTGCTGCTGCGAAAGGAACCCGACGTGCCGCACCACGACCTTGCGCGTTCCAGCAAACGTGGGGCGCTTATACGGTGTCACGCCCAGCTCAGTCCCGTCGACGTACACGGTTGCGCCGGCCGGCTCGGACTTCACTTCCAGCATGCCGCGTGGGCGCGATGCGGTCTCTAGCACTGCGGTGGTGATGGTCTCGGCGAGCTTTTCCGCCGCCTGCTTGACGCTGCAGTTTGTGCAGTCCACTTCGGGTTGCGCGCCGGTCGCACCGACCTCGACATCGAGAACATCGACGCGGAACTTCCAGCTCGGCTGCTTGTCGGTGGCCTTGGATGCCTCGGGCAGGATGACCTTGCCGCGAAAGCGCACGACGATCCCGGCGTTGAGCAAGCGACCCAGGCGCTCAAGACACAGGTCGGAATAGCAGTCGCGCAGCGCGGCCTCGCCCGCGATCACGCTCTGCGCTTCGCGCGCATCGATCAGCCCAAACTGCTGCGCTTTCAGCGCTTTCATCGCCGCTTCTTGCAGCGTGCCGATCTCGGCCGCCAGCGCTGGTCCGTCGATTTTGGGCTCTAACAGCAGGGCTTCCGCCGCATGAGCCGGGCGCGAAACAAAGACGAGCAGCAGCAAAAGAAACAGCCTTGCCATCGTGAGGCCATCCTATCGCAAAGGCTCACTCGAAAAACCTAGGATTTGACCAGTCGTTCAATTCCGAGGGTGCTCGATGCTCGGATCGCGTTTTGGGCGGACCGCCGCCGCAAAGCCCAAGTCGCCCAGTGACGCGATCAGCGCCGTCGCTTTTTCGCTGACCCACTGCGCGCGGGCGGGGCAGTGGCGGCAGGCTCTGCGATGGGCGCAGGCTCGGGCGCGGACGGCAGCGTCACCCCGGCCGCCACAGCGCGGATCTCGTGCAGGATGTTTAGGCCGATGTACAGCACGGGGAACGACAGGAACAGCCCGACCAAGCCGAACACGTGCTCGTGCAAGATCAGCGATACGACCAAGATCAGCGACGGCAAATTGACGTGCCGGGCGGCCAAGCGCGGGTTTAGGTAATACGCCTCGATCTTGTGCAGCACGAACGTCGTCACGACAAAAAAGGCCACGGCCCACAGGCCCTTGTGCAGATAGCTGGTGACGATCAGCACCGCTCCCGAGACAAGGTTGCCGACGACTGGCACCAAGCTGGAAAAGAAGATCAGCGCGGTCAGCGCCGGGATGCGCGGCAGGCCCAGCGCGAGCAGCACCGGCAGCGTGAGCAGCGTATTTACCAGCGCGACCAGCACCTGCAGCGTGATGGTGATGATGATCGCCTCGAACAGATAGCCGAAATACCGACGCAGCGAGCCAGCCAAGCTGTCGTCGGGAAGCTCGCGCACCAGGGCATCGACGGGCGCTCGATCGAGCACATAGATCACCGCCAAGATGAAGCCGATGAGCAGGTACATCAGCACCCGCCCCGTCGCTTTCAAGTAATCCACGGCGGGCTGCACCATATGCGGCACGCGCTCTTTGAGACCGTCGACGGGCAGCCAGGTCGGCAGGCGCTCCAGCAGATCCTCGTGGAAGTCTTTGAGGATCTTGGGCAGCGGCTGACCGTCGTGAAGCTGCATGAACTGCTGGTAGTACTTGCCGCCCTGATGCAGAAACAGCCACACCCCCAGGCCCAGCCCCACCATCGCCAGCAGCAGGACCAAGAGCACGCCCTTTTTCTCGCTGCCGGGCCCGCGCAGCCCGACGATGCGCGCCGCGTGCTGGCCCAAAAAAGCCAAGGCCCGCGACAGCACGACGAAGGTCACCAGGATCAGCGCCAGATGGCGGAACACCGCCAAGACGGCAAGGAAGATCAAGAGCGCCAGCAGTCGCTTGTGCAGCGGCGACACGCGGAACGGGGGCATCAGCGAAGACGAATCAGGACTCGGGTCGGTCGACGTCGGCGGCATCAATTTTGACGACCATCTTACCAACCAACACCTTCAGATGTCCTTTGGCGTCGACTTCTTGCACCAGGCCATCTTTGCCGGCCAGCATGCCGCGCACCACGCGCACGCGATCGCCCTTTTGCAGGCCGCGCTGCCGCTTGACCGTCTTTTCTTTGTCGAGCACTTGGCGCATCGACACAAAGTCGTTGTCGCGCGACCAGGCCAGGAAGCGATAGATCGGCGCTAGCTCTGCCAAGCGCTCGCCGACCCAGGCTGCAAGCTCGGCGGGCTCTTTGGCGACGGCTTCGCTGCGGGGCAGCGCGATGCCGATGTAAAACAGCCGCGGTACTTGACCCGGCATGGGCAGCGCGCCCCCCGGCGGCAGCTTGGCGATCACCTCGTGCAGCGCTTCCAGCGTGACGCTGCCTTCGCCTAGCTCGGAAAGCAGCGTTAGCTCGGGCGTGATGCCGACGCGATAGCCGTGCGAAAGCGCTGACAGCAGGCCAACCATGCGCTCGGCTTCGTAATAGTCGTCGAGCTTGCGTTCCAGGTTCTGGCGATCGACGCGGGCGTCGGGATGCAGGCGCAGCGAGACCTCAAGCACCTCGTGCGAGACCGTGATGGCCAGAAACACATGGTTGTGCTGCGGCGTCGGATCGTCGACGAGCGACGCCATGGGCTTGCTGCGATCGATAAAGCCGTCCAGCTCTTTGCGCGCCGCTTCGTGTCGCGAAAAGTACACGCTCTGCGAGTCGACCTGCTTGTGGTTCCACAGCGCTGGATGCTCGACTGAGGCTTCGACAAAAAGCGGTGAGCCGTCCGCCCCCAGCACGCTGCCTCCGACGGAGCGGGCCAGCGCCACCAGCTTCTGCTTCACTTCCAAGCGCTCGCGGTTATAGACGTTCGACTTCCACTTGCGTGGCTCATAACAGTCGAAGTCGGCGAGCGACAGACCCCCACCCAGGCTAGACGACATGCTGGGCAGTATCTTTGCTGCCGCGCCCGCCTGTCAACGACGAAGCCGGGCGGCTCGCTCGGCGGCCAAAGCCTCAGGCAGCGCGGCGGCCAGCTCGGCTGGCAGATCGTCCGGGCTGTCCCAGTCGCGCACCTGCGCTTGTTCGTCGCTGTCCAGCGGCAAGGGCAGCGTGCCCGCCTGCGACAGAATCGGCTGCAGCGAGCGAGCACCCTGCGCCATGGCCTGCTGCAACAGCGGCAGAAACGCGATCGAGTAGCGGGCGCAAAGCGGTTCCCAGATCGGCGCGTCACGATCCGCGGGCTGCCACCGCGGAGCCGCCGCCACATACGGCTCGGTCGGCGCCGAGATCAAGCGCGCGAGCAGCCGCGGTCCCAAAAACGGCAGATCGCACGAAAGCGCGATCGCACCTTCAGCCTCTGTTTCGCGGGCAGCCAATAGCAGCGCCGCCAGCCCACCTAGCGGCCCGCGTCCAGGCGGCTGGTCGGCAAGAAGCGGCAGGCCCAGCCCGGCGTACTCGGCATGCTGTCCCACCAAGCAGACGGGCAGATCCAGTCCCTGCGCAAGCGTCACCAAGCGACCGACCAGCGTCGTGGTTTTGTACGCGATGGGCGCTGCGTTCGTCGATTCGGCCGGCGTGTCTGCCGTGTTCTTTGGCGCAGGAAGCAGGCCCTTGGGATGCCCGCCCATGCGCCGGCTCTGTCCTCCGACGAAGATGCCGCACAAAAGTCGCGCTGCCATGGTCCGCTGCGTCCGCTTAGCGGGTCGCCGAGATGGTCACTTTTTCCGGGCTGACTTTTTCGGCGATCAGCAGGCCAGCAATCAGCGCCACAACCCCGCCAGCGACGACCCAGGTGTACCACTTGGTGTTGCCGAACAGGCCCTTCTTTTTCGGGGCCTCTTTGCTGGCAGCGGCGTCTTTGCTGGTCGCAGGCTTTCCTGTCCCGGCGGCAAGTGCAGATGCGACCCCGGCAGGAGTTGCCCCATCATCTCGTCGCAAAAGACCGGCGATCGCTTGCGCCTGGCTGGGTGCCGGGCCGGCGCTGATTTCGTTTGCCGCCCCCTGCCATGCGCGTCGATCCAGGTCATAGACGCGGGCCAGAAGCCCTTCGCCCGCCACGGGACTTCCGGCTCGTTCTTTCGGCCACACGACGACGATCTGGCGCAGCGACGACGGCGTCTTGCTGGACGCAACCACGTCCGATAGCGTCCGCAGAAGCGCCGCCTGTGCATCGCTGCCCGGCTCTTGCAAGGCCACCTGTTCCAGAAGGATCGGTGGTCGATCTTCGGGGCGCAGCGCCAGCACCAGCTCTCCTCGTGCGGGCAGAGTGCGGTGCAGCTTGCGATACCCGGCTAGCTCGACATCGATGAAGTCCGTCGGATGAGCCGGCACCGTTGGGTCATACGTCGGGCCTGGCTCTTCGCCACCTTCGACCGCGGCCGGCGTGGGACCGACGGGAAGCAGGTTGCGGCGAACCAGGGCGCCGGGCGGGTCACTTTCGACGCGAATGGGCGGCAGCGGCGGGCCATAGCGTCGCGGGCTCTGATGCCGGGCCAAGACCAGCGCGACATCGGGCGGTACGGGGGCCTGCAGCGCGAACAGGGCGTCGCTCGCTCGTCGCGAAAGCGGCCCCTGATTCAGACGATCGGCGCACTGCAGAAGCACGCTGTAAAGCTCGCTCAGAAGCACCTGCGTGTCCGCGATGCGATGATCTTGCAGCAGCCGATCGATCGCCTGCGCAACCGGGCTGAGGGTCTCGGTGCAGCGCAGCTCAGCCAGGGCTTTTTTGGCCGAGACCAGCGTCGTGATGGCCGCTGCAAGTGGTCCTGGATCGGGCTCGACCAGCGTCGCGGCAAGAGCCTGCCGCAGGTCCGGTGGCAGCGAGCCGCGAGTCTGTGCCGACCACACGATCACACCGCGTGGGCTCGCCGTGCTTGGGCTTGTCGTCGGCCCCGCCTGCGTCGCGGTTGTCCCGGCTTGCGTCGCGGTTGTTCCCGCCTGCAGCGCAGCCGTCGCGGGACTTGCATCCCCCACGGCCTGCTTGGCTGGCGTCGCACAGGCCCACGCAAAAAGCACCGTCCCACAAAGAAGCGCTCGCAACATCGCCGGCATGGTACTCAGCGCAGTCGCTGAAGCCAGCGCTAAATCGCACATTCCCTCCGCTCGGCCGAGTCGATCCGTTTCGTCTTGTCGCGGCCGTCAGTGCTGGACGCGCAGGACGACATCGCGGTCGACCAGCAGATCGCCGTCGCGCAGCGGGGCCGGGCCGAGCACGCTGCTGTGATCTTGGCGCTGCCAGAGCACCGTCGGATGGCCGCTCCACCACAGCTCGCGATGGGCGACCCAGACCTGGCCATGGCGCAGGGCGCCGCCGAGCCGTTCCAGCGGCGACCCTCGCACCGACAGCGGCTGCCACAGCATCAGCGTCGGCGGCACTCCTGGGGCATAGGCATCCGTGCGCTGCAGAAGCGCGCCGGGGGGAGGATCCGCGCTGGACTCGCCGGAAAGCAGCGAGACGCGCACGGCCAGATGTTGCCCCAAGCGCAGCACGGATCCGTCGGGCAGCGCGCTCAGGCGGGAACCGACGCGGCGCTCGTCGATGAACGTGCCATTGCTGCTTTGATCGAGGATGTGCAGACGGTTGTCGAGCCAGATCAGCACGGCGTGCTCGCGACTGATCGTGCCGGTGATCAGGTCGTGCTGCGGCGACGGCAGCGCTTGGCAGACCACGTCACATTCGCTCTGCTTGCCCAAGACCGCGCGCGGTCCGACGACGATGTCGAGCGCGCTGGCCGGATCGCTGTGGCCTTGCCCGGCCGACAGAGTCTGTACGGCTCGCTCGGGGCCGGCGCTCGCGCCGGATGTCTCGCGCCACAGCCGATACCAGCGCGGTGATCGTCGACGCTGCGCCGGTCGCACTTGCGGCTTTTGTCCAACCGTCAGGGCCAGCATGAATTCTTCGAGCATGGCGGTGGCGCTGACGAAGCGAGCCGCGGGCTCTTTGGCCAGAGCACGGACGAAAAAGGCATCCAGCGCCTCGGCGTTTTGCACCTGTGCCGCAATCGTTCGCAAAGGCGGTACCGGCGCGCTGCGATGAAGCTGCAAAAGAGCCCGCGGGCTCTCGGCGACAAACGGCGGTCGCCCGGCCACTGCTTCAAACAACAGCACGGCCAGCGCATAGCGATCCGATGCCGACTCGACGTGCTGGCCATCGGCGCACTGCTCGGGGCTGCGATAGCTCAGCGCAAACGGCGGCGCAGGCACATCCAGAAGATCGGCGGCTTGTACCTTGGCTAGGCCCAGATCGGTCAGCACGGCGCGATGCCCCTCGCCTTCTCTCTCAAGGACGATGCTGCTTGGCATCAGCTCGCCATGCACAAGGCCCAGGGCCGCGGCGCGATCCAGGACATCAGCGACGGGCGAAAGCAGCGCGGCCAGCGTATCCGGCGTCGCCCCCTCGCTGAGATAGCTGCGCAGATCCGGGCCGTCGAGAGGATCGGTGGCCAGCCAGGGAATGCCGGGTCCGCTTGATCCTGCGACAGCGATGGCTGGTGGGCTGGCCAAGAGCTCGAACCCCGTCGCTGACACGCCCGCAGAATCCGAAGAGGCAGGCAGGACACCAAAGGCATGCACAGCGGCGGCATGGCGATGATTGAGGAGCATCGCCCGCTCGGCGCTGCGGCGAAAGCGCTCGACGAACGCCGACGTACGGCAGGCTTCCGACGACAGCACCTTGACAACGACCGTACGTCCCTGGGGGCGCTGCTCGGCCAAGAAGCTCTCGCCGTGCAGCTCTTCGCCGAGCCACGACAAAAGATGCAGCTGGGCGTTCAGCCATCGTCCCGGCGAGAGCCGCATACCTACCTCGATGGACCTTTTGAATTTACCCCACGACGAGGTTTAGCAGGCGGCCTTTGACGAACACTGCTTTTTTCACGGCCTTGCCCGCTGTGTGCTGGTTCACGTTGGCGTCGGCCATGGCCAGCGCGGTCACCGTCGCTTCGTCAGCATCGGGAGCCACCAGCACCTCGCCGCGCTTCTTGCCGTTGACCTGCACAACGACGGTCACTTGATCGTCGCGGGCGATGGCTTCGTCGCAGATCGGCCAAGCTGCAGCGACGGCAAAGCCCTGTTTTCCCAGCAGTCGCCACAGCTCTTCGCACAGGTGCGGCGCCATCGGACACAAAAGCAGCACGGCGCTCTCGATCGCCTCGCGCACGGCGAAGTTCAAGACCGCGCCCTGGCCCATCGCCGTCAGACGATCGCCGGTCTCGTTGCACAGCTCCATGATCGCCGCGATGGCGGTGTTGTACTGCAGGCGTTCAAACAGATCCGTGGTCACGCGGCGGATCGTCTTGTGCGTCTTGCGCCGCAGGGCTAGATCCTCTGGGCCGGTCGCGCTGCCATCGGAAGCAAGCGGCAGCGCAAGCGCTCGCAGCACCAAGCGATGCAGGCGCCCAAGGAAGCGGCTACAGCCCTCGACGCCGGCCTCGCTCCATTCCAGTACCGAATCCGGCGGCGCTGCGAACAGACAGAACAGCCGCACCGTGTCCGCACCGTAGCGATCGATGAGCGTCATCGGCTCGACGACGTTGCGGAAGCTCTTGGACATCTTCATCTGCCGCAGCTGCTGCGCCGGCTGGCCGCACTGCTTGCAGTTTCCGTCCTGCACTTCTTCCGGGTACAGATAGTCGTGCGTGGCGCAGCGATATGCGTCTTTGAGCACCATGCCCTGCGTCAGCAGGCGCGAAAAGGGCTCGCGCAGGTCCTTGGGCAAAAGGCCCCAGTCGCTGAGCATCTTGGTGAAAAACCGCGCATAGATCAGGTGCTTGGTCGCGTGCTCGGACCCGCCGACGTACAGATCCACCGGCATCCACGACAGGCCCTTTTCGTCGAGAATCCCGTCTTTGTAGTTCGGCGCGGTGTAGCGCAGGAAGTACCACGACGACTCCATAAAGCCGTCCATGGTGTCGGTCTCGCGTCGCGCGGGACCTTTGCAGACAGGGCAGATGGTCTGCGCCCAGGTTGGGTGCGTGGAAAGCGGCGACTTGCCTCCCGGAATGAACTCGACGTCTTCGGGCAAGCAGATGGGAAGCTCGCTGTCCGGCACCGGCTGATAGCCGCAGCCGCCTTGGCACTCGACCATCGGAATGGGGCAGCCCCAGTAACGCTGCCGCGACACCAGCCAGTCGCGCAGGCGATAGCTGACCGTCTGCTCGCCCTGTCCGCGCTCGCGCAGCCAGGCGGTGATGCGGCCTTTGGCCTCTTCGCTGGGCGTGCCATCAAACGGGCCGGATGCGACCAGCGTCCCTGGCTCGACATAGGCAACATCCATCGCCGCGACATCGAGCGTCCGATCCGGCGGCGAGATCACGACAGCAAGCGGCAGGCTGTATTTGCGCGCGAACTCGAAGTCGCGCTGATCGTGCGCCGGCACCGCCATCACCGCGCCCGTGCCGTAGTCCATCAGCACAAAGTTCGCGATGTATACCGGGATCTGTTTTCCCGTCGCTGGGTTCACAACATAGGCGCCGGTAAAGACGCCCTCTTTGACATAGTCTTCCGCGCCGCGGCGGATCTTGTCTTCGGCGCGCACCTTGTTGACGAACGCCGTGACTTCCGCTTCGCGCCCCGTGCCGCGGGCCAAGCGCAGGGCCAGCGGATGCTCGGCCGCGATCGACATGAACGTCGCGCCAAACAGCGTATCCGGGCGCGTCGTGAAGACCTCGATTTCGGACGTCGCCGCCCCGGACTCGTCGGCAGAAAGCGGCTGCGCCAGCGCGAACTTGATGCGGGCGCCTTCAGAGCGGCCGATCCAGTTGGTCTGCATCGACAGCACTTTGTCCGGCCACTTGCCGTTTAGCTTTGCGATGTCGTCGAGGATCTCTTGCGCATACGCCGTGATGCGAATGAACCACTGCACAAGCTCGCGCTGCACGACCACCGACTGACAGCGCCAGCACAGGCCGTCTTCGACCTGTTCATTGGCCAGCACCGTCGCGCACTGCGGGCACCAGTTGACCAGCGCGCCTTTGCGATACGCCATGCCGCGCTTCCACATCTCGATGAAGATGCGCTGCTCATGCACGAAATAGCTGGGGTCGCAGGTGCAGAGCTCGTGGCTCCAGTCGTACGACTGGCCCAGGCGCACCAGCGGCCCCTTCATCGCGTCGATGTTTTTTTCCGTCCAGATGCGCGGGTGAACGCCGGCCTTGATCGCCGCGTTTTCCGCCGGCAGACCGAACGCGTCCCAGCCCATCGGGTACAGCACGCGATAGCCGCGCATGCGATAGCCGCGGGCTAGCACGTCGCCGATGGAATAGTTGCGCACGTGCCCCATGTGGATGCGTCCCGATGGATACGGGAACATTTCCATCAAGAAGAACTTGGGCCGATCGCTGCCCTGGGCCGACGATGAAAACAGCCCGGCATCCTGCCAGGCGCGCTGCCAGCGCGGCTCGACTTCGCGCGGGTCGTACTTGTCGCCCGGCTTGTCAGAAGTCTGGCTGCCAGTGGACACGGTTTGATCTGCGGATAGCGACGAGGACATAGCGCGGCACGGTATCACAGCGAGCGCGTGAAGTAACCACGCAGCGCGCTTAATCCGTGACCGGCAGGACGACCAAGAAGGTGGTGCCGCTGCTGGTGGCCGCGGTGCTGCCGGTGGTGCTGCTGCCGGTGGTGGCGACGATTCCGCTGGTCGGCAGAGCCTGCGTGTTGCCGCTGCTGCTGGCTCCGCCTGCGGGGGCAAGGCTGGCGGTGGTGCTGCTGCCGGGCGATCCGGTACGCGTGCGCACTTCGATGAAGCCGTCGTGGTTTTCGACGATGCGCTGGCTGATGGCCAGGCCCAGGCCGGTGCCGCGCTCTTTGGTCGTAAAAAACGGGATAAACAGGTTCTTTTGCACCGATGAAGAAAGGCCCGGCCCGCTGTCGCTGAAGCGCACCTCGATGTGCTGCGTCGGGCCGCCCAGGCGACCACCGTGGCGCAGGCCGGTGCTGATGCTCAGGCGACCGCGCGGCGGCTCGGCCGTGGGGTTCTCGGCGAGGGCCGCCCGGCTCTGCTCGGCCATGGCCTGCAGCGCGTTTAGCCCCAGGTTCAGAAACACTTGGCGAAGCTGCTCGGCATCGCCGCGCATCTTCGGCAGATCGTCGGCTAGCTGCACGACGATCTCGGGCGGGACGAAGCCGGGCGGGCTGTCGTTTTTCATCTCCTCGGAGAGCGGACGCAAGAGCGCTTCGGTGCGGCGCACGACGTCGTTGATGGAAAGCGGCTGATAGTCACCGCGCAGAGGTCGCGCATAGTCGAGAAACTGCGACACGACGCGCCCCAGTCGCCGCGTCTCTTCCAGGATGATGCGCGAAAAATCGGCGATGTCTTCGTCGGCCGGCAGCCGTCCATCGCGTCCTGGAGCAATCAGCTCGGCCGCGCCTTTGATCGCGCCCAGCGGGTTTCGGATCTCGTGCGCCAGGCCGGCCGCCATCTGCCCCAGCGCCGCCAAGCGGTCGCGTTCTTTCATGCGCTCGTACAGCTTCGAGTTCTGCAGCGTGATCGAAAGCTGCGCCGCGATGCCGGCAT
>CAZKOY010000168.1:0-11295 GCA_964554495.1 uncultured Myxococcales bacterium
TATTTGAGAACCACGACGGTGGTGAGCGTGACCGTAGTCAGCAAGAAAGCGCCCGCAAGGCTCCAGCCGGCGATCATCCAGGTCTGACGCGAGGTATTCGCTGCCGTTTCTTTCCGGACGTCGTCGCGCAGGAGTGCCACCTGCTGTTTCAGATCGTCGCTGAGCGCAGCACGTTTCTGGCCAATTTCAAGATCCAGCACTGCAGATTGCTGCAACAGGCGGTACGCCTGCGTGACGTGCTGCAGCGTCTGAGATACTGTCTGATCGTGATTGGCTAGCAGATCGACCTCGCGCTCGCCGGTCTCGTCACGGCACCACATCCGGGCTGAAGTGACGGGCGGAGTGGACGGAACTGGCACGATGGTCTTTTTCGGATCGACAAAGCGCCCCACTGGTGCCGCCTGATTCACTCGTTTTTCCTGCGCGCTGTCCTGCGGTACCTGCACCTGACAGCCGTAGTACACACCCACTCTAGGTTTGGAATAGGGCCGGATCAGCCACTGCTCATGGGGCACAATCTGCGGCGGCGGAGCGGGCGTACCGCTAGCTGGCACACCGCCCACGGCTTGAGGCCCCTGCGGCAGCGCTGCGGCGGACTGCCCGTTGCCAGCTGCCCGTGGCACCGGCTGTGCCGCTGCCGGCTGTGCGGCCAGCAGACCTAGCACGACCACTACTCGCTGACACCACATCACGGCAACGCTCCGGCCGGGCCGGCGCCGCCCACCGAGCTTTTGCTATCCACCACTTGGGCTGGGTTCGGCTTGGGGCCCCAGTGAAGTTGCCCCTTGGTCGCCCCGGTTACGATGGGCGTGGTTCGCACGGGCCTGGTTCCGTTGTTGCGCGCGGTCTCTTCTGGTGTCAGAGGGGTTTTGCGCAACTCTTCCTCACGCTGCGCACCCTGCGCACTGATCGCCGCTGCCTGGTTCACTTCGTCTCGCGCGGCTGCTTGCAGGGCGTCCCGCTGCTTCTCCAGACGCTGGATCTCTGACTCCAGCTTGTGGATCCGCGCGTCTTCCTCTTTCCAGCGCTGCTCGTACTGTTTCATGCGCTGCTCGACCATCTGGTTGGTCAGAAACCCAACGCCGATATGCACCAGGGCCGAACCCAAAACCAGGGCCACGACCCATGCCGCCGATCGCACTACCGTCGTCTCCATGCCTCCCCCATTCGCCGCGGCCACCCCTGCCGGGCTACGCCAAACTACTTCAGAAAAAACAAGAATATCCGAGGCTCGGGGACGGTCGGGGCACATACGAAATACGAGTCCTAATTCGCGCACTTACAGGCCGCAAGGTGCGTTCGGACATGATCTGGCGACAGGACTCAACCACTTCACTGGCCATCGCTCGACGCCAGGGGGGACGGGACTGCACCGGGTCGAACGCCCCACCGGCGACAATCCGAGGAGATCAGCTGGACATTTAGAAGTCGCAGGCGCTGCAATGACCGCGACCGTTACCATCGTATACTTGCGTCGCCAGCGGCGCGTGCAATGCGATAAAGTCACTGCCAACTTCGAGCCGCGAGCCACCATCATGCTGCTTACCCCGCCAGGACTCAACGCCGCCACCGGCAAGGCCATCACCATCGAAGCGGATGAGCTAGCGCTCGTCCAAGATCCGGAGAGCCGCGCCAACGAAGAAGCGGTCCGCAGCGACCTGCGCACCATCCTGCAGAGCAAACAGGAGCAGGACCGCGAGCGACGACGTGCAGCGCAGGCCGCCGTCCAACTGGCGGCGATTGAGACGGAACTCCACAACACCGAGCAGCGCCATGACCAAGCTCGGCACGCTGGTTGGGAGAGTCGTCAGCCAGCGGCTCTGGACGCCCTAGCAGAACGCATCGATGACCTCAAGCGTGAGCGCCAGCGCGAGCGCGATCTACGTCAGCTGCGCAGCGTCAAAGCCGGGATCGATCCCGAGAAGCTGCAGCAGGCTGGGTGGGGACTAGTCTTTCCCTATGAATCTGAGGCCAGTGCGCCGCTAGCGAACGCCATCTTGGCCCAGCTCGCGCCCTTGGTGGCCTGGCGCTGCGAGCAGGCCGGCAAGCGCTATCACGAGCCGCTCCTGGGAAACCTGGGCTATCGCCCTCGCGAGAGCAAGCTGAGCTTCCTTGCCCGTCTCAGGACCGCCACCGCTGGCGCCGTCGATCCGGAGAGGCTGCCCTACTACCTCTTGCTGATCGGCAGCCCCGAGCAGATCCCCTGGAATTTCCAGACCCACCTCGATGTGCAGTACGCCGTCGGGCGACTGTACTTTGATGATCTCGCTGAGTATCGCCGCTATGCCGAGAGTGTCGTGCGTGTCGAGAAGCAGGGCAGCCCGCGACCGCGCCGCGTCGCCCTCTGGGCCCCATCGAACGAAAATGATCTAGCCAGCGAGCAGAGCTGCAACCAGCTTGTCGTGCCGCTTTTTAACGGCCTGCAGCAGGCGATGCCCGGGCTTGATGTGCAAACGGCGCTGCGCGCTCAGGCCGACCGCAAGACGCTGCGCAGCTGGCTGGGAGGTAGCAATACGCCGTCGCTGCTGCTGACCGCGGCGCACGGTCTGGAGTACGAGGCGAGCGACCCGCTGCAGTACGAACGACAAGGCGGACTGGTCTGCGCCGAGTGGCCGGGCGCGAGCTGGAGCGGCCCACTGGCCGAGGACTTTTTTCTCACGGGCGATCAGCTGCGGCGCGAGCCCGGGGACGCCAGCGGTCTCATCGCCTTCTGCTTCTCGTGCTACACCGGCGGCTGTCCTAAACTCGATGCGTACGCCCACCATCGCGAGGGCAAGTCGCACGTCCTCGCCCCGAAGCCGTTTGTCGGCGGCCTGCCGCGCGCTCTGCTCGGCGGACTTAGCGAGGGCTCGGCACTCTCGGTCATCGCCCATGTCGATCGCGCCTGGTCGCTGTCCTTCCTGCCTCCTGGCACAAGGCAGCAGGCGCCGGTTCTCACTGCCGATTTTCAGAGTGCGCTACAGCGCCTGTGCAGCGGCGCCCCTGTGGGCTTGGCCATGGAGTATTTCAACCAGCGCTACGCCGAATTATCGACGCTGCTATCCGAACGCATCGATCAATGGGTGCAAGAGCAGAAGCGACCCACAAGTACCAGCAGTACGGCACTACCCGAGGATCTGATCTCGCTCTGGACGGCCCACAACGACGCCCGGGACTATGTCGTGCTCGGTGATCCAGCGGTGCGTTTACCGACGCTGTGGCAGGGTCAAGCAAGCGAACTTAGCACCGCGCCGATGCCGGTCGATCTCGCGCGCCATATCTCGCTTTCAGCTTGGCAACGCACGGCGCCCGATGTGCAGGATCTTTTGCGTCAACTGTCGCAGAGCGGCCTGGCCAAGCTCTTGGCCACGATCGAGCCCCTCCGGGACGACAGCTAGCGTCGTCCTCAGTTCGTCACGCCGAGTCGGTGGTGGCGCAGCCAGGAGCACGGACCAGGCAGCCGCTCGCGTTTCGAGGCATAGGCCATCGAAAAGACGCAGCTTTGGGCCCGAGGCAGACAACCGGTAGAACACCGGATAACATGCCCTCTTTGGAGCGATCTGATGCCCCGTCCTCCTGTCCTGCCGCAGCCACTCCTACAGTTCGACGATCAGGTGGCCCTCCTAGAGGGCACTGCCGATGAGGCCATCTCGGCGATGCCCAAGATTGAGGCTCAGGCATCCACCGAGAAGGGCTTCACCGACGCTCTGGCGTCTGGGGACGACCTGAGTGCGCAGCGCTGGGGCCTCATCGTGCCCCTGGGGCCCTTAGGGGATCGGCTGCTCGACTGCGTAGCCCCACTCATCGAGCAGCGAGCCCGGCAGCAAGACATCCCCAAAGAGCAGATCATCGTGCTGCGTGTTCCCTCTGGCAGCGACCTTTCTTCGGAAGCAGCCCGTGCTTGGCGGGATGAATGCTACGAAACCATCGCGGACTGGGACCGGCCCACCTATTTGCTGATCCTTGGGGATCTGCATGAAGTTCCAGAGTCGATCCATCGCATCTTCATCGATCGCCTGGTGGGGCGTCTGGCCTTCAGTCTCCCGGGGGGAGAACCGGACTTTGCTGCGTATCGCAAATACGCCGAAAAAGTGCTGCGCTGGGAAAGCACGCCATCGCCGCACAAGAAAGCCCGCGCGCGGCTACTCGTCGTAAACGACGGCACTGCGGCAACGAATACGGCGATGGATGTACTTGTGAATCCGCTCTTTGCGCTGGCGGCCCGCGCGGGCCAACGCTTTCCCTTGAGCGATATCAATCAGACCGAAGAGGCCTGGTTAACTGAACGACAGCAGCTGCTTGCCCAGGCCACGACGGGGGTTCCGACCGTCCTTTTTTCTGTAAGCCATGGTTACGGCGGTCCGCGGCGTGGATGGCCGCGTGAAAATAGCGACCAGCAACGAGCTGAACAGGGCGCCCTGTGCTTCGCCACCAGCAAGGATCGTCTGTATGGTCGCGATCTTTCCGCCATGCCATCCTTCCTCCCTGGCGGAATCTGGGTCCTGCTCGCGTGCCATGGGGCTGGTACTCCGCGCGTCAGCCACTACCGTCACTGGCTAGAGCGCCTGGTTGCATGCGAAGAATTCGCCGGGTCGGCAGAGAGCGTCCTCCGTTCGCTGCCGACTGATAGAGAGCGGCCGTTCATTGCGGCCCTGCCACAGGCCGCGCTTGCTCACCCGGAAGGACCGCTTGCCTGCATCGGCCACCTTGATCTCGCTTGGACCTACAGTTTTCAGGATCTCGACACCGGTCAAGAACGCAGCCGCCCAGATGCATTCTTTGGCGTCCTACGTACGCTGGCTCGACAAGGCCGGGTCGGCTTGGCCTATGCACAGCTGCTCCAGGCGCTGCAACAGACCCACGTACACCTCACCGATCTGTACGACACCGCGGAAGCCTCACAGAGACCCATCCATTCGGCCCAGCTAGGTCACTTGTGGATGCTGCGTCAGGATCTTGCAGGTTTCGTTCTGCTTGGAGATCCAGCGGCTCGGCTCCCACTTGGCCCGCCTGATGCATGAGGAAACCAGACCCAACAGGCCACTGAAAAACGAAAGAGCACACGACTATGGAAGCGCAGGAGCAAAGACCATCGAAGTCTCCCCCAACAGTCCAAGGGGAGTGTGTATCGCCAATCTTGTGCGACATGGGCTTGATTGCATCCAATCAAAACTCTGATGAACCATCTCAGCTTGTCCTTCGGGCCAGGGTGGTGCAGCCAGGGGACGACTTTGACGTCGATGCAGTAGCCGTCACTGCCGCCAACTCGCGAATTGTTGCCAAGCTGGCGCAACGTCCCCTCACGGCACAGAGGCAGGCCGCGGAGGATCGCGCGGTGGAGCTTGATCTAGGTCGGCCCCCAAGCGGCAATTATGTCGTCGAGGTGCACGTTCGCCGCGACGGCGGGCTGCACAAGCTGCAGCAGGCATTTGTCGTCACCATCCAGAACTCGCGACGACTGGCTGCAAATCCCCTTGGCGTCGGCCAGGATGCGGACTGAGGATCTACGGTTTGGGCGTGGAGGTCTGGATCTCGGCCAGCCACGCATCGACGCGACCGAGATCAGTCTTGCCCGCATCGCCCAATTGCATCAGCGCGTCGCGCGCGGCCGTGGCTAGCTGCACGGCGCGCGGCCGCTCCTGATTCAGGCTCCACAGCGCCGTAGCCAAGCCGAAGCGTGTCCGCGCCAGGACTGCGGGATCGGCGCCGCTTTGTGGCAGCGCGAGTACCTGCTGGTAAATATTCCGCGCGTCCGGATTCCGCCCCTGCCGCTGATAGATGCTCGCTAGGTTGCTCCACGCTTCCAGGCTCTTGGGATGAGCTTCGCCGAACGCAGCACGCCTGATCGAAAGGGCCTGCTGCATGTACTGCGCGGCCTCCTCATACTTGCCCTGATCGCGCAGTACCAAGGCGATGTTGTTTAGCTTGCTGGCCAGAATCGGATGCCCTGGCGGAAGGATCTTTTCCTGAATACGCAGTGCTTGGAAGTACGTGGACAGCGCTTCATCCAGCTTGCCTTGCTTGCGCAGTGCGGTGGCGATGTCGTTCAGATCGCCAGCGACTTCAAGATGTGCCGGACCAAGCAGTTTCTCGCGCAGCGCATGAGCTTCCCGCAAGTTGCTCACCGCGTCGGTGTAGCGCTCCTCCCGAATCAAGATATTGCCCAGGCTGTTGAGGAGATCTGCCTTGACCGCCTCATTACCCAGGGTGGCATCTACGGCGGCTCTAGCAAGCTCCCCCCACTTGTGCCCCTCCGCCGGCCGCCGAAGCTGATATCCGACCACGAGCGTCAAGTTGGCCCACGCCTGGGCTTCGACCTGATGATGTCGCCCTGCCTTGGCGGCCACAGCAGCCCGGTAAAGTGTCTGCTCAGCGGCAGCGGCGTCCCCACTTAGCTGCTCCAGATCGCCCAGCAGATAGAGCGCCTCAGCCTCGGCAGGGCGATAGCCAAGCCCCTGCGCCTTCTCCACCGCCGCCTTGGCCCGCTTAATAACCTCGGAGTATTTGCCTAGCTTGGTTGCAGCTCGAATCTCTGCGAGCTGGCGATAGAGATCGCTGACCTGCGCACGGGTGGTTGGGTTTTCTGGCGGTGCAACGGAGGCTGCCAGTGCCTGGATATCGGCGCAGCTAGAGAGAGGCGGAAAATCCCGCGAGGACTGCACGGCCCGCTCAACGATCGCGGTGTCGGGTTGTGAAAGCTGCTGAACGAACGCGCTCACTTCCTGCATGCGTCGATTCAGGCACAGCATGCGGAGATCCAAGAGCGACTGGGACTGCTCGCCACGGATGTGGGTGGCTCGGCAGGATTCGTTATGCATGTCGACCCAGGCCCCGGTATATCGGTCGAGGGCTTCCTCGATTCGCGGCCAGGACTCCTGGGCATAGGCGAGGCCAGTCGAAAGAAATGCAGAGCGGATTGTGCTCTTCCGAGCATCATCCCAGACACCCGCGAGCTTGCCCCGTCCTCCGGCGCACATCGAATCGAGCCGGCGGCGATTCTGGAAGTAATTCACCCCAAGCAGCGCAAGAAGGACTGCTGCCGTCGTCAAACTTGCCAGCATCACAGAGGACTGATGCTTTCGTACTCGCTTCCGGATTCGGTAAAGGAACGACGGACTCCGGGCAGAAATGGGCTCGGCCGCCAGATAGGCTTGCAGATCATCCGCTAGCGCCAGTGCGGATTCATATCGGTGGCTCAGCTCCTTCTCCAGACACTTCATCGTGATGATGGCGAGGTCTGCAGGAATCGTCGGAACCAGCTCGCGGACGTCGACGGGATCCTCCATCAGGACCTGGACGACCATGGCCACGGAGTTTTCCCCAACGAACGGAGGACTGCCGGTTAGGAGTTCATAGAGCACTGCCCCCAAGCCGTAGATATCGGATCGTCGATCGACCTGTCGAATATCGCCGCGGGCTTGCTCGGGAGACATGTAGGCCGGCGTGCCCATCACCATGCCAGACTTGGTCAGCTGCTCTTCTGCTTCTGGGTCGTGCGCCAGGCCAAAGTCCATCACCACCGCGCGCCATAGACCCTGTTCATCGCGCTTGACCATGACGTTGCTCGGCTTGACATCGCGGTGGATAACCCCCTGGCGGTGAGCAGCGTGTAGGGCGCGGGCCGTGTCGCGCACGATATAGACTTTTTCTTCGAGACGAAGCTGGTCAATCACCTTCTGCAAGGGAAAGCCGTCGAGAAGCTCCATCGCAATGTACGGCTTGCCTTCGACCTCCCCGACCTCATACACCTTGCAGATATGTTCGTGGTCGATGCGGGCCTGTGCCCGCGCTTCCTGCAGGAAGCGCTGTACCGAGGCACTGTGTTCGATGCGGATAAACTTCAGCGCGACAAGGCGCCCAAGGCGCAGATCCCGCGCCTTGTACACGGTGCCCATGCCCCCCTTCCCCAGCAGGCCCAGGATCTCGTAGCGTTCCCAACCTGAGATAGGAGGAACAAACGGCGGCTCGCCCTCCTGCGGTGGAGTCGCCACGCTCCCGACCGACTCGTGCACAGTCGGAGCCGGGCTTAGTGTGGAAGCAAACTCATCCTGCGTCTCCGCAATTTTGGGGTCGGGCGTCGCGTGCACGGAGGTCTGGGGATTCCGAACTTCGCTGAGGATTTGCTCAATATCGATCGGACGCAGCACCCCGGCATGGACCAGGACATCGATACGCTGGCCAAACCGCACGGTAGTAGCGACCGGAGGAAACGGCCCCGACACCGGAGCCAGCTCGGTTTCCGAAAGCCAGCCCTTCTCAAGGGCCAGCTTCAGGACGCGATTCTCTTCCTCCGAGTCGAGCATTCGAGCGATTTTAACATCTCGTATTGCGTCGCTGCCGTTCAATACCGACAAGATCGCGCATCTTGTACTCAGCTTCGCCTAAAATGGCATCCGCAATGCGTCGTGATCCCTTGAGGCAGCCCCATGCATGTCGGAAACCTTGACTCTACCCACGAGCCTTCGGGGGAGGGCCTCGATGGCGTGACGGCATCCTCGACCAAGCCCGAGCCCGGACTTGTTTTCATCTGCTTGGCGGGCCAGCCCGCGCTAGCGGTGATTCCCCTTGGCACTGAGGCCGTGGATATCGGCCGTGGCCTTGGCGAGCTCTCGACGTACGCCGATCACATGATGTCGCGGCGACACGCACAGGTTGCCTACCGGGACGGTCTCTTCGAGATCAGAGACTTGGACAGCCGAAACGGCACTTGGCTCGATGGCGTGCCCCTGCGCGGCACGCGCCACGTGCCGCCGAATACCCTCGCGCGATTCGGCCACAGTCTGTTTCTGTGCTCCAGCGATGTTCGGCCCTACCGCCTGCTCGGCGTCAGAGTGGAACACGAGCGAGTGGAGGGCCCAGCGCTGCAGCAGACATTGCGCACGGTGGCTCAGCTCGGCCAAGCCAGCCGCACGCTATTTATCTCAGGTGAAAGTGGCGCAGGCAAAGAGTCCATCGCTCAGACATTTCATCGCGCAGGTCCGCAGCACAGCGGCCCCTTTGTCGCCGTCAACTGCGCCGCCATTCCCGAAGGAATTGCCGAACGCCTGCTGTTTGGGGCGCGCAAGGGAGCCTTTTCTGGCGCGACTGCTGATAGCGAGGGCTACATCGAGGCAGCCCATGGCGGCACGCTATTTCTCGACGAAATCGCGGATCTCGACAACATCGTACAGGGGAAGTTGCTGCGGGCGATCGAGAGCGGTGAAGTGCTTCCTGTGGGTGCTACTCGCCCGCGCAAGGTGCAGTTCGGTGTCTGCTCGGCAACACACAAGGACTTGCGTGCGCTCGTCGAAGCTTCGCGGTTTCGTGCCGACTTGTACTTCCGCATTGGAATGCCCCAGGTCAGTGTGCCGCCCCTCCGCAAGCGCAGAGAGGAAATCCCCTGGCTAATCCAAAAGGTTGTTCAAGCAACAACCCCGAGTCTGAAAATTGACGTGTCGCTGGTAGAGCTATGCCTGTTGCGAGAGTGGCCCGGCAATGTGCGTGAACTGCAAGCGGAGGTCAGCGCTGCGGCTCTGACTGCGCGGGCAGTAGATGACGAGCGGGTCAGCTCGAAACACCTGCGCGCGGGTGCGGGCGCAGCGATTCAGATCCTGTCGAACACGGCCCAAGCCAAGGCGGGCGACGAGCCTGCTAGTCCCCTGTCCGCAAACTCCCCAGTCGCGGCGCCAGCACCGGTGGCAGTCGGGAGTGCCGAAGCCACGCCGGTCAATCACTCAGCACCTCGTGGCCTCCGCCGAACCGAGCCGCATGCCGACAGCGAGCAACCTTCGCGCGCCCAGATCGTAGCTGCACTCATCGAATCGGACGTAAACATCTCAGCTGCCGCCCGAGCGCTTGGCGTTCACCGTACGCAGTTCAGACGCCTGCTAGCCCGCTACAACATCGACCTAGAAAAAGTGCGCGCGATGGGAAAGCTGTAGCGGCAGCATCATCGGCAGTTCACTTGTTCGGGAATGGACGAGCCCGAAAGCGGAGCTCTTATTATGCGGCCCAGGCGCCCAGAAGCTGCCGCGCGCTTAGGAGTCCGGCAAACGCCCAGCTTGCTAGCTGAGCCAGCAGAGAGCGACGGGAGTACCCTGAGTCGATCGCCAGTGCCAGCGCAGAGACGTCCACGCGCGCAGGCAAAGCGACCTCCCGCTGGTATTGATCAAGTAGGCGAGTGAGGAGCAGCTCCTCGCTGCACGGTGTACCAATCACCAGCGCTGCGCCGGCCTGGATGCCGCGTTCGAACTGTTCCACGACGTCCCGCCCCGTCTGCAGGACGAACAGCACTCCTGGGCATTCGCGATGCAACTCTTTGCACAGGGCCAGGCCCAGACCATCGGCGGCGCCATGGCTATGGCTGACAACCATCCCCACCTCACCGCTCCGAGCGCGCTGCAGGGCCTCATCGCAAGTCGCCACCGCCTCCACCCCGAGGCCTGCCTCCTGCAGCCGAATGATGGCTCGTGCCGACAGCGCCTGCGCCACCACCACAACGGAGCCCCCGCGGGACTGCGTGACCGCGCGAAGCTGGGCTCCAGAGCTTGCAGTCAAAGCCGCGAGCTGCGGCACCTGAGCCAGATACTGATTCCAACGCTGCTGATCTTCCGTGGACATGCTGGAGAGATCCACGCCAACACCAAAGCCCGCGGCCGATCTTTCCACAAAGGACGAGCTGGCGAGCACACGCAGCGGCGCCGTGCCAGGCGAAAGCTCGATCTGCATTTCAAAGAAAGCCCGTGCCGGAACGTGCTGTTTGGCCCGCAAGAAGAGCTTCGATCGGCCCAGCTTCTCAGTCCGCAGGGTGATCCATCGACCCTGCACGAAGGCCCGCACCAAGGGGCCAGCTGCTGCATTGACAAGGCGGCGCTTACGGGGAGTTTTGAGCGTATCCATGGTCGTCCTCTGGCGAAGCGTTGTTGTTCCCCAAGGAGAGCAAGCAAAGTGCCAGAGCTCCGGTGCCATCAGGAAAGCCCAGCCAACATCCGCGCGCTCGCGGCTTTCTGTCGAACAGTCGGCGAAACACCAGGTGGAAGATGCGCTTTCGAGTCGTGCAGTAGCCTGCCTAGAAGCTCGCGCAGGGACACTGGGTCAACGATTGTGTCAGCTGCGGGGTCAGACGCGCTCGCCTAGGTGGCGGATCTCTTTGCAGAATTCGGCTTCTCTCATGCCACAGGCGGTGTCAGCGTGACTTGTCAGCGGGCAGTACGGCTGTGCAGTCCCATGGTCGTTCTCCCCCGGCGCAGCTCAATCGCACCGTCGAGACGTTTAGCGGCCTTTGGCTACAAGCTCGTTGGCGAGCGCGATGCGCTTCCGCAAACGGGACACGTATAC
>CAZKOY010000169.1:0-11248 GCA_964554495.1 uncultured Myxococcales bacterium
GGCGGGGCAGGGCGTGCCCAACAGCCGCGCGCTGTCGAGCCTGGTCAGCGGCGACTTCAATGGCGATGGCACTGTCGATTTGGCGACGATCGCGACGGGGGAAAGCAGCGTGTATGTCTATTACAATCGCGATAACAGCAGTCAGACATATATGCGGCAAGAATACCCACTGGCCACTGGACAATATGTCTATGGCATCACAAGCGGAGACTTTGACTGCGACGGCCGGCTTGATTTAGCGATAGGCACCACGGGAAATAACCGCATTGCGCTGTTATTTGGCAATGGCCAAGGGGGCTTTCCGGCGTTGGCGTCACTGTCGACGGCAGCCGAGCCGCGCGAGCTTGTCGCGGGGGATGTCGATGGCGATGGCGCCACGGACATCGTCTTTTTTGATCAATACGGCGATCTGTATGTCGTTTCGAGTCGTGGCACGCGTTCGCTGTCCGTGCCTCCGCAGCGCATCAGCGGAGCTAGCGCGACCGCAAGCTTGCAGATCGCTGACGTGAACAAAGATGGCAAAGCTGATCTGGCGATGGTCGAGCAGTACAAGTCGCTGCGGGTCCTGCTGAACACGACGCCGTGAGGCCGATCGAGATCCCTGCGGGCTGCTTCGCTAATCCGCTCACGACTCGGCTCACGCTGGGCTGGATGCCGACGCGATCTGTAGGACAACCTTGCCTTTGACGTCGCGGTTCGCCATGCGCGCAAGGCTTTCGGCGGCGGCGCAGGCAAGCGGCAAGATGCTGTCGATGTGAGGTCTGGCCTGGCTTCGGCGATCCAGTTGAACCAGCGCTGCGCAGGCGTGCGGTTCGCAGCCGGATCGGGCAGCGCGAACGAGCCCCGGAACAGGCCGACGATCTGGCTGCAAGATCCTTGCGGGTATGGACGATTGCCTCGTCGGCGCCGTGCGCTTGCCAGGTGGCGATCTAGTCCTTTGCTCGACGCTGTCGCGAATACCCGCGCACCCAGGACCTGGTACTTCAAGGGCAGCGCGTCTTCTGGGGCCGGCAGCGCTTACGGGGTGGCCCAAAGTGGCTCAGGTGCTTGCAGCAGCAAGAAGCGGCCTTGTGAGCGAGCGGTCGTGTAGCCCAGCGCGCGTAGCGTGTCAGCGCCGCGGTCGCCCGGTCCCAGGACGACATAGCGAACGTGATAGCGCGCAAGCAGGGTGCGCAGATCGCGCGAGGCGCTGGCCATGGCCGGTGCGAAGGCGCGGGAGAGCGTGGTGTCACCGAGCGTCATGCGCAGCTCAAGCCAGTTGTCCGCTTCGTGCGGGCCGCCGATATCGCCGACGCGCGGCAGGCTGCCTAAGAGGGCGCGCTCGACGCCTTCCTGGGTCCGGCCGGCCGTGGCAAACCAGATCGCGGTGTACGAAGTGCGCGTCTGCACAAAGCGCAGGCGATCGGAAAACGGCGCCAAGAACGACGCGACTTGCTCGTTACACAAGATGCGCTGCGAGCCATCTGCGGCCTGAAGCAGCGTCCAGGCCAGCGGCCGCAGATCCTCGGGCAGGCGGTCGAAGTTCTGTGTGCGATGCGGCGTGCCGAGCGGACCAATAAAGCTGTTTTTCGGGCCAAAGACGAACAGTCCAGGCAGCGCGGCAAAGACCAGCCCTGCAGCGACGATCCACGGAAGTGGCGTATGCAGCCACGCGGGGCGGCGCTGCGTGCGGCGCATGCTGTCGGCAAGAGCGACGCAGCCCAGCACCAAGGCCACGCTCAGACCGACGCCCACCGGAAACAGCCACAAGATGCGCAGGTACGTTGGATAGGAAGACAGCGAGCGCGCCACGACGTGAAACAAGAGCGGGTTGGCAAAGCCCGCAAGCAAGCACGCGGGAAAGACGAGCAGATACGTGCGGGCGCTGGCATGGCGCACCAGAAACGCCAGCGCGGGCAGAACAAGCATCCATAAAAGCTCGCTAGCGCCGCTGCCTAGATAGCCAACCAGCGTGCTCAGCCAGCTTGTATTGACCGTCGGTGTCGAGACCAGCAGGGCGTCGGCTTGGGTCGCCGGACGCAGCCACAGACCGACGGCAAAAAGCGGCGCGACCGAAAGCCCCAGGACTCCCGCTAGCTGCAGGCGACGGCGAACGCTTGGCTCGGCCCAAAGCAGAGCCAGGCCCAGGCTGCACAGAAGCGCGACGCCGAGAAACAGCGCGCTCAAGCTGACTCCAATCGCGAACAGGACCGTAATCAGGACTGTGATCACTTGACGCAGCGACGGACGCGCGGGGGATGCCGCGATGCGCAGCAGCAGAGCGGACAGAAGCGGCAGCGCGATATGCAGCAGCACGGCTTTGCCTTGGCCCAGGCGCGGCAGTGCAAAGTTCAGGGCTCCATCGTGGTGGCCAATCCCGACGGTATGAACCAGGGAGAGCAGGACGATAGCCAGGGGTAGCAAGCGGGGGACGAGCAGGCGCGAAAGCAGCGTCGCATACGCGATGTAAAGAAGCGGCAGCAGGCCCAGCGGAAGGACGCTGCGAAACAGCCCCATCGGCGATACGCCGGACAGGTGGCTTAGCATCGCGCCCCACAAGACCCAGCACAGCGTGCGCTGCTGCGGCGGCACGGCAAGGCCCTCGCGATGGGTTGGTTCCTGCTGGTTCAGCGACGCGGCCTGTGGATAGTCGAGCGCCGCCGCCAGGTAATAGCAGTCGTCCCAGTCGGGTCGGTCGTACAGCGTCATCAAGCCGCCTTGCAGCGCCACGGCGGCGAGGGCCAAGGCTTGCCACGATCGCGGGGGCCGCCGGACGTCTTCGGCGCGGGGCTCAGGCGGCGCCAAGGGGGACACCGCATCGCCAATGCCATCGGCGGCTGCATGTATTCGCTGGCGGGGATGGCGACGGAGGCGCCACAGACCCAAGGCCACAAGAACCGGCAGCAGAGACAGCACCGCCACGCGGGCTGGCTCGTACTTGGCATAGACAAAGATCCCCACCAGACCGACGGCGAAATAGCCCAGGCCGGGAAGCAGGCGCAAGCCGGCAAGCGGGCCTGGCTGCGGCTGCGCGATGCTCTGTGCAAGCTCGCTAGGGACCGACGCAGCCGGCAAGGTCGGAAGCTGAGACGTCGCAGACTGGCGGGCGCGCCACAGGCCCAGCAGCCCCAAAAGTGCATAGCCCAGCCAAGCCCAAAGCACGCGGCTTTGCACTGCAGCATACGAGTGGCCAAGCCACAGCGACGGCGCAGTCAGCAGTGCAAACAGTGCGAACGACAGCACAAAGCCCAGAAGAACACGCAGGCCGATGCGGTCTTCGTCCACGGCCGTCGTCGTGGGCGGCGCAAGCAGCCACGCAGCCACGCCATAGCCCGGCAGGACAAAGCCAACCAGCAGCAGCGCGACGCGCGCCAGCGACGGAAGCAGCGGACTTACCTGCACGCCCAACATGCGCTTGGCCTTATATCACGCCGATCTCAAGCTCAAGGGCTGCTCGGTCGGGGCCGTCCGCTGCTTGCTGTGCCAAGCTGGATAAAGCCCAGAACAATATCAAAATACAGAACGAAAACATGGGTTATATAGCAATTTACTGATTGGCTAATTACTCGGGAAATGGCAGGGCGTTTTTCCGGGGTGACTCGTCGGCGGCGGGCAGGACGCGAACGACGATGCGGCTGGGCTGGGCTGGGCTGCGGTGGATGCGATGGGTGGCCACGACATAGTCAGCCGGGTGGGCGTGAAACAGGTTGGGCACGAAGCGCTGCGGGTTGCGGTCGATATACGGGAACAGGCTCGACTGCACCTGCACGACCAAGCGATGCCAGCGCTGGAAGGTGTGGCAGACGTCGTTTAGGACAAAGCGGATGCGCGTCGGCTGCCCTGGCTGCATGGGCTTGGGCTCGCTGTAGCTATCGCGAAAGCGGGCGCGGAATGGCTCGACGCGGACCAGGGTCTGCTGGCCGCTGCGATCCGGCTCGACCGAGGGTCCGTCTTTGCCCTGGCCGGGCTGGCGCTGCGGGTTTTCGTCGAGGATCTTCACGACGTAGTCGGCATCCGTCCCGCTCGTCGACACCCAAAGCTCGGCTTCGATAGGCCCAGCCAGCGTCAGATCGCGCTCAAGCGGCGGCGTGCGATACGTGCGGACGTCGGGGCGCGCGGCGGCAAAGCGCTGGTCGACCGCCACGGTGCGTCGCGAGCAGCCGGAAAAACCGTCGGCGGAACAGGGCACGGGGTACGCCGGATCGCTGGTGTACTCGTCATAGCCTGGGTCGGCGTCTGCCGTCGCTGCCGTCGACGAGGGAGGGTTCGACGACAGGCGGCGGTCAGCGCGCAGATACAGCGACTGTGCGCGGGTGTCTCGCGGCGGCCAGGCGTCAAAGCGGCGCCAGCGGTTGGCACCCGTCTCAAAGACCTGCGCGGCGGGCAGCGCAGGATCCGGGCCGCCCTTTAGGTGGTGCTTGAAAAATGCAAGCTCGATGCCGCGATAGGTGTCGCTGGTCTTGAAGCCGAAGTCGCTGTCGCCCAGGGCCGCTCCGTCGGTGCGCGACCAGCCGCCGTGGATCCAGGGGCCGATCAACAGCGTCGTCGGCGTGCCGGGATTTTGGGCGCGCAGCGTTTCGTACGTCGAAAGCGGGCCGTACAGGTCTTCCATGTCGTACCAGCCACCGACGATCAAGGTCGCTGCCCGCACACCGCGCAGGTGCGGCAGGATGTTGCGGCTCTGCCAGAACGCGTCGTAGTTGGGGTGGGCCACGATGTCGTTCCAAAACGGCACGGGGCCGCGAAAGCGGGCGGGCGCCTGGGCCAGCGGTCCTAGCTCTAAGAAAAAACGATATCGGTCGGCTGTGCCGAAATCGAACGGCTCCCAGCGCTCATCGTCACTGGGCACGGGGCGCTTGAGACCAAAGATCGAAAAGAACTCAAATGCCAATTCCAGATTAAATGCACCGTGGCGATGCATATCATCGCCACGAAACCAGTCCGCGATAGGGGCTTGCGGCGAGATAGCTTTCAAGGCTGGATGCGAATCAATGGCACCGGCTGAAGCATAAAACCCAGGATAGGAAATCCCCCACATGCCCACGCGACCGTTGTGACCAGGGACGTTGCGCAGCAGCCACTCGATGGTGTCATGGGTATCGGAAGACTCGTCGATGTCCTGCGGCGAGCGCTTGCTGTCGATGTGCGGGCGCATGTTGATGAATTCGCCCTCGCTCATATGCCGCCCGCGGACATCTTGGAAAACAAAGATAAAGCCTTCACGCTCGTATTCTTCAAACGGACCCAGCCGATCTTTGTATCGACTGGCCCCATACGGAGCGACGGAGTAGGGTGTGCGATTTAATAAAATAGGATAGCGCGTTTTTGGGCTAGCATCTATTGGAACATAGATGGATGTAAATAATGATATCCCATCGCGCATAGGGATGCGAAATTCGTGTTTTGCATAATGGCTGCGAATCCACTCGGTGCGCGCGGCCGAGCGCCCTTCTTTGGGCGTTCGGCCCTCGGCCACTGCGACCTGCGAGGGCAGGGGAGCGAGCCCGTGCGGCTCATCCCCCCCGGCCAGGTTCGCTTCGTAGGTCGCAAGGCCGAGCGCCGCGACCCAGGCCCACGGCGCCTTAGGCCGCGACATGGCCACGCAGTCGACGGCGCAGGCGGACCAGGGCGAGGCTGAAGAGGCCCAGCCACACCACGGCTGCACGCGATCCGGCGGCCTGGCTGGCACCAGCCGGCGTCATGCTGCAGCCGCCTTCTTTGGCCGGCGCTTCGTTGCTGATCTGGGCGCTGGCCGTGTTGTTTTCGTTCATGGGATCGAACTCGGCCGAGGACACCGTCGCCGAGATGGCGAAGTTGGCCACACCGCGCGGCGGCACGACCGACGTCGACAAGGCCGGCGAGACCCCCTTTTCAACCTGCTGTCGCTCGCAGGTCGCGCCGGTAGCCATCGACGAGCAGGCCCAGCCATCACCGCTTAGACCCTGGACCGAGGCACCTTCCGGTACATCCAAGCGAATGCGCACGGCCGTGGCGGTCACGTCGCTGCTGTTGCGCACCGAGATCAAGAACGACACCGGCATCAGCCCGCGCGTCGTGGCTGAAGGCGGCACAAGCTGCACGGATAGCTCGGCCTCGACCCGGCACTGACCGGCGCGACAGGTGCCGCCTTTGCATGCCATGCCGGCCGGGACGAAGCCGTCCGTCGGGCAGGCTGCGGCGGCGCCTGTGCAGGACTCTTCGACATCGCACTCGCCTTTTTGGCCGCGGCACAGCGTGGCGGCGGGCTTGAAGCCATCTTTGGGACACGCGGCAGCCAGGCCGGTGCAGCTTTCGGCGACATCGCAATCGCCAGCCAAGGGGCGACACTCAACGCTGCTCGGCTTGAATGCGTCGGTCGGGCAGGCGGCCTCGTCGCCCGTGCAGAACTCGGCGGCGTCGCAGACGTCGGCCGCACCGCGGCACATGCTGGTCTTGGGCTTAAAGGCGTCGGTTGGGCAGTCGATGGCGGTGCCACTGCAGGTCTCGGGCGTGTCGCAGGCTCCAGCGGCGGCGCGACACACGGACGTGTTCGGCAGCACGGCATCACTCGGGCAGGCTGCGCCGGTTCCGGTGCAGGACTCGACGGCATCGCAGGCGCCCGCCGCGGCTCGGCAGACGGCGGTCTTGGGCTTGAACGAGTCACTTGGACAGGCGGGACCAGTCCCAGTGCAGTACTCGGCGACGTCACAGATGCCGGCGGCGCCACGGCACTCGCTGGTATTGGCCTTGAAGCTGTCCGTCGGACACAGGATGCTGCTGCCGGTACACTTCTCGGCGACGTCACAGGCCCCGACGGAAGCGCGGCACTCGGCGCCGGATGGCTTCAGGTTATCGCCAGGGCAGGCGGCGCTGCTGCCGGTGCAGTACTCGGCGACGTCGCAGATCCCGGCCGCGGCGCGGCACTCGGTGGTGGCGGGCTTGAACGCGTCGGCGGGGCAGGTGCCAGCGCTGCCATCGCAGGTCTCGGCGGCATCGCAGGCGCTGACGGCGGCGCGGCAGGTCGCGCCTTTTTTGGCCATCGAGCACGTGCCATCGCTGGTGCCTCCGGCTGCGACGCTGCACACCTGGCAGTCGGCGACCCCGCCGCCACAGGCCGTGGCGCAGCACACGCCGTCGGCACAGAAGCCACTTGTGCATTCAACCGCGCTGACACAGCTTTGGCCGTTGCCCTTGGTCATGCTCAGCGCGAAGCCGATGGCCACGCCAGCGCTAGGCTTGCCGGGCAGATCGGAAAACGGTGCGCCAACCAGGGCCAGATCGCCGTCGATTCCGACGCCGCGGCCAAAGTTGCCATCGGCGCCAACCAGGGGGGATGACAGCACCTGCTGCTGCGTCCACATCGTGCCCGAGCGGCCAAAGACATACGCGGCTCCTCCGGCTGGGCTGCCGTCGGCGCCGATCAGGGCAGTGTGGGTCGCGCTGGCCAAGGCCACGGCGATGCCGAAGGCCTCGGCGGCGATGGCGCTGCTGGGCACAAGCTTTTGCTGCTCGGTCCACATCATGCCGCTGCGCTGGAAGACATAGGCCGCACCCGCGTCGAGCTTGCCGCCAACATCGGCTTGGTCCGCGCCGACCAGGGCCGTGTCCGTTGCAAGAGCCACCGCGCCACCGAAACCATCGGTGCTGGCTCCATCGCTGGCCGAGAGTTTTTGCTGCAGTGACCACGTCATGCCGCTGCGTTGATAGACATACGCCGCGCCGGCACTGCTCTTGCCTGCGACGTCAGCAAAGGGCGCACCAAAAAGCGCGGTATTGCCGCTGAGCGCGACGGACTGGCCGGCATGATCGCCTCCCGCGCCGTCGCTGGGAGCCAGCTTCTGCTGCTGTGACCACGTCATGCCCGAGCGCACATAGACATAGGCGGCGCCGCGATCGCCATCGCCCAGCACATCGGCATAGGGGGCTCCGACGACGACGGTGTCTCCATCGATGGCGACGCTCTCACCGAAGGAGTCATCGGCTCCAGCATCGGCGGCGGTGAGCTTGGCTTGTTGGCTCCAGACGGTGCCGCTACGCACAAAAACATATGCCGCCCCTGCCGCGGCTTTGCCAGCAACCGAGGCTGCCACCGAGCCGATGACGACGGAGTCCCCTTGCAGGGCAACGGCATAGCCAAAGGCGTTGTCGGCGGCGGCATCGCTGGCCACTAGCTTGGCCTGCTGCATCCAGCTTGTGCCCGAGCGAACAAAGACATACGCGGCCCCCGCGCCCGCTTTGCCCGCGACGGTCGCCTGCCATGCACCAATCACCGCCGTGGTGCTCGACAGCGCGAGGGCGCGACCGAACAGATCATCTGCGACGGTGTCGCTGCCCACGACCTGCTGCTCAAGCGTCCACACCAAGGGGTCGATCGAGATCGGATACTGGGCGCCATCGTCATCGACGGTGATGCGGATTCGGCCGTTTTCGACCGACAGGCGCGTCGGAAGCTCGCGACCCTTGGCGTCGTGCGCAAAGACGTCGGAATAGCGCAGCCAGCGCGCGTTTTTTCCGTCGCGAAGCTCGACATAGCTTGTGCGGGCTTGGCCGTCGCCATGCAGGCTGGCCTGCACAGCGTCACCCACGCTGACTTCAAGCTGCAGGTCGCTGCCGCGGCCGGCGCAGTCGGGGCGGCGGGGAATGGTGAAACCCTGCTCGATACCCAAGGGGCCGTTCACATACCACTCGCGCAGGCTGGGGCGACTGAACTCGATGCGGTTGCCCTGCGCCCGCGGCGGTACCGGGCCGACCTCTGTGAGTGAGCGCTCGCAGCCAAAGGAAGACAGCGACAGAGACAAGACGCGCTCGCCATCGCCGCGGCTGGCACCCGATCCAGCTTGCTCGATCTGCAGGCCCGCTTGACCGGGGGCAGCGACGGTACGCAGGCGCTGCGGTTGGTTTTCGGCCGAAAGCTCGCTGCCCTGGCTTTGCACGAAGAACGCGGCTCCTGCTTCGGCTTGCACGGCCGCGATGTAGGCGGCTCGCAGCGCCGGGGTCGCAGTCGCATCGTCTGCTGGGGCATCGGTTCGCCGACCGGGGGCACTTGGGCGCGGCTCGGCAGCAGACGGGATCGGCGGTGCTTGGTTGCACGACACGCCGAAAGACGCGGCCAGCAGCGCGGAACAGAGCAAAGAACGAGACGTGAGCAGGGGACGGCGTGAAATGGCAGCCATGGGACGGAATACCTCCAACATTCCGCCCGCGACGCGCGGGCAGGGGTGGCCACCATAGTCAAGACGCCGCCGAAAAGTCTAGGTCAGCGTCCCCTGGCCACGGCTCGGAGCGGACAGGAGTGGCCGGACGTCGTGGCCCACAGGTTCAAAGGGGTCCTGGGATTGAGCAGTTGACCGCACTCGCGGGAAAGTGCTGCAATCCGCGGCCATGTTGTGTGGCGCGTCGATGGGCTCTATCGCCAAGGTGGCCCCTGTGAACGGAACGAGTCGCAGGCCGGCGATTTCGTGGTGGCACACGGGGCTGCTGGCTGTTGGGCTGCTGTTGCCGACAACCTGGGCCTGGGCCCTGGCTGAGCAGCGTATGCACGCAGCCTCGGGGCCGGCGGCCGCTCCCGCGCCACGGCAGGGACCTGTGCCATCCCCTCGTGTACCGGCTCGATCGCCGGTATTGCCGCCTGCGCCAGCTCGGCCTGCGCCGTCGCTGCCAGCTGCGTTGCCGGTGCCAGAACGACCAGCCGCACCGTCGGCAACGCCGCCTTCGTCTATCCAGCCGCCTTCCCCGCCGCCGTCGCAGGCCTGTCCACCGCCTGTCCCGTCGTCGGGGCCGCTGTTTCGCGTGACCGGCTATGAGCTTCGGCAAGAACGCATCGCGGATCTCGACTGGCAGCGCATGCTGGGCCGGGGCCGCTATCGGCAGTACCAGGCGAGTCGCTGGCTGGTGATCCTCGGCGGTGCGACGGCGTTTGCCGGGGCGGTCTCTTTGCTGGTGGGGCTTGGCAATCTCGCCGGGCAGACGGACTTTGGACGCCGGGCCGCCGACACCAGGCAGCCTGACTTCGAGGCCTTCATCGCTGGCTTTGGCGCCATGACCGGAGTCGGGGGCGCTGCGCTCTTGACCGGCGCCATCTTGTCGTGGTCGCTGCCCGATCGCCTGCGCCCGCTGTATGTGCCGCGTGTCGAGAAGGTCGAGGAAGCGGTTCCGGCACCCACAAACCCGCCGGCCAAGGCGCCGCTTTCGGCCTTTCCCAACTGGGCCTTTGTTGCTCCGCTGGGTCCGGCCCGAGCTTGGATACAATAGCGCTCATGACTGCGGACTCCCCAGCCTTCTCGTCGAGCCGATGGCGATCGGCCGCTCGCTTGGCGCTGTTTTCGGGCGCGGTTTCCAGCCTGTTTGCCGCAGGGCTGAGTCGAGCACAGCCTGCCACCACTGTGGCGGCCTGTCCGAGCTGGATCGCAGCCGATGGTGCAGCAGCGTATTTCGTGTCGCAGTTCGACGATGGCTCTCTGCACAAGCAGCCACTCGACGGGCCGGGAGTGCTGCTCGGGCGGGGCTGTACGCGTATGGCAGAAGGCTCGGTGCGCATGGATCGCGATGCGATCTATTGCATCGACGGGAACTGGCAGAACATCCTGCGCATGGACAAGACGAGCGGCGGGCAGACCCTGTTGCGCGTCGGCAAACCACTGCGCGGATCGATCAAGCTGGTGGGTGAATCGGTCGTGTTTGGCATGGCCGAAGGCACCGACTGGAACCGCCTTGCGGTGCTGCCCAAGCAAGGCGGCGTGCCGAGGGTGGTGGCCAGCGCGATGGGCAGCATCCAGTCCTTTGATGCCGACAGTCATGGCGTGGTGTGGCTGGATCAAGCGGGCTCGGTGTGGTCGGCATCGCTTGCGGCCCCCGGCCCCGGCCGTCCCAGTCCGCCGCCGCGCAAGCTGAACGACGCGCGCGTCTGTGCTCAGGGGGCGCGCGTGCCCACCGACTGTGGGCTGGTCATCGATGGCGACTTTGTTTTCTTGTCGGTCCAGCCGCGCTGCGCCGGCAACGAGCCCTGTCCCAAGCCCACGGCTCGCATTGAGCGCATGGGTCGCGGCGGCGGTGGCTGGGTGTCGGTGGCGTTCAGCCAGAACTCGATTCGCGGCCTGCAGATCGACGGAGATACCGTGACCTGGGCGGACTGCATCGCGGGCACCATCGCGCGCATGCCTCGCCGCGGCGGCACGATTCGCGCGCTTCAGGCACCGGGTGCCTGCTGGGCGTATGCCGTCGGTGAAAAAGAGTTCTTCTGGTTCAATGCGGGGCAGAAGCTCGACTGGAGCGACTGCACGCTGCAGCGATC
>CAZKOY010000170.1:0-11004 GCA_964554495.1 uncultured Myxococcales bacterium
TATGCCCTGGATCGTCGGCTGCTGCCGCGGGCGCTGCGCGACGCTGGGTACAAGGTGGCGTCGATCGGCAACAACTTTTTCTTGCTGGGCTATCCCCAGATCGGCCTGAGCCTGGGCTTTGACGAGGTCGCTGATGTCCGCCATCCCGTCGAAGACACGCCGGCAATCAGCCGCGCCGCGATCGCGTTTTTGCAAGAGCAGGCCGGGCGCGGGCGCGCGTTTTTTCTGCAGCTTCACTATGACGCTCCCCACTGGCCGTACACGCCGCCGCCCGAGCACCTAAAAGGCATCACCGACGATCAGGTGGCGCAGCTTATGGGCCTGCCCGAGTCCGAGCGCAAGGGCGCCAAGCTCGACGGCCTGGCGCGGGCCTATCTGGGCGAGGCCGCGTACGCCGATGCGCAGCTTGGCCGCGTGCTCGATGAGCTAGACCGCCTGGGCCTGCGCGAGCGCACGCTGGTGATGGTCGTCGGCGATCATGGCGAGGTCTTCGATCCGCGCCACAATCACTACGTCCCGTCGCTGAAGCAGCCGACGCTGTACCACCATGGCTGGTCGGCATACGACGAAATCCTGCGCGTGCCGCTGGTGATGAGCATGCCCAAGCGCTTGCCGCAGGGGGTGACCGTTTCGGCCCAGGTTCGTTTGACCGACGTTGCTCCGACGGTGCTTGAGCTGCTGGGCCTGGGCACCTGGCGCGCCGTTCTGCCTTCCGGCCAGCGCGGCGATGGACAGAGCTTGCTGCCCCTGGTCTTTGCCAGCCCGCGACCTGACAAGAGCCCTCGCTCGGACAGCGGGGCCGACCGCCAATCGCCGCCCGATCCGCGTGGACTGGCCCGTCTGGACGACGAAGCGTACGGGCGCCCAGCGTATGCCGAAGGCCAGAACATCCGCGCGCTGCGCCACGCTGGTTACTTGTACCTGCGGCGCGGCGATGCCCGCCTGCAGAAAGCCCAAGGCAACGACGGCGTCGGTCCGATGCTGCGCGTCGCGGAAGAGCTATATGACCTGGTCGCTGATCCGTTCCAGCACAGCGATCTTTTGGCGTCGTTTGCAAGCGGCGGCAAAGGCGGCTCGCCCGAGCGGAATAACGAGCGCAGCAGTGACCCCAGCAGCGATCCGCGCCTGGGTCCCATTCTTCTGCGCCTGCGGGAAGAGTTCGCGCGCCACACGCCACAGCCCCCCGAGCAGGGCTTGCCCTTGGTTCACCTGATGCTGGCGCCGGATGCGCGGGCGAGCCACCTTCTGACCGGTGTCCTTTCGTCGAGCGACGCTGGTCTGTCCGTGCAGGGCGTGCGCAACGGCGAAGTGGTGCCGCGTGGGCCCGGCCGCATCGAGCTTAAGCTGCGACCGGGCGGTGTCGTCGACGTGCTGGTCGATCCATCGGCGCGCATCGAGCTTCTGCTTTCGCGTGATGGTCTGACGGTGGTGCCGCGCGAGCTTTTGCTGGGGCCCTTTTCGCTGCCGCTGCTGTCGGCCGCTGCGACACCAAGTGGCGATGGAAAGACGGCAAGCAGCGACCCAACTCCGTCGCCCATCGTGTTGGAAGGAGCGCTGCTCGATCGCTTGAGCAGCTCCTACGCCCCAGTGCCCGGCGAGCGAGGCGAGATCCTTTTGTGGCGCGATCAGACAGCGCCCGGTGTGTCCGCAGCCAGCACGAGCGCGGCCGCGCCGTCGGGAAAGAGCGGCTCAGGAAGCGAAGTCGAGACGCTGATGCGCGACTGGGGCTATGCCCGCCCAAGCGCTCCCTCGGGCCCGGTCTCACCGACGGCACCAGCCAGCGCAAGCAGTCGCCCCAGCGACGGTGGCACGTAGAAATTCTAACTTCATTCTCAATTTATACGCATACCCCGAGAGAATAGCGACAAACTCGGTTCCGTCGACTGCGGCCCGGTGAGCCGTCGCGCTGCCGGCGCGGCCAGCCGCCATTCATCGCGGCCGTGGATCTTGCGTCCCATACGCGGGCTGGTTTGCGCTAAGAACAGCGCATGCGAGCCGCCTTCTGGTTGTGCTGTGTCGTGTCGATCGCGCTTGGCCTCACGGCCTGCAGTGATCCCCCTTCCGACTCTGGCCAGGAACCGCCCAGCGACGGAGGCAGCAGTGCCGATCTGTCGTCGGTGCCACCGCCTGAAGGAGCCTGCCAGGCAAAGCCGCTGCCAACCGGCGAAGACGACAAGTGCAGCGTCAGCGTTATCTATGCCCCGCAGGCGGCGGCCATGCAGGTGGCCATCGCGGGCGAGTGGAATGGCTGGATGCCGCAGTCGCTGGGGCCGCCGGATCTGGAAGGCCGCTATCACGCCAACCTGCGCCTGGCCTCTGGTGTGTATGGCTACAAGATGGTCCTAAACGGCGGCGACTGGCGCTTGCACGATCGCAACCCGTATCGCAAGTACGTCGGCGGTGTCGAAAACTCGGCCCTGCGCGTGCCCGACTGCAAAAAGCCGCAGCTTGAGATCGTCCCGAACTGGCTGCTGGTGTCACGCCCGCCCGTCGGCCCCAACGGTCGGGGTCAGTTCAAGATCCGCATTCGCACGATCGCCGGCACTGGCCAAAGCGCCGCGATCTGCAACGTGCAAAGCCGCCTGCGAAGGCCCGAGACGGTCTATGCCTCTGAAGCAGCGCTGCCGTCGCTGGCACCGGCTGAACTGACCATCGCCCCCGACTACAAGAGCTTCGATGTCCAGCTGCAGAACCTGCCCGATGGCAAGTACACGCTGAGCCTGTCCGCGACGGTCGGTGGCCTGCCGACCGAGACACTGCTCTTGCCGTTTTGGATCGAGGCCGAGACCTTCGCGCTGTCCGACACGCCGCTTTACATGGCTGTGACCGACCGCTTTTTGGACGGCGATGCCAAGAACAACAAGCCCGTTCCCGGCGTGGTTGCGGCTGCCAATTTCCAAGGGGGCGATCTGGCCGGCGTGACGCAAAAGATCGAGTCAGGGTACTTCGACAAGCTGGGCGTACGCGCGCTGTGGCTGACGCCGTTTTACACACAGCCCGACGTTGCCTTCAAAGATCAAGGCGGCAAGCACGACGTCGCGGGCTATCACGGGTACTGGCCGATCAAAGCGCGCGAGGTCGACCCTCGACTTGGCGGCAAGGCCGCGCTGCATCGCATGGTCGAAGCCGCGCATCGCCGCGGCATCCGCGTGCTGATGGATGCCGTCCTCAACCACGTCCACGACGGGCACGAGTACTTCACCGATGCCAGCAAGCGCGACTGGTTCCGCACGGGCTGCATCTGCGGCACCACTGGCTGCGACTGGACCGCCAAGCGGCTTGAGTGCCTGTTTTCGCGCTACATGCCCGACATCGACTGGACCGTCACCGCCGCTTCCGAGCAGTTCATCGCCGACACGCTGTGGTGGCTGCAAGAGTTCGACCTGGACGGTTTGCGCATCGACGCGGTCAAGCACGTCGAGGATCTGGCGGTGATCAACCTGGGAACGCGCATCCGCGAGCGCTTCGAAAACGCCCGCACCCGCTATTACCTGATCGGCGAGACCGCGATGGGCTGGAACGAAGGCACCGTCAACGACAACCGCGAAAACTACGACACCATCAAGCGCTATATGGGTGGCAACTCGCTCGATGGACAGTTCGACTTTGTGTGGTACCACGGCGTCGCCTATCGCGTGTTCGCGTACGAAGACAAGCGCTACCTGCACCTCGACTACTGGACGCATGCCAGCCTCGATCAGTTCGGCCGCGCGGACATGGTGAATTACCTGGGCAGTCACGACACGAGTCGCTTTATCACGCAGGCGACATATCGCGACGCCAGCGGACCGTGGGCGCGCGACATCGCCTTTCGCAAGTGGGCCGAAGACGGCCTGCCGCAGCCGCCGCCCGACAACGAACCGTACGAGCGCCTGTGGCTGGGCATGCTGTCGCTGATGACGCTGCCCAAGACGCCGCTGCTTTACTACGGCGACGAATACGGCGAGCCAGGCGGTGGCGATCCCGACAATCGCCATGCCATGCGCTTTGACGCCGCGCTGTCGAGTCGCGAGACGCAGCAGCTTGCCTCGACGGCCTCGATCCTGCGAGCGCGAGCGGCGAGCCGAGGCCTGCGCCGCGGCGATCTAAAGACCGTGCTGCTCGGCGAAGATGTCTATGGCTATGCCCGCCTTGACCCGGACCCCAAGCAGGTCGCGCTGATCGTCGTGAACCGCTTGCGCAGCAACGAGACGCCGCTATTGCCCTTGCCGCCCGAGCTTGGCTGGAAAGCCGGCACCAAGCTGCGCGATGCCTTGGGTGGCCCTGGTTACACCGTCAGCGGCACCGTGCTCAGCGTGGGAGTGCCAGCGCGCTTTGGCGTGATCTTGGTCCCTGAATAGTCACGCCGTGCGTCGCGTCACCGCACGCCAAGCCCCGCACGCTCGCCTGCCCCGCGGTACGAAAGCGACTCGGCAGCCACGTGCGCCGCAGCGCGCGTGTCACGCCGTCAAAATTCCTACGCTCGTCTTGGCCCAAACTCGGCCATCATGGGCGAAGCTCGACGCACTGGAGACCACCCATGAGCCTGCTCGCCAACGCCTTTGTCGGCCTCGTTGCCCTGCTTCACACCTACTTCCTCATCCTTGAGATGTTTCTTTGGGACAAGCCGACGGGCCGTCGCGTCTTTGGCCTGACCGCCGAGATGGCCAGCGCCACCAAGACGCTGGCCGCCAACCAAGGCCTGTACAACGGCTTCCTGGTCGCGGGCTTGGTCTGGGGTCTTTTGCGCGGCGCCGAAGGCAAGGACCTCAAGCTGTTCTTTCTGGCCTGCGTCGTCGTCGCCGGAGTCTTCGGGGCAGCGACCGCCAACAAGCGCATCCTTTTTGTCCAGGCCCTGCCGGGGCTCATCGCCTTGGTGCTGACCTGGCTCAGCTAGTCGCTCGTTCGCTCGGGTACTCGTTCGCTCCGCTATTGGCGCGACGCGATCGCGGACAGGATGCTCTGCACCAGCGGCTCGGGCAGCACCAGATCGCTGTCTAGCGCGTCCTGTTCCTCGGCGTCGGGGCGCAGCACGGCTCGACTGATGCGCAGCGTCTTTCGGTACGTGTCCAGGTAGTGAACGCAGGACGGACAGACCGCCATGTGTCGCTCGAACTCAGCGCGCTCGTCGGCGGGCAGCGTCCCTTCAAGATAGTCGTAGATGAAGTCCAAAAGCTGCCGACACGTGATGTACGGGCGTGGGGTGGAGGGACTGGCTAGCGCCATGGTGTGCTCCTTCCCGGCGCGCTGGCGGCCTCCGGGTCGCTCGTCGGACCGCTCGTCGCTCGACTTGTCTGCCCGCTTGCACCTTCGCTCGACTCGACGAAAAGAGGGGCCAAAAGACCGCGCAGGGCTTGGCGAGCGCGATGCAGCCGCACGCGCAGCGCGCCTTCGCTGATGCCCAGCAGCAGCGCCGCTTCCGAGCTGTCGATCTCTTCGATATCGCGCAGCATGAGCACCGTGCGATACGCCTCGGGCAAGGTATCGATCGCCTGACGCACCTGCACCTGCGTGTGTCGAGCCAGAAGCTCGACATCGGCCCCCGCGCGCCAGGGCTGCGTCTCGATCTCTTGATGGCCATCGGGCAAAAAGCGTGGCAGCAGGTCCACGATGGCCACCTCGCCATGCCGTCGCTGCGAGCGCAGGCGCATAAGGGCCTTGTTCACGACAATGCGGTGCATCCACGTGCGCAGCTGTGCCTGGCCCGCAAAGCGATCGATGCCCTCAAACACGGCGACGAACGACTCTTGCACCACGTCGGCGGCATCGGCCGGGCTTTGCAGATAGCGCCGCGCGATCTTCATCAACTGGGCACCGCTCGATCGCACCAGCCGCTCGAATACGGCGGGATCACGGCGGCGCAGCCCAGCGACTAGCTCCGCCTCGGCTCGCTGCTCGACCGCGTCCGGGTCGGACCGCGCAGGCACACCCGCCGCTTGCGCGGCACCTGCGACGGAATCTGTCGGCTGTTTCGACCGTTCGCCCGAAGTCACAAGACTGTTGTATCACGTCGGGGAAGGTGCCATCGTCTGTGCGAGGGATGGCGATGATCCTCGAAACCGAGCGCTTGTTCCTTGAGCCCATCACGCTAGAGCTAGTCGAAGCCGTGCTAGCTGGCGATCGCGTGCGCGCAGAAGCGCTGGCCCAAGCGAAGTTCCCGCGCGAGTGGCCCGGCCCCGCCGTCATCGAGCGCGCGTTCAAAGCGTATCCCGATGCGGTGCGCGCCGATCCCGCGACGCGACTTTGGGGCGACCGCCTGATGATCACCCGCCAAGGCGAGCGCCGCGTCATCGGCAGCGTCATCTTTCATGGCCGACCAGAAAACGGTGTCGCCGATGTCGGCTACGGCGTCGAGATCGACTCGCAAAGTCGGGGGTACGCCACCGAGGGCACGCTGGCCTGCGTCGAGTGGGCCCTGCGACAGCCCGGCATCCGCGCCGTTCGCGCCACAACGTTCCAGTGGCACCGCGCCTCGGTCCGCGTCTTGGAAAAAGTCGGCATGCGCATCATCGGCAGCGAGGAACACGAGCTCTTGGGCGAGATGCTGGTCTTCGAGCGCGTCGACCCTCCGCCCGGCCGCGCGTAGGTCCGCGTCCCCATTTTTCCGGGCCCCCGCCGTCCGGGGTCAGCGCATGGCATTTTTATATTGGTTAATAAAACCTGAATGATTTTGCATTAAATATGACTATTGACCGCTGTCAGCCTTGACTGATAAACGCACGTCCATGGCAGACAGTGCAAGGTCTGGTTTTGACAGCGTGGCCCTCGGTCGCAGCGCCCTCGGCCTGCTCATGGGGGTCATCATCGGCGGCATCCTCATCTCGATGACCGAGCTTCTGGGTCACCGCCTGTTCCCACTGCCCAGTGACCTGGGGCCGATTACACCCGAGCGCTGCGGCGACGTCCTTTCCAAGCTGCGGCCGATCCACCTTTTGCCGGTCGGCTTGGCGTGGTTCATCGGAGCCAGCGCAGGCGGAGCGCTCGCTGGAGCCGTGGCACAGCGACGCCCGCTTCTGCATAGCGGCATCGTCGCCGCCGTCTTTCTAGCTGGCGCGATCTCGACGCTGCGGCAGTGCCAGCATCCTGCCTGGTTCAACATCGTTGGGCCGCTTCTTTTTCTGCCGGCCACTTGGCTCGCCAGTCGCATGGCGAACGCGGCCATCGAGCGCAACGTACGCTAGAGCCCCGCCTCACCGCGCTGACTGCACAAGCGCCCCGCCAAGCACCGCAAGCCCGTCGAGACACTCAACACGGACGCGCCGAACTACGGCGAGTGGGCGTTACTGGATTCGAACCAGTGACCTTCGGCTTCGGAGACCGACGCTCTATCCAGCTGAGCTAAACGCCCGGTGCATCCCGCTGCGCCAAGGTGGCGATCCATCTGCCACTCCGTCGCTGCGTGGCGTTCATAGGTACACGCGAAGGCGCAGCCGGGCAAGAAAAAACTTTGCCCTTTGCACGCTCGCGCAGCCGCGCTGCCTTGCGTGAAAAGCACCCGTGAAGCGCCATTGACCCGAGAGAACGACGGCCCTATAGTGCGCGGCCTATCTTGTCCGTGTTCACGCGCTCCAACTCTCGCTCACAGTCCGCCGCACTGACGTCCTGGCGATCTCTCTCTAGGACGCAGGCGGCTTCCGCTCATACGGAGGTCCCGATGCGCCGGTCTGCTCCGGCTCTCTCTGTTTTTCGCTTGTCCGCACTGGGGACGCTTTCCTGTCTGCTTGTCTGCGGCGCTGCAACCAGTGCCTGGGCGCAGTTTGGCCCCGGCGGCGGCATGCGACCCATGGGCGGCGGCGGCATGGGCGGCCCAGGGCAAGGCATGGGTGGTGGCCCGCCGCCCGACAAGCCCGAAGGTCCAGCGGAAGCTGCTCCTGGACAAGTCGTCGGTGACATCGCCATCGATCCTCTGCCCGAGTGGCGCGACAAGACCGAGCGCAAGCTGCAGCCCTTTACCATCAACGGCTACCTGCGCGGTCGCGGCTTTTATTGGCACAACTTCAACCTGGGTCACTTCAACGATCCCACGAAGCTGGCCAATCCCTTCGGCACGCCCTATTCCGAGCTTCCCGACGCCAGCGGCAATGCCATCGACGCAAGCTGTGCCAAGCGCAACGGCAACGACTGTCGCGAAGAAGGCATCCGCACCGCCGATATGCGCTTTCGCTTGGAGCCAACGCTCAACATCTCGGAACACGTGCGGATCAAGGGTCAGATCGACATCTTCGACAACCTGATCCTCGGCTCGACGCCCGAGGGCTTTTACATCAACGGCCGCGGTGGCGCTGCCGACGGCTACCCGACGATCTTTAGCCGCGGGCAGGTCGCGGAAGAGTCGGCGATCAACGCCATTCAGTCGTCCATTCGCGCCAAGCGGGCCTGGGGCGAAGTCAAGACCTCGCTCGTCGAGCTTGCGTTCGGTCGCATGCCCTTTCACTGGGGCAGCGGCATGCTGTTCCACGACGGCAACTGCCCGGACTGCGACTTCGGTACCACCGTCGATCGCGTGATGGTCACGGCGTCTGGCTGGGACCACTTCGCATCGGTCTCGTGGGACTGGGCCGCGTCGGGCCCGACCTCGGCCATCGTCCGCAACCAGATGCTGACCGGCTGGAACTACAACATCGACAACGTCGATGACGTGATGCAGTGGACGCTGCTCATCGGTCGCAAAGATGACGAGCTACTCACCGCCGACCGCTTGAAGCGCGGCAAGGTCGTCGTGAACTATGGCGCGCTCATCATGGCGCGCACGCAGTCCTGGGATCTCGTGTACAACCCGCGACCGCAGCCGACGCCTCTTACCATGGTCGGCCCGGATACCCAGGAATACTATCCAGTCAAAGAGCTGCAGAAGTCGCTGGGCCGCCGGGACGCATGGAGCCTGACCGCTGACATCTGGGCTCGCCTGCAGTGGCGCAAGCTGTACCTGGAAGCCGAGGGCGCTGGCGTCTTTGGCAGCATCGGCGAGCTGGACGTGTACAGCGACGGTGGATACGGCAGTGATACCGCGGCACGCAAGGCCACTCTGCAGCTTCAGCAGTTCGGCGGCTTGCTGCGCGGCCACTACAAGTTCCTAAAAGACAACGCGCTCATCGTCGGGCTGGAAGTCGGCAGCGCCAGCGGTGCCCAGAACGGCGACCCCCGCGGCGAGCTGAACTGGCGACGCGCCCGCGAAAAGCCCGATGGACAGATCAACCCCAACGGGCTGATTGGGCTGACCAACTCGCGATTCACGTTCGACCCCGACTTCCACGTCGACATGATCCTGTTTCGCCGCATCCTCGGGACGGTCTACAACGCGACGTACTTAAAGCCGACGATCGCCTATTGGCTGCTGCCCGATACGTTCGGAGCCCAGGCTGACTTCATCTACTCGCTGGCCAACCGCCCGGCGACCTTCCCCGGCCACAACATCAACATGGGCGCCGAGATCAACCTGCGCATCATGTACCAGAACAAAGACGAAGGCTTCTATACGGCCATCGAGTACGGCGTGTTGTTCGATCTCGGCGCGCTCTCGCAGCGCAACGACATCTGGGAAAACGCCCGCCGCACCGACGGCACAACCGCGCAGGCCTTCCAGGCCAAGATTCGTCTGAAGTTCTAGGTCAGACCGGCCGACCCGCCCACAGCCAGTCCAGCCTCACCTAGCCGCAGCAGCCATCCCGTCGTCGCCCCGCACAACTTACCCGCCACTCGTCGTCCCATGGATTTCGATGCAGCCTGTTGCTGTGCTTCAGCACAGGCTGGGCTCTTTGCCGGTCAGAGTCTGTCTGTCCGAGCGCGCTCAGGCAGCCAGTTGATTGCGGCTCCGCCTTGGTCTGCTTGCGCGGTCATGGTCTGGCTTCTGACGGCGGGCGCACGCGGGCGCGCACAGTTCGCGGAAACCTAGCGAGCTGCGCCACGCGCTTCTGCCGGGCATGGTCTCGTCAACGGCACTCGCAGCAGCGCAGAGCATGGGGAAGCCCGATGCGATCCATGACATCCAAAGCCGACTGGAAGCTCAGCTCCCGTGGCTTGCCCGAATGAAGCTTTGCAGCGGATCCATGCGCGAGAATGCAGACAGCAGGCACGATGGGAGAGCATAGGACTATAAACGTGCTATGGGCCCAATCCAGCCAACTGTCCGTCGTCACGGCCCCGAGGCTGCTCCGGGCGGGGCTGCTAGGTGGGACACGGGAGCCTGCTAGTTGGCTTATGATTCCGATTCACGCGCAGAAGATCGACAACGATATGGCGCTGAATTGACATAGTGATGAAGTCTCGAATTTAATGGGTAATAGACTAGCAATCAATCGGCAACCGCAACATCCGAACTGAAAGAAATGATCTAATGAGAATCATGTATCTCAGTGTATATCTCTTGGTAGGATCTATATCTTGCAATGGCGGAAGCAGCATATCCGACGATCTTGGTGTTTCTGACTTGGCAATGGCTGGCGAGGGAACGGATTTGGGATCCATGAATGACAGTGGGTCCTCAACTTCCGGTCGAATCATCTTTCAGTGTCCGGGATCCAGCGGTGGCGTCTGCATCATGAATGCAGATGGCAGCAACAGGCAGACGCTCGTGTCGACAGGCTTTGAACCAGACGGCAATGCGGCTGGAGAGATTCTTTACTACACGGTCAGTGGTACGCTCGGAACGATCCAAAAGCGATTGGCAAATGGATCGATCACGGCGCTGGCAAACGGCTCAAATCCACATTGGGTCCCGTGATTGCGCCTGAAGCAGTGCGAGTGGCCGCAGGCTAGCCCTGTACAGTAGCAGAATTATCTATTGGCATTTGAATAATCAGAAATAATTACTTGCAATTTATTGCCATTAACTCATTCGTATAACATCAACGCACATAAATACACACCAAGAAACCAATCAAATTCAACGCAAGCAGCGTTTTCTGCCATAATTAGATATAAAAATGCGCTTAACTTATTTGATAATTAGCCACAATCAATAACATTTGACCTGGTTGGGACAGGGATATCCAAACCTTTACATGCAATGAAGAAATCTTTTATTTA
>CAZKOY010000171.1:0-10971 GCA_964554495.1 uncultured Myxococcales bacterium
CTAAGCCCCTTGATTCGCTGCGCGGCGTGGCGGCGCATCGGCATGCGGGATCAGCGCGGCGAGAATGTGGGGATAGACATCGCGGACCGCATCTTTTCCAAGGATGCAGTCGGTGTGCCCATATCCCGGCAGCACGTGCCGCGAATACAGCGCGGATCCATGAAGCTGGATCAGGCGCCGATAGGTGCGCTCGCTGCTCTCGGGCAGAATGCGGCGATTGTCTGCGCCGTGCAGAAATGTGATTGGCAAGCGCAGCCGATCGGCGAAGCGATGCATATATGCCTCGCGCCCGCGCGCATCGACCAAGTGCCCGGTGCTGACCAGCGTCGCGACGTGATCAAGCGCTGCGGTGTTTGCGACGCCAAAAAGCTCTGCCAAGCCGTGTTCATACGTCTGCTTGTTCAGCATGGGAAGCGCGTACAGCGTGCCGTACAGCAAGGTGATGCGACGACTTACCGGGTTGTGGTCGTGTTCGATGAGCGATCGTGGGCGCAGCGCCAATATTCGGTCGAACAGACGCTCGGCCCAGCCCGGTCCAGGATCCGCGGACAGCGACGACACGCCAAGGTCTTTGAGCACGTGGGGAAGGTGCAGCCCAGCCTCTAGCTCGCTGGCCAAGGGCACGACAAAATCCGCTGCACTCTGCAACAGCACGACAGAGCGCACGCCGACCAGGCCTTCGTCTTTCAGCAACGACATCAGCAGCGCCGTGCCCCCAAAACAGTGCGCCACGATCTGCAGCGAGTCCACGCCAGCTTCGGCGCGGACGTGCGCGATGGCCGCTGGAATGTCGTGCTGCGCCACATCATCGGCGGTGGCCGCGTGGCAGGCGCTGGGCAGCGCGATGCTGGTCCGGGGATCAAAGATCCACACGTCAAAACCGTGCTCGATCAGGTACTCGACCAGGCACGTATCGATCGTGTCCGTGGCAAAGATCTGACTTGAAACGCCCAAGCCCGGCACCAACAGAACCGGACCATTGTCGCCGCCGCGATAGCGCAGAAGTCGCAGCGTGGCACCGTCTGCGCTTGCGATGTAATGCGTCTGCGGAGGCTCGACGCGCAGCGGTCGTTTCTTGCGCGGCAGGCCGCCATGAAATGGCAGCTCTTCGCTGACGACGCTGCCATACGTCTCGAACAGCGGGCCGGCCAAGGCGCAGCCGACGCGCGCGATGGCGTGGATGCGCGGCTCGGGCGCGTGCGCACCCAGCACACGAATCGTCGCAAGCTGCTTGGCAAAGCTCGCAAGTGAACTTTGCAAGAGCCCCTGCCCCCACAGGTCGGCCTGCTCATCAAGACCGTCGTGCAGCGAGCAGTGCAGGCTTGTGCGGCTCTGAAAAAGGCCCCGCAGATCCGTTGGGTCCGAAGTCCTGTGACCAAGCAATAGCAGGCGCCGCCCATCCGGTGTCGACAGGGGCAGGCGATATCGCTGCACGCAAACCGCGGGCCGACTGGGGTCGGGCCGCACGATCTGGAACGTCCCATCGCAGATGCGAAGCGGCCGATCGCAGATCTGCGGCAGCGTCGCAGTGCCCGACACCCGCGCCATGTATCCAGCATTCTGAAGCAGCGAATCGAGATCGTCGGCCGCCACCGACAGCATCAGCCGTATGCGAGCTGTGTCGTCGGATCCGCTGGCCAGGTGAGGCACAGCCGTGCCCCGTTCGGCTGCGGCGATCGAGCCCATCAGTTGTTCGTTGAACTGCACACCGAGTATCGCTGCATCGGCCGCGACGATCGGTGATGAGGGCAGCGACGCATCGATCACCCAGCCGTGATCGGCTGCCAAAAGCTCGCAGCTACGCTCGGCCAGCGCACAGATCGTCAGCAGTGGGTTTACGCCAAGTGGTGTCGGCAGCGTCGATCCGTCCATCACATACAGACCCGGATGCACCTGCGCGCCGTTGGGACCTGAAAACACCTGTCCCTTGTGATTGACGACGCCGTGGGCTGCATCCTCAGCCATGGCGCAGCCGCCCAGCGGATGCACGGTGATCAGTTGTTCCCGCGTATAGCGATTCCACAGTGGCTCTTTCAAATACGTTCCGCCGAGCGGCCGAGCGATCTGTTCCAGCGTCGCAGAGATCGTCGAGAACAGCTGCGACTTACCCACCCCTGGCCACTCGACGCGCAGCCGATCTTCAAGAAGGCGCAAGTGTCCGCGGTCGCTGTCGTGCCCCATCACCAGATAGGTCTGCGTGTTCTTCACCGCGCCTGTGTGCGCGCCGAACAGATCGCTCTGTGCCGCGCGCAGCGTCGCCTTCAAACGATCCCACAGGCTGGCCGGGGCTGGCTGGCCCTCAATATCTGCAGCCAAGCCAAAGGCGATGGGAAGCAGTGAAGCCAGCGCGCCGGGAATGCTGCCTTCTTCGACGATCAGGCCGCCCTGTGGCGCATCTTCGCGGCGCAAATCATGGTGGCGCAGATCGATGTAGCTGGAGATGCACGGACCGACCGGTTCACGACCACGCATGGACTGTGCGCCAGCCCCAACTCCGTGGATGGGTTCGCGGCAGTCGTATGCGAAGCCCACAAAGTCGGCATTGCCCGAAAAATGACTGCCCACGCAGTCTGAAAGCGACAGCCCGCGCTGCTGCGAACGCAACAGGATCTCTGTTGAGCCAAGCGCCCCAGCCGCCAGCACGACCACGTCCGCACCAAGGCTGTCAAACGGCGGATGGACGATCTCGCCACTGTCGGCGAGGACCGCGAATCCAACCCGCCAGCCACGGCCTGAGGGATCACGCTCGATGTAGCGCACTTCGATCTCGGTGAAGATCGTCGCCCCGTGGTGATGGGCATCCGGCAGATAGTTCACAAGCGTCGTGTTCTTGGCGCCGTAGTTACAGCCCGTGACGCAGTCGCCGCACAAGCTGCAGCCGGCCTGCGGCACACCTGCGTGGTTGATGCCGCGACGGAAATGGACCGCAAGCGGCGGGCGATGCAAGGGACGCCCCATGGCCTGCGCGGACGCTTGCTGCGCGGCCAGCTTGCGCAGTGCCGGTGCCTCCTGCGGGTACGGCGTGCAGCCGAGCATCTGTTCCGCGCGCACGTAGTACCGGTCGAGCCCATGCTCTGCGGCTTCGCTGCGCAGCGTCTGCGGCCAGGCCTCTTGGCCAAAGACCCAGGGCTGAGCCCGCAGGGCGACGTTGGCGTTGATCAGCGAGGTTCCGCCCAGTCCACAGCCGACAAGGACACTCAGGTCATGGCCAATGCGCAGATCAAACAGCGCCGTCTTGTTTCCTGCGTGCCCGTCGGGCAGCTGAACTTGCAGCTCTTCGCGTGCTTCGCTGAGGGTATCTGGATACTCGCCAGGACGTAGCTCTCGTCCGCGCTCAAGCACGCAGACGCTGCGTCCGGTCCGCGCCAAGCGGCAGGCTGCGATCGCCGCCCCATACCCCGAGCCAACAACGACGATCTCATATCGATCCTGCAGGTTCTGAAGTGGGGAGGACAGCCGGGTCATACGCTCTCCTTTCCTGCCGCGACGTCAGCGGTTCACTGCGCTCATCATGCAGGAATCACGCGCTGCCGGCGCGATTTCTATCGGCCGCCCAGGCATCTTCCTTTTTTCAATACGAATAGGAACCTAACATGTGCCTATTTCCGTCGAAGAATCGGCATGGATTGCCAACGGAATGTCAGCCTGGCGTTCAGGAACTAAAAGCGGATCAGGACGTGGATCAGGTTCTTGCGATCCGGTGGCGTGCGGGACAGCTCGGCATAGGAAAAGACCTTCTTGCCGCTGCCCTTTTCGGCCACGCAGCGCTGGCCTGTGCTGACCTGCGCCAGCCACTTGCAGATACCAGCCGCGCTGCAGCTCGGCGCGCCCAGCCGCTTTCCCGCGCAGCTTAGCGACACACCTTTGGCATCGGTGACCGCAAACTGCACCTGCAGCGCCGCGGCATGAGAGGGCCGGTGGCTGCTGCTCTTGGTCGCGGCAGGCACAGACTCCGTGGGCTTTTCCGAGACAGGATCGGGCGCTTTTTGCGGACTGGGAACGCTCGGCGTTTGCACCGTGTGCGGAGTCGGCGACGGGACCTCTGCGGGCCGACGCAGAGCCATGTACAGGCCCAGGCCCACGATGCAAACCGCCGCAGCAGCCAGCGGCAAGCGCAGCCGCTTTGGAGGCACCCAAAGGCCGATGCGCGAAAGAAGGCGCATGGCGCGGACCTGTTGCGTCGGTGGACGCGGCGACTCGCTGGCTTCCGCTTGGGGCGCGTGGTCAGCACGACCCAGCGCAGTGAACTCAGGAACCTGCTTCAGGCGCTGCAGGATCTCGCCTGCGTGGGCCGGGCGCTGCTCGGGCTCGGTGGCCAGCATCTCTGAGACGATCCGCTGCAGCTCAGGCGAGAAGCTCTGCTGCGGTCGTAGCTCGGAAAGCGACTGCGGGGGCTGCACCATGCGCAGCGCAAACTGGGCATAGCCCTGTTCCTTGTTCTGCCCCCATGGCAGTCGACCCGTCATCATCTCGACGAGAATAAGGCCCAGCGCATAGACATCAGCGCGCGGGTCGGCCTCTGCTCCTTGCAGCTGCTCAGGAGCCATGTACTGCATGGTGCCGATGATCATTCCCGGCGTCGTTCCCTTGGCAGGGGCCGGTCGCTTGTGAAATTTGGCAATTCCGAAGTCGAGGACCTTGAGCACAGGCTCGCTTCCTTCGTCGCTGTGCTGTTTGCTTAGGAACATATTGTCCGGCTTGAGATCGCGATGCACGATGCCCTTTGCGTGGGCAGCGGACATGGCGCGGACGGCTTGATGCCACGCTGACAGCGCGACGGCTGGCGACAGTGGGCCCGCAGTCTCCAGGTGCTGCGCCAGGCTCTCGCCTTCCAGATACTCCATGGCGATGAAGCCAGAGCCATCTGGGGTCAGACCGCTGTCATAGATCGTGACCACATTGCGGTGGTTCAGCGCGCCGGCTGCCTGTACTTCGCGCTCAAAGCGCAGCATGACTTCGGGGGTTGAGCGCAGGATCTTGACCGCGACCTTGCGTCCCATTTGTGGCTGTTCTGCCTCGTGAACAGCCCCCATGCTGCCTTCGCCGATCTTGCGCAGCAGGATGTATTTGCCTGCGAAGATGCGCTCGTCGATCTGTAGCTCGCTGCGATCGCGGGCGCAGAACCGATCCGCGGCTGGATAAATGTAGTGGCAGTTTGGGCAGAGCTTGTACACACCCTCCGCACTGCTGAGATCAACAGACACAGCAGCCTCATCATACGCTTCCTGCCTCTGCGATGGGGCTGCGAAGGACAGCGGCCCGATCACTACGCGCCCGGTTTCGCCGCGCGCCGCGATATTCCCTGCGACCAAGAACGCGATCTTCTCGACGGAAAAGCATACTGGCCCAAGCAGCCGAAAGCGATGATACGATGTGTCTTTATGGGGGTTTTTATGCGCCGTGCGCGGATGACTCTACTGGCCGCAGGGGTGCTGCTGCCGCTCTCTGTTCCAGCATTTGGGCAAAAGTCAGGGGTCGAACCTGAGCCTGCGCCGGCTCCGCTCAGCGGGCAGCCCGCGGTGGCAGGGACGGCTGCCAGCGAGGGTTTTGGCAGCGAGTCCTGGTGTACGCTGCCGCTGTGTCGTGAAGCGCAGGTCATGCGCAAGACCGGCGATCTGCGCGGCGCACTGAAGATCTATCGCTATATCCAAGACGAGGTCGACGTCGACGAGAAAGTTGTTGCCAAGCCCCTTTTGTGGTTTGTCATCGCCGGCCTGCATGCCGAGCTAGGTCAGGCCCAGCCAGCTAGCGATGCGCTTGAAAAGTACAAGCAATACATCGCGACGCGGGCGGACGCCGATCTGCCGCAGGGGCAACGACGGTCGGATGTCGATCGCCTGACCCAGAGCCTGCGTACCTTGCAAGGTCGCCTGCGGATTGGCCAGGGTCTGGCTGGTGTTCACGTCTTTGTCGACGGAAAAGATGTCGGTGTGCTGCCGCTTGCAGCGCCGCTTCCGATTTCGCCGGGGGTGCATCGCATCGAGTTCGGTGGGGCCCCGCTCGCCAGCCAAGAGCTTGAAGTAGCGGCCGGGCAAGAAGTCCTCTTGTTGCCGCCCAGTCCGCAGACCGCCAGCGCAACGAACATGGCTATGCAGTCAATGCCGTCGGGGCGCTTGAGCGATCGTGAGCCACGGCCCACGTGGCGCATCGCACTCGGCGCAGCGGGGCTGGTGATTGGAGCCGGTCTCATTGCCGGCGCGATCGCTCCCTTGCGCGCGGATGGAACGTGCGTGGGCGGAGGGGCTCCACCTTGCCCCACCGCGATCAACGCAGCCGGGCAACCCGTCACTCGCGTCGTCGATGGGCGTGGCGTTGGCGGCACACTTCTGGGATTTGGCATTGCCAGCGCGGTGGCCGGTACGGTGCTGCTGGCGCTGCCGGGCAAACGACGGCAGGCGAGTGCTGCTCTGCAGATATCCGGCGCGGGCAGCGTCCAGTTCGCTCTTTCCTATTGAGCCCAGCGCACGATCTTCCCGCGCAGGGTGGAGGTTCCATGAGATCAGCAGCACATCCGTTTTGGTTTTTGCGACCGATCGTGGTCGGCATCTTGGCCCTCGCAGGCTGTGAGTCCTCATTACCGACACGGGAAGTGCCAGCCGGAAACTGCATTGCAGAATCGGACTGTGCCGCGACGGCACAGGTGTGCAAAGCCAATCAGTGTGTGGCCTGTACCGCAAACAGCGACTGCACAAGTCAGTTCTGCGATGTGTATGGGGACTCTGGGATGCCGGGGCGCTGCATCAGTCCCGGCAGTTCCTATTTTGTCGACAGCAACGATCCCAACCTTGAGCGCTGCGGAACCGCCGACGGCAGCGCTCAGAATCCGTTTTGCTCGATCGTCGCGGTCTTCGATCGGATGTCGATGGGAACCCCGCCGTCTTCCACATACCTGCGGCTGCTGACCAGCCCCAACGCATACGGCTTGCCCAGCGTGACATCCAGTCGCGGCACGCTGGTCATCACCGGATCGGGTTCCTTCAAAGCCGGTGAAGCGGCCACGCTGGTCGCGGCCACCGATGACGGAACTTTGCAGATCGGCGATGGGGCCAAGGTCGTGCTCGATGGCCTGGTGATTTCGAGCCCTGGAATCACCGTGGGGACAGGCGCAAACCTCACGCTACGCCGCAGCAGCGTGCGAGACCTGGCAACCAGCGCGACATTCACCATGGCCAGCGTGACCATGGATCGCGTGCTGCTCAGCAGCAACTACACTGGCCTTAGCTTTCAGGGCTGCACACTCAACCTCAGCAACACGGTGGCCACTGGAAACTGGGTCGGCGCCAATCGCAACTTCATCGATGTGCAAGGCGGCTCGGGCAGTCTGCAGTTCCTGACCGTGTACAAGAACATGCTGACTACAGCGACGTCCCAAGTCCTGTCCTGTCAGAATGCATCGGCGGTGTCGATCAAGAATTCGATCATCGCGATGAACGGAGTCTCGCAGCAGATCTCGGGTAGCTGCAGTGTCCAGAGCGGCAGTCTGGTCGTGGGTACTAGCGATAGCTCAGCGGGGCAGATCAAACAGAACCCGACCTTTGTCGACCCCAGTGGGACAGACCTGCGACTGAAGCCGTTCGATCCGGTGAACACGCAGTACCTGATCGACAAGGCTGTGAACGTCAGCAGCGGCGACAAATACGTCGACCACGACTTCTATGGCACGCCGCGACCACAAGGCGCCGGCTATGACATCGGCGCGGTGGAGTTCACCCCCTAAGACCGCTTCCCAGCACAGCCCGGCCCGTGCAGTCCTTCGCCCCTGGATCCCCGGAACCGGCAAACACGCTGTGAAGTCAACCATCCCCATGGCTCTGGATCCGACGACTCGCCGCACGACGTAGCGCCCGACGATCGCCCCCTGGGACAGCGTCTGCGCGCTCGGTAGGCTGGCCGGTGCGTCAAGACTTGAGCGCCCATGCATCCCGACGCGCATGCCCGCCCCTTAATGCGCCCGACGCGGACGGTCGGCTATTGAAGATGCATATGTTGGATTTTATTTGGGCGTTTTATTGATTTATAATTAACCGCATATTTGTTGGAATGTAATCGATGGCAGCTAACCGCATCAAGCGAAGCAGATTCTATTCAGTGAAACAGGAATACCGAAAAGAATCGCCAATAGTGGACGTGTGGGCTTACGGCGCGCACTAAGAGGCAGGGCTGTATGCGCCGCCTCTGGTCATCCTCGCGCGTCTCTGCGATCGCCCCTCACGCGCAGCACGTCACTGGGGCAGATGTGCCGCTTCCTGGCCAGGAGCGGCTTGCTCCGTCGGGCTAGGCAGGCTAGGCGGACTAGGCGGGCCTGGCGGGCTGGCAGAGGTCCCGGTCCCAGGCTTGTCTGCGACGGAAGCTGGGGCCGTCCGGGCTGGGCGGGTGATACCAAGGCGCTGGCGCAGGGCTTGGTTGAAGGCCATCGTCAAGCGGCGTGCCTCTGGCGTCTCGATGGGGTCGGCGGTCTTGACCAGCCCAGCGATGAAGAGCACCGCGCCGGTAATCAGCAGGACGCTGCCAATGCCCTGGACGGGCGACAGCGCCTCGAACGGCACCGCAGGCAAGAACGACGACGGCGACAGCGGATCCGACACCACCTGCGTCGGCTGCGGCTGCGTGATGATCGGCGACGGCAGAGTCGGCGGCGGAACATACTGCGGCGGATACGGAATCGACGTCCCAGGCTGCAGTCCAGGCTGCAGGATCCACTACGCGTGCGTCACAGACGGCGCCGCGCGGGTCACAGCCAGCAGACCCCCTCGCAAAAGACCAGTCCATCGAGCAAACAAGATGAACGACATGCGAAACCACCCCCCGAAAAAACGGCCCCTAAAGAAGTACCTATTCTAAGCTCGGTACCTCAATTTCTTCCGGGGAACTTCTCGTGGGTGGCTTGGCATGGCTCGCGAGGCGCGGCCCGCTTCCCCCGGCTCGGTGGCGGGTCTTATGGAGACCCCAGAAGCTCAGGCAGGCGCTGCTTGATCTGCGCCTTCACTTTGCCGGCGAACTGGACGACGTCGTGCAGCGAGCGCGGCGCCTGTACCGTGCGCGAAGGCGGCACCTCGACGATCCGGCCGTTTTCAATGCGCAGCTTGGTCCCCGTCGGGAACGTGATGTACTGCTGCCCGTTGTCGTGCCGCACGACCGTGCCTCCGCCGACGTGGTGGCGATTTGGATCGCAGTAGTGGGCAATCAGCGACGGGCGCACTAGGTTGGGGTTCTTGCGATGCGAGGCGCGATGCAGAAGCCCGCCATGCCAGACCAGCACATCGCCGCGCTCGGCCAGAAACGCTTTGTGCTGCACGCCGCGTCGCCGCATATAGTCAACGCAGGCTGGGTTTACAAAGTACTCGGCGAGGTGCGCCCAGAACTCGTACGTGCCGTCCCGGTTCTCATACGCCTCTTTCGTCAGGTACTTGATGACCTTGGGACGGCGCATGATCGGCCAGCGGTGCGATCCCGGCACATACTCGAACGGCCCCGAGTCGGGATGAATCGTATCGAACGCGAACCACAGCGCGATGCCCGAGGCCGCCACCAGCGGATCGGCCATGTAGTCGTCTTGATGCCAGCCACGCTCGCAGCTTGTAAAGCCCGACAGGTTGAAGTGCAGAGCCACGCGGTACCCCAGCATGTTTTCGATGCGCTGCATCAGCGGTCGGTACAGGTTGAGATCGCGGATCTCTTTGAAGCTGTCGTAGGGCGCCGCGTGCGGGAAGCCAAGGACGCCCAGGTTGGCGCGCCGCCGCAGATCCAGGTAGCGCTCGATCAGCTCATCGGGGATACATCGTTTAAAGATAATATACCCGTTTTCACGCCAGTAGCGCTGATCTGCGCTTAGCGCGGACTCGTCGATATCTCGCCGATCGAGATAAGGCAGCCGCTCCTCTCCGATCTCATCCCCGATATATGAGCTGAGCTCCTCAAAGGTTGGAAACTCAGTAAAGGGATAGACCTCTTGATGCTGCTTGGCATAGGCATACACAGCGCCTGGATCTTCGTACCCTTCGTGGCCCTTCCTGGTAATCATAGTCTTTCTCCTAGGCTTAAGTTTTTCCATCCTCGTCGCTATAAGGTGCGACGCGACGGCAAGGTAGCCCAGGAGGCGGAAAATGTCTAGGGTTGTTCCGTTACAGTCACATCTGCGCTTGCCGCCTTATGACTCTCAGCAAAATTTACGCGAAGTATCCAGCTCTGCTGTGACGAATGCCCAATGTACGCAATATCTTATATTATACATTCAACATGCAATTCATTAATCGATAAAACAGCACAGCAATGACACATATCAGCACATCGTTGTAACAGAAGTCAGAACGCTGCGGCTGGCGGTTTGGCGGATTACGGCGGGATCAGTGGACGCTCTTGGCGCAGCGGAAGCCCAAGCGGTGTGGGCCGCGGTTCGAGGGTGGAACGCCGCGTCGCTCGGCCCCGCGCATGCGGTCGGCGGTGAAGTACCAGGACCCGCCCTTTAGGATCTTTTCGTGATAGCCCGGACAGCGCCCCGGACCGCCGCCGCAGGGGCCTTTGGGATCGGGGCCGCCACATTCCTCGCCGCAGGGCTTGCTGCAGCCGGCGTAGCAGTCGCTCTTCCAGTCGTTGACCCATTCCCAGCTATTGCCGGCCATGTCGTACAGGCCATAGCGGTTCGGCGGACGGCTGCCCACCGACGACGTGATGCCCGTGCCGCAGCCCTTGGCGCCTAGCGGGTGCTCATAGTTGGCCTTGTCGCACGTCGCAGGCTCGTTGCCCCAGGGATAGACGTCGCCGTTGGGTCCGCGGGCTGCCTTTTCCCACTCGGCCTCCGTCGGCAGACGCTTGCCGGCGAACTTGCAGAAGTCATAGGCCTCGTACCAGCTCACGGCGACGACGGGCTGCTTGGCATGCGCAAACAGCGGGTAGTACTTGATCGGCGGGTCGCACTTGCCGGCCTCGACGCAGCGGAAGTACTGCTCGTTGGTGACCTCGTAGGTGTCCATG
>CAZKOY010000172.1:0-10962 GCA_964554495.1 uncultured Myxococcales bacterium
CGATCGAGCAGAAGAGCGCCTCATCGAACCCGCGCTCGACGGTGGGCACGGTCACCGAGATCTATGACCACCTGCGCGTCTTGTTCGCGCGCGTCGGTACCCAACACTGTCACCAGTGCGGTAAGCGCGTCGCTGCGCAGAGCGCATCTGAGATCGTCCAGCAGCTACGCCGCTTGAGCACCGGGACGCAGGTGATGCTGCTCGCTCCGATGGCGCGCAATCGCAAGGGCACCTTCGCCGATGTCTTTGCCGACGCGCTCAAGGCCGGCTACAGCCGCGCCCGCGTCAACGGCGACATCGTGCGACTCGATGGCGAGCTACCGACGCTGTCGAAAAAGCTCAAGCACTCGATCGACATCGTCACGGACCGCTTGACGATCGCCGACGATGTCGACACTACGCGCCGCTTGACTGACTCGGTGGAAGCGACTCTGCGATTGGGCGAAGGCTCGCTGATTGTCTCGATCCCGGCGACGCAGGATCAGCCAGCCAGCGAGTACATGGTGTCGGAAAAACGGGCGTGTACTGACTGCGGCATCGCCTTTCCTGAGCTGTCGCCGCAGTCGTTTTCGTTCAACTCGCCGCTCGGCATGTGCCCCGACTGCACGGGCCTGGGCACGCGACTTGAAATGGATCCCGAGGCCGTCATTCCCGACACCACAAAGAGCATCCGCGAGGGCGCGATCGTCCCGTGGGCGACGACGATGGATCGCGGCGATGGCTGGGGCTTCAAGATCATCCAAGGCCTGGCCGATCAGTACGACGTCGATCTCGACGTGCCTTGGGGCAAGCTGCCGACGCACAAGCAGCGCCTGGTCTTGCACGGAGCCGGCGAGACGCGCGTCGCGGTGCAGTGGGAAGGCCGCAACAGCCACGGCCAAATGAACATTCGCTTTGAAGGTGTGCTGAACACGCTGATGCGGCGCTATCAGCAAACGACCAGCGAGTGGATGCGTACGTATTACGAGCAGTTCCTGCGCGAGGCCGCTTGCACCACCTGCCAAGGCAGCCGCCTGCGCCCCGAGTCACGCGCCGTCTATCTGCTGGATTCCACCGACGGGCGGGGCCTGTACAACCTGACCGAGATCTGCCGCATGACGGTGCTGCAGGCGGCCAAGCTCATGGGGACGCTGCCGCTTGCCGGCGAGCGCGCCTTCATCGCGACGGAGCTGTTGAAAGAAATCAATGCGCGCTTGGCCTTCTTGCTCAATGTCGGGCTCGATTACCTGACGCTGGATCGCGCTTCAGCGACGCTCTCGGGCGGTGAAGCGCAGCGAATTCGCTTGGCCTCACAGCTTGGCTCTGAGCTCTCGGGCGTGATGTACGTGCTCGATGAGCCCTCGATCGGCCTGCACCAGCGCGACAACCGGCGCCTGATCGAGACGCTCAAGCGCCTGCGAGATCAGGGAAATACCGTGCTTGTCGTCGAGCACGATGCCGAGACGGTGCTCTCTGCTGACTGGGTTGTCGACTTTGGGCCGGGCGCCGGACGCTTGGGTGGCCACGTCATCTGCAGCGGACCGCCGAGCGCGCTGCTCGCCGATCCAAAGTCGCTGACCGGAGCCTATCTGTCGGGTCGCGAGGGAATCGCGGTGCCCAGCGCCCGCCGAAAAGCCGAGTCGTCTCTGACGGTGCGCGGGGCGACCGAGCACAACCTGCGCAACCTGGATGTGCGCATTCCGCTCGGCGTGCTGGTGGCCGTGACCGGTGTGAGCGGGGCGGGCAAGTCGTCGCTGATCAACGGCATCCTGCGCCCCGCCCTGATGAAGGCGCTGCATGGCAGTCGCGATCCCGTCGGCGCGCACCGCAGCATCGAAGGGCTCGATCAGATCGACAAGATCATCGCCATCGATCAGCAGCCCATTGGCCGGACGCCGCGCTCGAATCCTGCGACGTACACCAAGGCGTTTGACGCCGTTCGCGATCTGTTCGCGGGCTTGCCTGAGTCGCGCGCCTATGGCTACAAGCCCGGCCGCTTTTCCTTCAACGTAAAAGGCGGGCGCTGCGAGGCCTGCGAAGGCGACGGCGTCAAGCGCGTCGAGATGCACTTTTTGGCCGACGTCATGGTGCCTTGCGAGGTCTGCCACGGCCGCCGATACAACGAAGCCACACTGCGCGTGAAGTACAAGGGCAAGAGCATCGCCGACGTGCTGAAGCTTCCGATCGCCGATGCCCGTGAACTTTTTGCCAACCACAACAGCCTGCGCAGCGTGCTGGACACGCTGCTGGAAGTCGGGCTCGGCTATCTGGCCTTGGGGCAGCCGGCACCGACGCTGTCGGGCGGTGAAGCGCAGCGCGTCAAGCTCTCGCGCGAGCTGTGTCGACGCGACACCGGACACACGCTGTACCTACTTGACGAGCCGACGACGGGCCTGCACTTCGACGACATCCGCCGCCTGCTCGCGGTGCTGTCGCGCCTGGTCGCGGCGGGCAACACGGTCCTGGTCATCGAGCACAACCTAGACGTGATCAAGTGCGCCGACTGGATCATCGATCTTGGCCCCGAGGGAGGCGCAGGCGGCGGGCGACTGCTTGCCGAGGGCACCCCCGAACAGGTCGCGCAGATCCCAGCGTCTTACACCGGCCAGTACCTGCGCCCGTACCTCTCGGGCCTGGGCTATACCTCCATCTGACCCGCCCCACGCTCCGCCGCCTCGCCAAGCCACGCGGCCGCACGCTGCGCCAATAAAAAAGCCCACAGCGCCGAGGGATCGCCCCGGCCTGTGGGCCTTTACTTCGCGTCGGTGATTAACCGATCTTGCCGTTCAGCGCGAACGCGATGATCAGCGAGTAGATGACCAGCGACTCGATGAGCGCCAGGCCGAGAATCATCGGCGTGAACATCTTGTCCGAGGCGCCTGGGTTGCGCGAGATGCCTTCCAGGGCCGCCGCTGCTGCACGCCCCTGACCAAGCGCGCCACCGAATGCCGCAATGCCCAGGCCGATGGCGGCCGCGATGGCGTACCAGCGGCCGTTTTCGACCTTCAGCGCCTCGGGGCTGGCCGTCTGCGCATAGGCCGCCGACGTCGCGAGAAGGGTGATCATGGCGGCGAACGCCGTCATCAGTTGCTTGCTGAGCTTCATAGCTAGGTTCCTCCGTGAATGGTTCGTTGTGCGATGAGTTCGGAAACTCGGTTTGGGTTGCGGACGGCTCGTCGCAAGGGAGACGCAGCGCTTAGTGCGCCGCGGCGTGAGCGTGTCCGTGATCGGCGTGTCCTTCGTGTCCCTGATCGTCGTGGTGCTCGTGCTCGGCCACTGCCATGCCGATGTACACCATCGACAGCAGGCAAAAGACCAAGGTCTGCACAACCGCCACCATCGTGCCCAGCACCAAGAACGGCACCGGCAGAAGCAGCGGCAACAGAAAGAAAAAGACGCTGAGGACCTTGTGGTCAGCGACCATGTTGCCCATCAGGCGCATTGACAGCGACACCGGGCGCGCGACATGACCGATGAGCTCAATCGGAAACATCAGCGGTGCCAGGTACCAGACCGGCCCCATGAAGTGCTTGATGTACGCGACCGGCCCTTGCGCTTTGATGCCTTCGATATGGGTGATGACAAACACGGTCAGACCCAGCGCCACGTTCGTCTTCAGCGTCGCGGTCGGCGGCAGGAAGCCGGGGATCAGCGACAGCACGTTGCTAAAGAAGATGAAGCAGGCCAGCGTGCCGATCAGCGGCAAGAACTTGCGCGCCGGCTTTTCACCCATGGTGTTGCGAGCCAAGCCCCAAAGAGCGTCGCCGATCAGCTCAAACAGGTTGCGCAGCGAGAAGCGCGCCGGAGGCACAATCGCCTCGTCCCCACCGCGCCGCATCGCGGCCGAAAAGCTCAGCGAGCCGATCGTCACGAAGATCAGCACCATCAGCGCCGACAGCACGTGCGTCAGGGTGAAGTGCGACTCGGCAAACGGCCCGCCCGTGAAGTAAAAGCCTTGGCCAGGCGCCTCGCGCCCAAGCTGATGACGTAAAAGATCGGTCAGGGCACCAAGCCCAGGCAGAAAGTCAAACCAGCTAGATTCTTCACCCATCGGAAGTCGGTCTCCTTATCCTGCGCGGTCGCTCGGGGGTGGGGAAAGCGGGCCCGGCGATGACACCGACGCGAGCTCGCCAGAGGCAGAGATCGCAGCGGTCAAGCCGGGACGCGTGTCTCGCCAGGCTAGCTCGATGGCGCGCAAGAGCGCAGCCAGCGGCAAGAGCGAGAAGCCAGCCAGCAACCACAAAAGCGAAAGGGGCAGGAAGCGAATCATGAAGTAAAGGACGATGCCCAGCGCGAGCAGCTTGAGCTGTCCGATGCCCAACACCAAGCCCAGCACTACTTTTGGCTGACCGCCGGCTCGGCGCGTCGCAAACCGGCTGAGCCACAGGATCGCGCGAGCATTGCCCAGCGACAGCAGCACGCCGCAGAGTGCTCCAATCTGAGCGCGCGGACTGCCCAGCGGCAGCGTGACAAGCAGCAGCGCAGCGGAGAGCCAAAGCACCCAACGCTCGACGGCAGCGAGATGCTCAGGGGCCTGCGAGGGCGAATCTGTTGAGGAAGGCGTGTTCACGGGGCTTTGCGATTCTGCGAGATCTCTCGTTGATACCTGCGTGCAAGGCGAATCAGCTCGTTGAAACCGGATGCGACACCGAACAGCACACCTGCCATCGTCAGCCAAGAACCCGTCCCGAAGCGTCGGTCGAGCCAGCTGCCCACCGCGAACCCCAGGATGACTGCGACCCCAAAAAACAAGCCGATGTAGCTATACCGCAGCGACTGAAAATACATCTTGGTCTTCACATCGCGGTCGGTCGGCGCGGTCGGCGTTCGGGGATTTTTTCCATCGCCATCGGCGTCGGAAAAAGGCTCGCTGGGCGAGGTGCCTTGCCGGTTGTCCATGCGGGTTTCGTCGATGCGGTCCTCCGTCTAGCGTCTGCAAGGATCTGCCTGCACAGTCGGTCCGACGAGCAAGTCACAGGCAGCGGCTAAAAGAGGCGCCTACTTACCACAGCCCGGCTTTTGACTGCAAGCCCCGGATCGAGGCTCTGCTAGCATGCCGGCCATGTCTGCGTCTGATCTGCGTTCCACCGAGCTTGTCTGCATCGACTGCCGTGGCCTTCCCTTGGCCAAGCCGGGCCCGGCTCTTACCTGGCTGGACCATCCCGCTGAGCTGCCCGAGGCCGATCCGCCGGCCGCTGCCATCGCCCTCGACACCCTCACGCATGCGGCCTGGGGACGGACGCTCAGCCTGCCACAGTACCTAAAAAGAGAGCGGGTTTTACGTGCGGCACCATTCAGCCAGCACGGCTTGCGCGCCTGGACGCTGCAGCGCGATGGAAGCGTCCTTGCTAGCTGCGAGACCTATGCCTGCGACGTCACATTGGGAGGCCGTGGCGGCACCACTGGCCAGGGCGTCGGCCATGGCATCGCCAGCGTCTTCGTCGAGCCCAGCCAGCGCGGACACGGCTATGCCAGCGAGCTTTTGCGACGAGTGCACGCGACACTGCAGGCCGAAGGCGCGCTGCTCTGTTTCTTGTGGTCCGAGATCGGTCCGACGCTGTATCAGCGCTTGGGCTATGTCGCGCGCCCCCTGTCGCTGCGCCGATACGCCGCCGCTCCCAAGGAAGAGTCGCATGGCGCGGTGCCACCCTGGCGACTGCTGACCCTTTCCGAGCTGGGTACAGCACTGGCGGCCCGTCAGTTGGGAAACCGCGGGCTGCCCTTTCGCATCGATGTCGGGTTTTCGCAGATCGACTGGTACATCCGACGGGCAGCCTACTATTCGATATGCCAAGGGCGCCCGATCTCGCCGTATGTGGCGGCGCAGGCTGGCGATGCGCTCGCTGTGTTTTGCCCAGATCTCGTCGGAAATGTGCTGCGAATCCTGACGCTGTATCCGGGATCGCGCTTGGCGACGGCCGGCTCGGTCTTTGAGCCGCGCAGCGCAGAGGGCGAAAACCTGCGCAACGTCCTTCACGCTGCGCGCACCGTCGCTGGCCAGCTGGGACTGCCCGCGATTGAGCTGTGGCAGAACCCCCTGAATGCCGCGTACCTGCGCGGCGGGACGCAGCTGCCGGAAGCTGACGACCTGCCGATGGTGCTGATCCTGCCGTCGGCCAGCACACAGCGAGGCTCGCCACGCCCGTCGCTGCGCGCCGAAGACTGGCAGGACTATGAGCGAGGCCTATGGCTCTAGCGCCTGCGCAGAGACCCTCCCGGAAAAAAAGTTTCCTAGAGCCGTCTTTTGGCAACAGGATGGCAAGTCATGAAGACGGAACAGCTGCAACAGGTCCTTGAGACGGAGTCCGGCGTTCGCGCCGAAAGCAAGGGTGTGTATGTGATCAGCGACGAGATTGATCTGACGATCCTCCTCGCCATGGGGCATGAGCCGATGTCGGTGCCCCGCGTGCGCAAGCTCTCGATCAAAGGGGATCTTTTGACGATCGAAACGCACAAGGGCGAGCGCGTCTATACGACGTCGGGCGTGCAGGGCCTGAAGTTCGGCGCCAGCGATGCAGGCAAGGCGCGCGGGACCGGCTTTACGGCTGTGCGCTAGCCCGCTTGTCCTTCACCGCGGCGAGGCGATGGCTAGCCAAGCAGGCCGGAAAAGAAGGTCTTTTCGCTGACTCGCTCGATCAGCCACAGCAGCGAGAGGGCGGCCAGAAGCGACGAGACGCCCACGCGCACACAGCGATCGTAGCCCACGCGAGGGACCAACAGGACCAGCGCAGCGGGGACAACCCCAGCCACTGCGACGATCGGCAGGAGCGGCAAGTCAAAGCGCGCAAACAGGAGTGCGCACAATCCAAGCAGCGCCGCCAAGAGCAGCAGAGACGCCGGCTGGAACGGCCGCCGCTTTGCTCCGCCGTGGGTTGCCAGCAAGAAAAGTACGGGAAAGGCCAAGGCGACGACGACAAGCTGGCCTAGCTCGACGCCGACGTTAAACGACAAGAGCGACAGCAGTAGCCCCCGCCGCGGCAGGCCGACATCTTTGAGCACCGACGCAAAGCCAAAGCCGTGTACCAAGCCGAACAGGAAGGTCAGCACAAAGCGATGGCGCGGCGCTGGGTTCAGAAGGTTTTCGACGGCGACGTAGCCAATCGATGCAGCGATGATGCTCTCGACCAAGCGCCCCGGCAGCGAGAGCACACCCAAGCCTGAAAGGCAGAGCGTCACCGAGTGAGCCAAGGTAAACGCGGTCACGATGCGCAAGAGCGACAGCAGCCCGGCCCGCGCACTGCCCGAAAGCTCACCAGCCGGCGCCTGCGAGCGTGGCTCTGCAGAAGCATCATCTCCCCTGCCCTCTTGAGATCGTCGTGTGCTCTTGCCCGCGTCGGAGGTCGGTGACGCGGATCCTGCCGCGCCAGCGACGAGGATAAGCAGCGCGAACAAGAACGCCAGGTGATCGTAGCCGGTGAAGATGTGCTCGATCCCAAGTGCGGTGTAGTCACGCAGGTTGTCGACAATCGATAGAGGCCGCCCAAGAGCGAGGCTGCGACTGCTGCTGCGAAGCGCCTGTTCGCTCTCGATGGCTCCGTGCTCGGCGTCGGTGCGGACGCGCAGCAGACACTGATGCCGCGGGTCGACGTCGAAAAACAGGTCGTACAAGAGGCGGGCATCTTCCAAGCTGCGATGGCAGCGGAAGCGGAGCTTCTGGACAAAGAAGAAACCATCGCCCGTCGCCTTGGGCAGAAGCGCGTGCTGCTCGGGGCTGCTTGAGCAGAGATGTCCATGGTTCTGCACAGTCACCCGCGCCTGCACATAGCGTTCGATTTTCGCGGCGCCCGCGGTCGCTTCGTCTGTGCTGGCTGGCCGATCTTTTTCCAGACCGAGCGCCTCGTACAGATCGGTGTGGGAAATCTGCAGTGTCACATCGACGCTGCGACCGCTGGCCACGACATCGCCATAGACAACGCTGGACTGGTGCGAAAGGGCCGGTCGTACCCACAAGAGCCCGATCGCGAGCAGCCACAGGACTCGATGCAGCAGCCCACCGGATGTCATGCGCTGATTTTAGTTCGGGGCGGACTGGGCGCTCTGGTCGCGGGACGCTCCGCCGAACAGGCTCTGTGCGTCGAAGTCGACGTGGATGCCGACGACTTGGGTGATCAGGTAGTACAGCACAGCCAACGATAGCGCGAGCAGCAGCGCCGAGCTTGCCGTGGCAACAAGCGTAAGGCCAAAGCTACCGATCACGCCGCCGACCACGAGAGCCCGCGTGAGCGGCCGTTCGCCCTGCAGGCTGGGCGGGGTCAAGAGCGTAAGCAGCTTACGCGCCGAGCGATACACCGGCTGCCCGGCAACGAGGTCTGCGAGAAAATCGCGGAAGGTCATGGTCGTCCTTGGAGGCTTGGGGCGGAAGAACCGAGAGACTGCCGGCTGGTTATCGTCGGGACTGCATTCCCAGCGAAGCCGGTCGTTCGGTTGGAGCGGGGAAAAGGGTCAGAGGAGAAATGGGCCCCACCGATGGAGCAGGGCTCAGTGCCCGATCTGCGACCAGCGCAGCCGAAAGCACCATCAAATAGACCAGCGAGCCAGAGAACAGCGCCCGTGCCCAGCGAGCACCCGCTGCAGCGCGCAGGCCATACACTCCACCTGCCAGGAAACCCAGCCCGGCCAGCAGAGCCGTCCATAGATAGATCGTGCGGCCCAGGCCGAGCGGAACCAGAAGCAGCGTCACCGGACACAGCGCGAGCAGGTACAGCACGATCTGCATCTTGGCGGTGCTGATGCCGTGCTCGATCACCGTCAGGCGGTAGCCGGCTCGCTGGTATTCACTGCGGCGATAAAGTGAGATCGCCAGGAAGTGTGGTAGCTGCCATAAGAACAAGATGGAAAACAGCGTCAGGCCAGCCAGATCAAGCTGCCCTGTCGCGGCTGTCCAGCCCATGAGCGGTGGCATAGCACCAGGAATTGCTCCGATGACAAGCGCCCCTGGCGAGGTCTGCTTCATCGGCGTGTACGCAGCGATATAGACCACAAAGGCGATAAGCCCTAGCAAAGCGGTCAGAGGATTTGCACACCACGCCAGAAGCGGCAGCGCCAAGAGGGCCAGGATCACGGCAAAGCGCAGAGCCGCTGCCGGGGCCAGGCGGCCGGCGGGCAGGGGGCGTTTCTTGGTTCGCGGCGCCAAGCCATCGATGTCGCGCTCGATGTACATGTTGAGCGCGTTGGCTGCAGCCACTATCAGCGCCGTGCCGACAAGGGCTCCGACGGTACGCAGCGGCTGAAGCGAAGCCGGCGCCATATATAGGCCAAGCCCTGCGGTACCAAGCACCATCACGGTGACGCGTGGCTTAGCCAGCGCAATGTAGTCGACCAAGCGTCCCATCAGACGGCCCCACTCTGCCCGCTGGCTGGCACCAACGCGCCACCGTCTGACTCGGCAGAGCCACGGCTGCCGCGCAGGCTCAAGCAGAGCAGCACAAGGCCGCCCCAAAGCAGCGCTCCGACGCCCAGATGTGCCGTCACATAGAAGAGGCCCAGATAGCTCCACACGCTCAAGATGCCCAGGCCGATCTGCACGAGCATCAGCAGCGGCAGGGCCAGAAGCAAGCCGCGACGCGCGGCATCGGTCTCACGTCGCAAGAAGCGACGAAGTCGCGGCGCCGTGATGAATAACACCAGCGCAAATAAGAGCCCGTTCAGACGATGGACCGCATGAATGATGACCGTTGGATGCTCACCGAGCGGCAACAGGCTTCCGCGACACAGTGGAATGTCCAGGCAGGCTAGGCCTCCCCCGGTGTGGCGAACCAGTCCCCCGAGCGCAAGCTGCACGTAACAGAGCACCGTGGTCAAACCCAGCAGGGCATACACGCCTGGCGGCACATCGTCGCGATGAAACCGCGTCTGCCCGTTTACAACGTGACGCGTCAAGCCAGCGATGGTGATCACCGTCGCGAAAAACAGCATCGACGTACATAGGTGAGCCCACGAGATCAACGTCGGCAAGCGATAGATCACGGTGAGGCCACCGAGCACTCCTTGGAAAATCACCAAGGCAAGCGCAAAGATCGAGAGGGTCGGGACCGCGCGATGGGCTCGCTTGCCGTCGCGTAGCCCAGCGACGCACAGGCCGATCGTAAACAGACCGACGGCGCTGGCGAACAAGCGGTGGCCATGCTCAACCAGCACGTTGCCTTCCATGGTCGGAAAAAACTGCCCGAAGCACAGCGGCCAGTCCGGGCAGGCCAGCGACGAGCCAGTTCCATGGACAATGCCGCCGACCAGCAGCAAGAGCCACGTCAAAACAGCGGTAGCGATGGCGAAGCGATGCGTCCACATGGATTCAAACCAGGCACGGGCGTGTGTTGATTCGGGGGTTGCACATGGGCAGGCGGAAGCAGCGGCCAGATCTTACTCGCCGGGGCGCTCTGGGGTCAGCCATACCAAGCCACGGCTCAGCGAGAAAACCGAAAGCTGGGTCGGCTAAGGGGGATGAGAGACCAGAGGTGGCAAGCTCTCGGCAAGCGGACGAGCAAGGCCTGGGCATGCGTGCCAAGCCCTAGCGTGTACCTGCGTCGCTCGCGCTTGGCAAGGCCAAACACGCGCCCAGCGCTTGAAAGCCAGAACCTCGTTGCGAAGGAGGCGAGGGATACGGGGGCCGCTCGACGCTCTCTGCCGGAAGCGAAATCAGGAGGCCAGAGACGCGCTACTTAAGTCCTTCGTGCGCGATCTCGATGGTCTCGATGGAGATCTCGTTCTTGCTGGCATCGTAGTCCGGGCCTTCCCACTTGCACACCCAGCCCTTGACGAACTGCCACGTCTTGACGGGCTTACCGCCGGGACCTAGCTGCGTGATGGTGCCGTTGAAGCGCTGGATGGCGCCGCCGCCGCTGCCCATGAAGCGCAGACGCTGTGCCCAACCCTTGGCGGACGCCAGGCCACGCTTGAAGACCAAGTTCGGGTACTTGGTGCGGCCAATCAGCTTGTGCTCGAACTCGTTGATGCCGCCTTCCTGCACGGACACGGCCTCTGCCT
>CAZKOY010000173.1:0-10945 GCA_964554495.1 uncultured Myxococcales bacterium
GTGATCGGCACAGCCGAAGGCTGCGACATCCGCGTCTTTGACGCGTCGATTTCAGGCCGGCACTGCGAGCTCACAGTCGGGCAGGGCGGTCGCTTCCGCATCACCGATCTCGGCTCGCGCAATGGCACCTATGTCAATGACAAGACCATTGCCTCGGTCGAGCTCGTCGACGGCGACAACATCCGGCTGGGGCGAACGACGTTCCGTTTCAAGACGAAGAACTAGAGCAGGCAAACCACGATCATGCGAGCTCGTTCCTCACAATCCACTTCTCTTTCCGCCAGCTTGGTTGGCTGTCCTGCGCGAGCACCGCGTCGTGGTCTGCGTGGGCTCTTGCTGGGCTGTGTGCTGAGCCTGCTCGGCGGCCTGCTTTCTCCGGCGCCGGCCTTGGCTCAAAACGCCAAGCTGCGGCTTGAGCGCTTCGATTTTATGAAGCTGCCCGATCTGCGCGTCTATCTGACGTTCGTCGAAGAAGACGGAACCGTCATCGCCGGACGTCAGGCCAGCGACTTCAAGCTGCTCTTGGATGCAGCGGATCAAGGTGCCGCCTCGGCCGCGACGACCTTTGAAGGCAACAAAGAGCCGATCTTCGTCATGGCGGTGGTGCAGGCTTCGGGCGTGGTCAGCGAGCGGGCCCTGACCGAAGTGAAGAATGGTCTGCGCCGTATCTCAGAAGTGGTGGGCAACACCAACGGTCGCATGGGCGTGCTCAGCTATGCCGGCAATACCACCCGGCTGCTAGAGAGCGGCACCGCCACGGAAGCCGATACCGCAATCAACAAGATCGCCATCGACGGCGAAGCCGCCGAGACCCACATGATCGACGCGGTGCGCACCGCGATCGACTTGCTGAAAGCGCAAGAAAAAGGACGCCGCAAGCTGATCGTTCTGTTCTCGGATGGCATCGATGTGAACAACGACAAGAAGCTGTTTGTCGACCTGGGCAATCGAGCCCAGCAAGCCAACATCATCGTCGACACGATCGGCTACAACGAGATCGATCCCAGCAAGCTGCGCAACCTAAACGAGATTGCCAAGCGCTGCTATGGCATCGATCGCTATGCCAAGGCTCCATCTGAAATCGGCCCGCGCTTGGATGCCATCGTCGACGAGATCCAGAAGCAATACGTGCTGACCTTCCCGCTTACGATTCAAGGCGATGACAAAGAGCACACGTTCCAAGTCACGCATGAAGCAGGCGGTCGCCCGGTATACAGCAACGCCGTAAATGAAAAGCTGCCGTCGAAAATCCCAGCGAGCGCGATCAAACCGACTGAAGGCAAGAGCCGCTGGTGGCTATGGGCGCTTCTGGCAGCCGGTGTCATCGGCGCGATCATCGCTGCGCTCTTGCTGCGTAAAAAGCCTGCAGAGCCCGTTGCCCAGCCGCAAGCGCCCGTGCCATCGAACGCCCCCATGCCTGCCATGAAGGCCAATCGCACGGTGGCATTGGAAGCAGCAGGCGACATCGCGATGGGCTGGTTGATGGGCACCACCGGCAAGTACAAGGACCAGACCTTCAAGCTGAAGGATCGCACCGTCATCGGCACAGCCACCGACTGCGATATCGCTATCGAAGATGGCTTCATGTCGGCGCGTCACTGCGAGATCCGCAAGGTCGAAGGTGGCTTCAAGCTGGTCGACCTGGGCGCAACCAATGGCGTCGTCGTCAACGACAAGCGCGTCAAGGAACACTTCCTGGTCGACAACGACAACTTCCGACTCGGCCGCACCGAGTTCAAGTTCAAGTCGATCTTCAGCTAGGAGAGACGCCATGGCTTCGCTGTTCGCATATGCCGTGATGGCGCTCTCGGGGTTGGGGGGGGCGGCGGCCTTGGTGCTGTCGATGACCGACAGCGGGGGATCGCCCTGTCCCAAGTGCAAAAAGACCATGATGCCGGATTGGAATCAGTGCCTGTTTTGCCAGGCGATTCCCGAGTTCGAGCTAGGCAAGCCGGCCATCCTGCACTTCGTTTCGGGACCGCTTGCGAACCAGGCTGCGGTTCTTGAAAAGCCCGTCGTCACCATTGGCTCAGTGGCGACCAATGACATCGTCATCAACGACCCCAGCATCTCACGCAAGCACGTCGGCTTTCGCAAAGTCGAAGGTGGGTACGAGGTCGCGGACTTTGGTTCAACAAATGGCGTCTACGTCAATGGCGAGAGGATGCCAAAGAAAAAGCTGGCGATCGGGGATGTCGTGCGGGTGGGCAATACCGAAATCGTCTTCCGTGTGTAGCGCGTAACCGGGGATCGCAGATCCCAGGAGATGAGTACGAAGCATGGGCGCCAAGCTCCTCTATCGAGACGCACAGGGTCGTGATGCCGCGGCGGACATTCCCGAAGTGGGCGGCTTCCTCGGTCGCGCCGTCGAATGTCTGGTGCGCACCGACGACGCGATGGTATCGCGCCGCAACTGCAAGATCAGCCCTTCGGGTGGGCGCTGGGTCGTCGAGGATCTCGGATCCGCAAACGGCACGTACATCACGACAGGCAGCACGCCCGAGCGGCGCGTCACGCAGCGCGATGGCCTGACGCATGGCGACATCATCCGCTGTGGTTCCCTGCAGGTGCGCTTCGTTGAAGTGGCCGATGCGCCCGCGCAGCCGCAGCGTCCCAGCATTGGTCAGGCTCCTGCGAATGCGTCGCTTGGCCCGAAACAACCCGCACAAGGTGAAGGCGAAGAACCCAAAGCCAACCAGCAGGCCGCCCCGGCAGAAAAGCCCGCAGAAGCGGCGATCAGCAAGCCCAACAATGAACAGCTCACCAAGCTGCAGGAAGAGCTAAAGAAAGTCGCGGCCGATCTGGAAGCAGCGGGCAAAGCGGCGCAAGAAGCGCAAGCTGAGCGCGATCAGGCAGTCTCGAAACTGGAAACGATGGAGTCCGAGGTCAAGCGCATGCGCGCCGACCTTTCGACGACCAAGGAAGCGCTGGAAAAAGTCTCGCGCCAGGCCAAGAAAGACAAAGATGAGCTTGCGGCCGAGAGCAAGGTCACCGAAGAGCTGCGCCAAGATCTGAAGTCCCTGCGCGATCAGCACACCAAGACCTTGGCGCAGTTGGATGAGTTCAAGACCACAGGCGAAGCCAAAGATCGCCAGATCGCTGCGGCCGGTGAAGATGTTCGGCGCGCGAAAAAAGAAGTCGAGTCGCTCAATGCACAGCTGGTAAAGCTAGCGCGCGAGCGAGACGAACAGGTTCGCAACATCAACACCGAGCGCGGCGACACCGATCACCTGCGCGCCATCTTGAAAGAGCGCGAAAAGATCATCGAGGAGCAGCGCGTCGGCATCGTCAACCAGGAAGCGCAGATCAAAGATCTGCGCAAGCAAGCCGAAGATCTGGAGCAGAGCTCGGCCAAGCTGCGCAGCGAGCGCGATAACCTGCGCGAAAAAGCCCAGAAGACGCAGGCCCAGGTCGAAGATCTGAAGTCTGAGCTCGATCGCGTACGCGCGATGATCGGACAGCAGGGCGGGGATCAGATCCTGCAGCTATCGCAAGACAACCGCACGCTGCGCCGCGATCTGGATGCCGCAAGCGAAGAGCTAAACACGCTGCGCGATCGACTGCAGAAGTCAGAAACCGAGCTGGTCGAGCAGAGCAAGCTCTTGCAGAAGAACACCGAAGAGCGCAAGGCCAGCCAGACACGGGCGCAGCAAGCGCAAGAACAGGCGATCGAGGCGGCCTTGAACGATCTGCGCAGCAAGCACCAAGTCGAGCTTGCCAAGCAGGAAGAGGCGCGGCAGCGCCTGCAGCAAGAGCGCGATGCCGCGGTCAAAGATCGCGATGACGTCGAAAAAGAACTGGAAATGCTGCATGGCCGCCAAAGCGAGGCCAATAGCTCGGCCGAGGTGAGTAAGCAGGCAATCGCGACGCTGCAGGGCGAGCGCGATCAGCTGAGGCAGCGCATCTCTGGCCTTGAAAGCGAGCTGCAGAGCCAAAGCCAAGCCTTAGCGCAAGCGCAAGCTCAGGCGCAGAGCGCGCAGGCCAGCGCGGGTCAGGCTGGCGGCGGTGCCTCAAGTCAAGAGATGGCAGAGCTTAAAGCCGTGGCCACGTCTGCCTATGACGGCATCACGGAATCGCTGGGCGGCCTGCGCAAGAACCTGGTCGATCTGGAAGAGAGCTTCAACAAGATCGAGCGCACCGTCCCCGACAAAGACTTGGCACGCAAGCTGCGCAGCACGCTGGAAGAAGTCATGAACTGCTTTGATGAAGCACGCTCACAGATCCGCAGTCTCCGCGCGGTCATCGAATAAGAACGGAAAACCATGTCTCAGGATAAGCCGGTCGCCGCTGCCCCCGAGGGCGAGGAACTGAATCAAAGCGAGCGCGAGGTGCTGGATCTGATCCGCGCCCGCTATTCGCTGATCTATGTCGTTTCATCCGAAGAAGCGCGCGTCGAAGCCTCGCTTTTGAAGCTGGCGCGCCGCCGCGACATGAAGCTGGGCGTGTGGTCGATCACGCGCGGCTTCGAGCAGCGCTTCGGCACGCTCAAAGGCGGCGACGTCAAAGATCCGATCAAGGCGCTCGATTACATCAACGCGCAGGAAGGCCGTGGCCTGTTTGTGCTGCGCGATTTTCACGCCTTCGTCAACGATCCAACGGTCGTGCGCAAGCTGCGTGATCTGTCCCACGACCTGCGCAACAAGACGCAGAAGCATGTCTTCATTCTGTCGGCGGTGACCAAGATCCCGCCCGAGCTGGAAAAAGATCTGACGATTGTCGACTGGGCACTGCCCAACCGCAGCGAGATCGCCAAGGTCGTCGATGAGCTAGTGCGTCAGTTACCGCAGGGCTGCGATCCCGGTCCTGCCAAGACCGCGGAAGGACGCGAAGCCATTGTCGATGCCGCGCTGGGCCTGACGCTGATGGAGGCGGAAAACACGCTGGCCAAGTCCATCGTGCGTCACCGCACCTTTGATCTGCCGACGATCCTCAGCGAGAAAAAGCACATCATCCGCAAGAGCGGCATCCTCGAATACTACGAAGCCGAAGACAACCTCGACAGCATCGGCGGCTTGGAGATCCTAAAGACCTGGCTGACCAAGCGTCGACACGCCTTTACGTCGGAAGCGCGCGACTTCGGTCTGCCGATGCCCAAGGGCATCTTGCTTCTGGGTGTGCCGGGCTGCGGCAAGTCGCTTACCGCCAAGGCCGTCGGGGCCGCATGGCAGATGCCGCTTTTGCGCTTGGATGTCGGCAAGATCTTCGGTGGCTTGGTCGGTGCCTCGGAAGAAAACATCCGCAAGGCGCTCAAGACCGCCGAAGCCGTGGCGCCCGCCGTGCTGTGGCTCGACGAGATGGAAAAGGGCTTCTCGGGCACGGGCTCCTCGAACATGTCGGATGGCGGCACGACATCGCGCGTGTTCGGCACATTCGTGACCTGGATGCAGGAAAAGTCCTCGCCGGTCTTTGTCATCGCCACCGCCAACGATGTCCGCGCCCTGCCGCCTGAGCTTCTGCGCAAGGGTCGCTTCGACGAGATCTTCTTTGTCGATCTGCCGACGATGGAAGAGCGCGCCGAGATCCTCAAGATTCACCTGTCGAAGAAGAAGCGCAGCATCGAAGCGCTGGACATGCATCGCCTGATCGAGGCGATGCCAGACTTTTCAGGATCGGAAGTCGAGCAGGTGGTGGTCGGTGCCTTGTACGAGGCGTTCGATGCCAATCCGCACGTGCGCGATCTGACGACCGAGCAGCTTTTGCACGGCGCCAAAGAGATCGTGCCCTTGGCCGTCACTATGCAAGAAAAGATCGCCGATATGCGCGAGTGGGCCCGCACGCGAGCGCGCACCGCTTCGGTGATCAAGTCGCCGGTCTTAAAGAAGAGTCGCGACCGCTTCACGGTGCCCAGCGAAGACGCCGGCCGACTGGATATGTGAGGTCGTTCCGATGAGCCATTTCACGACGGTCGCAACCAAGATCACCAACATCCAGTGCCTGCTGAAGGCGCTGGAGCAATTGAAGTGGAAGTACACGCACGCCGAAGAAGGCGTGACCGTGCGCGGCTGGCGCGGACAGACCAGCTTGGCCGAGGTCTCGATCAACATGGGCCGCTATGACATCGGCGTCGTCAAAAACGAAGACGGCACCTATGGCCTGCAGGCGGACTGGTGGGGCGTCGAGACCACCGTTGGCAAGACCGAGCAAGAAGTCGTCGATGAGATCAACAAAGCCTATGCCTATCAGGTCGTTGTCACGGCCTGCGAAGAGCAGGGCTATCGCATCGAAGAGCAGGTGCAGGCCGAAGACGGTACGATCAAGCTGTCGGTTTCCAAGTGGGGCTAGCCGCGGCCCGTTGAAGTGCAGTGAAAAGGAGGTTCCCCATGGCGCAGCGCCGTGAGCTTGAGATCACCATCACCCCTAGCGGGGAAGTCAAAGTCCAGGTCAAGTGCGTGCCGGGCCAGGCCTGTGTGGAAGAGACCAAGTTTCTCGAAGAAGCCCTCGGCAACAACGTCAAGGATCGCCAGCTGACCTCGGACTACTATCAGCCGAGCGTCAGCAATACTGGCGACGTCTACAACCGCAGCTAGCCTCGCTCCACGCCTCGCCCGCCATCGATCGTACGACGCGCTGCTTCGGCAGGCGCTTCCCGCAAGCAAGCCCGCACAATCAGACCGCGATTTTTCATGCCTCGCGCGATGCTGCCATCGCCCGGTGGCTGCGTTAGACTGCCTGCAGGGGGCCGCACAGATGTTCGAGTTCTTAAGCCCAGCCATCGAGCTTGGGCGACGCGCCATCGAGTCCGCAACCGCACATCCAGCGCAGGTCGATGCACCTTCTGGTACGCCGCGCGAAGACGCACCGCAGGGCTTCCTGGGCGGAATGATGCAGTCGGTGGGCGACTTCAGTCGCGGGCTATCGCAAGAAGGGCTGGGGGCCCTGCTCGATCCAGCCGGAGCCGTCGATCGGCAGCGGGCGCAGCGCGAGCTTGCCGGCATGTTCAATGTCATGAACCCCGAGGACATGGTCTCGCGCCCGGATCAGCCCGATGGGCCCAGCGCCGAGAACACCGTGACCCCCGAGCAGTTTCAGCAGATCGCGCGGCAATACAGCGACATCCGCCGCGGCCGCACCGATATCCAGTTCAACACCGCTGGCTTAAACGACGAGGACGCTGCCGCCTATCGCCGCGACACCATGCATGATCTTGCATCGATCATGCAGACGAGCGGCGGGCGCGATCTGATCGGCCAGTTGGCCCAGAACGACAAGGGGCACCAGACGACGCTGAGCCCGCTGTTTCGCACCAATGCCGCCGGCAACTACGACCCCACGCTGGGCCGCGACAACACCAATGGCTTTGCATCCCCCGTGGGAGACGGAGCCAATGCCTATCGCAACGCCGATGGCACCAGTGGGGCGGGCGTCAACTCGCGCGTGCGCTACAACCCCGGCATGGGCGGCATTGCCCCCGCCGATGCCGACCTGAGCCAAGATCACTGGCTGCCGTGGCGCAGCGATGTGCTGCTGTACCACGAGCTCGTGCATTCCCTCGATCAGACGCGCGGCACCATGGATCCGACGCGGGCCGGCAATGATGGCGATGGCGTGCCCTATGACCAGCGCGTCAAGCGCAGCGAGCATCGCGCCGCGGGCCTGGGCATCTATGCCAACGAGCCCATCAGCGAGAACGCCTATCGCCGCGCTCGCCGAGACATCGCCACGAATTCAGGCGGCGTCGGCGTGCGAGACGGGGACGCGACCATGCCGGATCGTGATACCTACTTCTATCATGCGAGACCGGCACCGAGCCCCGGTGGCGGCAGCGGGTCTCCGGGCACGATGCGGCGTGATCCGCACGGCCACGACCATGACCACGACGACGATCACAGGCATCCAGGTGAAGAATGAAGCGAGCCTTTCTCGCCCTGGCCTTTGGCCTCTTTTGCGCATGCAGCTCAGCCAAGGGCACCCCCTCTCCTCAGACAACGGCCCCCGCCATGACCAACCCAGATCTCGATCTCTCGTGGAGCCTTGGCAAGACCCCCGACGGCAAGCGGCTGCGCATCGAATACCGGCTGAAGAACAAGACGACGCAGAAGCTGTACATCGCCGATCAGCTCCTTTCCTATCACGAGGGCACGATCAAGCGCGTGCCGACGCGGATGATCGTCAGCTCGGACCGCTTGCCCGGCACGGTGCTGTTTTCACGCGCCATCGTCGAGACGCCCACAACCCAGTTCGACCATCCCCCAGGCGCGACCGCCCTTGAGCCAGGCGCGACGCACCAAGGCAGCGCCGAGCTCGATCTGCCCTTGCGCGGCTGGCACAACTACACCACGCCGCCCGCCCTTCCCGACAAGCCCAAGAGCGCCGTGCTCGAAGTCGCCTATCTGACCGGCGCCATCGAATGGGGCGCTGTCACGACCGGCGAGGGCGAAAACGTCACGGTTCCGCAGCTCCCGTCGTATTACAAGGCCGCCAAGCTCGCCCGCTTTGACGTCCGCCCCCTGCCCTGAGTTCGATACACTGCCCCGGCATGCTGCTGGTCGTAAGCACGCTGTTCTTCGCCTATGGCGGCATCCCGGCCTTTAACCGGCTGCTGCTGCAGGCTGCGATGGCATTCTGTCAGGCTCGGCGAGCGCCGCTTTATGTCTGGGCGTTGACCGATCCACTGTCTTCGCCTGCGCCGTCCGCTGCGCTTTCTGCTTCGGCCCCGCCGGGGCCTGTACACGCGGATCCGCTGTCCCCTGGCTCGGCGATTGAGTCGCCAATCGCGCAGGCCGCGGCCGAGCTAGAGCCCCCGGTTTTGCCCTCGTTTGTTCGCTATCAGCCCTGTGGCGGCGATCGTCATCGCTTGATCGCGGGCGTGCTGGGCGAGCTTGGACGGCCGCTGCCGCTGGTCATTGGCCACGTCAACCTGGCCCCGCTCGGCCTGATCTGGCCTGTGCCCTATGGCGTCATCGCCCATGGCAGCGAGGTCTATACCCGCCTGCCGCTTCTGCGTCGGCTGGGGCTTCTGCGCGCCTCGCGCATCGCCTGCGTCAGCGATCACACGCGCGACTGCGTCCAGCGCCTGCAGGGCGTCGCCGCGAAGCGCTGCCTGCGCGTCGTCAATGCCCTGCCGGGCCTGCCGGCCCTGCCCGCCCCACGGCCCCCTTTGGGCCCGCTGCGCCTGCTTTGCATCAGCCGCCTGCATCCTGACGAGCCCAAGGGCATCGATGCCCTGCTGCAGGCGCTCTGCCTGCTGCCGCCGCACCTGGCCACGCTGACGGTGATCGGCGATGGACCCGCGCGCCCGGCGCTTCTGGCCTTTTCGGCCGCCCTGCGGCTGGATGGCCGGCGCGTGCGCTTCTTAGGCGCCGTGCCCGATGCAGTCCGCGATGCCGAGCTAGATGCCTGCGATGTCTTTGTGCTGCCCAGCGAGGCCGAAGGCTTTGGCATCGTCTATCTAGAAGCGCTGGCCCGCGGCAAGCCCTGCATCGCCGCACAGGCCGGAGGCGCTCCCGAGATCGTCCGCGATGGCGAGACCGGCTTTTTGGTGCCGACGCCCGTCCGCGCGCATATCCCCGTCTTGGCTGCCGCCATCGCCAGCCTGGCCGATCCCGCCTTGCGAGCGCGCCTAGGCCAGGCCGGGCGGCAGCGCGTCGAAGCAGCCCACACCCAAGCCGCCTTTACCGCGCGGGCCCAGGCTTTTTTTGCCGCGCTGTCATCGCGATCGCACGGACCGATCGCGCCAGATGAATTTCTGTTCATGAATCATTGCTTGCATTTGGGCCTGCTAGGCAGAATAAGCGCCCGAGAAGGAGACTCACGCCCATGCCCAAAACCTCTGCAACGTCGGGACGCAAGAAGTCGGCCCTGACGAAGAAGTCCAAGAAAGCCAGCAAAAGCAAAAAGAACGCAGGCCGCTCGGCCAGTCCGCGCAAGAAAGCCAGCGCCCCCAAAAAGAAGGCCGCTGCCAGCCGCACATCAGCGACCAAGAAATCCACAGCCAGCAAGAGCAAAAAGAAGCCCACGCGCAAGGTCGCAAGCAAGAAGCCCGCGCGCAGCAAGGCCACGGCCCGCACCAAAGCCGCCGGGGGCAAAGCCCGCAGCGCTCGCGCCAGCAGCCCGCGCACGCCGGCTCTTGTTCATGCGACGCTGCGCGAGCTGGAAGCGGCGCTAAAGAAGCTGCCCAAGCTCGATATCGTCGCCCCCAATATTCCTGTCGAGCGCCTGGTCGCCGAAGGCGTCGAGCTGGCCAGCGTCGCCTGGCGCGATCTGCGCAAGCTCGAAACCGCCGGCCTCGATCACCGCATCGTCGTCGAGCTAGGCAAGCGAGCGCAGGCCCTGTCGGAAGCCCAGGCCGAGCTGGTCGCGCTGCGCAGCCGTGGCCGCAGCAGCGAAGAAGAAGACCTCATCGCCGAAGCCACCGAGCTGCGATCCGAAGCGCTGGCCGCCGGACGTCTGGCCCTGCGCAATGATCCCATCGCGCTCAGCAAGCTCGACGATGTCGCCGAGGGCGAGGGGCTCGACGATCTGCTGCAGGACCTGCAGGACCTGGCCGCGCTCTTGCGCAGCTATACCCGCGCCTATAGCCAAGTTGGTCTGAAGCCCAGCGAGCTCGCCAACTGGTCCGAGACCCTGCGCCTGCGCCTGTCGAAATACATCGCCGAGCGCCGGGCCGGCGATGCCGAGCTTGTCGCCGCCAAGGATCTGCGCGACCGCGCCGCCACCTATCTATCCGACGCCGTCGCCCTGACCCGCTTGACCGGCGCCTATGTCTTCCGCAAAGACCCCCGCAAGCTCTTGAACTACCGCAGCGGCTACTATTCGCAGGTCCGCAGCCGCCGAGGCAGTGACAAGCCAGGTGATGAGACTCCTAAGCCGAGTCCAGCCGAGCCCAAGCCCGAAGGGGACAAATAGCACTCCAGTTCTCTTGGTTCGTGCGCGCACGAAGCCCTTCCGTGCGCGCACGAAGCCCCTCCCCCTGCGCACGAAGCCCCTCCCCCTGCGCACGAAGCCC
>CAZKOY010000174.1:0-10900 GCA_964554495.1 uncultured Myxococcales bacterium
CACATGGGTACACAGCCCCACCAACATTTGGACCGTCGGCGACGCCGGGACCATCGCATCGGCCAATTCCGCCTGCCTTCGGCATCCCAGTGCGTGGACAGTACCGAGGAACCAGCGCGGTCAGGGGCTAGTGCTTGTTTAAGTGCATATAGATTGAATCCACGATTCCATTGGTGTTGCAGGGTTTTACAAAGATACGGAAAATTTCGGGTCTAGCCAAAGCGCAGCGATTGATATTGGAGAGAGCGAGATACGCAATAAATACAGGCTTATTGTCACCATGGAGATTTTTAGTATTAAATAATGCGCGAAACTTGTCTGGCGTAAGATGCACATCAAAAACAACTGCATCGAAGTCTGATTGGCGCATAAGCTCAGTCGCATCCTCGATTTCCCGAGCCGTGCGCACGGTGGCGCTATACGAGGCCAGGTCATCTGCGAGGCTGTGGCGGGCGAAGATGTCTTTGTCGATGACCAGGATGTTGGCGTTGCTGAGCTTGCCCATGGCTAGACTCCTCATCGCATGGGGTTCGGCTGGCCACGATGGCTCGGGCCGGCGAAGCCGTTGCTTCTGTCCTCGGAACACTGCAAACCGCATTCCGCGGATCGTTTTTCCCCCGCCCGCAGACCGTGGCCACCTTTCGCCGGATATTTGCGATGGGATGGCCGTGAAGCGCTGGTACGACCGTGGTCTTTCCGAGGGGAGGAGGCCTGCTTTGCGGCGGCTCGTCGCAGGTTGCGACTGGGGCGATCTCAGCTGTCTCAGTTTGCGAATCACTGGCTCGCATCGCCGAGAACAGCGCGTGTGATCTAGGCCAGAGGAATGCTGCCCAAGGTGCGCACCACCTCGGGCAAGGGGCCGATGACACCGCCCCGGCTATGCGCCACGGCCTGCAGCAGGATCTCGGCAAGATCGCTCTGCGTCGGGCCCCAGCGGCGCTGCAACAGTTGCACGACGAACAGCGGGTGCAGGCGAGGCAGACCGTCGCAGAAAAAGCGCGACAGATCGACGTCGGCGCGCAGGGCATGACAGCGCAAGAGGTGGTTTGCGAGCAGCGGGATGTCTTCCATGCGCTGTTGCAGCGGCGGCTCAACGCAGCTCTCGCGCTGGCTGATTCTGGACTCGCGGGTGGCCCAGGCGGCGGGGCTTTCACCGACCAGCCCGTCTTCATCAGCCAGGCCAAAGAACGGTGCCTGCTCGACGGCATACTGCCGCAAAAAAGGCATCTGGGGCGCGCGCCTTGTGCAGTACAGGACCAAGCGATTCTCCAGATAAAGGGTGTCACCTGGGACGACAGGCGCTTCCACAAGCTTGCTGCCATTGAGATAGGCGGGCTGCGAGCCGACGTTCTTCACAAACACGGCGTGCTTGAGCGGGCGAAGCTCAAGCAGTCGCTGCGGCAGCATGGGGATCTGCTGCTCAAGGCGCCCGGTGGGGGCTGGGTCGCTATCGCGCACGGACGGAGGCCGATGGCGAAAGAACATCAGCTGACGACCCAAGCTGCTGCCATGAGCAAGTCGCTCGCCCATCTTTGTCTCTCCGCCGAGTACGTGCAGCGGATATTGCGCGGACAACAGCGCAACCTCGCCAACGCGATGCGGCTCATCCGCTGACCAGGCGATGACCAGAGCAAGCTCGTCGGTCTGCTGTGTCCGTGACCGTCCGGTCTGTGCCGGTACGCTGCTGCGCACCACAACATCCATTGGTTCCATTGATGCATCCTCCGCGTGAGTCATTTGCGCTGTGAGCAAAGCAAGCCGCGCGCCGAGACGAGCATCCGTTCGTGCGCCACAGCGACGCACTCTGCCGATGGAAGAGCAGCGAATGAACACAGTGCGTGCTCGAATGCCCAGACGCACGACAACAGCGCACGACAGCCCGCGCTGATGGCCGTTTCCGCGGATCGCGCTGCCGCTTGCGCCGTCGGAATGCGCTAGACTCGAAATCATGCTGGTGCGCCGCGGCGTCGTCGCTGTTGTGGACGATGATCCCGTCCTTCGGACGTTCCTGTCCGTGTGGTTGCGCCAGGCTGGCTACGAAGTCGAAGAGCACACGCAGGGAGCTTCACTTCGTCAGCGATCAACAGAAGATCTGCTGGTCGTTTGTTTGGACTTGGGACTGGGCGACATTCCTGGCTTCGATGTGCTGGATCATCTGCACAAGGCTGATCCCGATCTGCCCGTTGTCGTTGTGTCAGCGCAGTCGGAAGTTGAGACCGCGGTCGCAGCGATGCAGCGGGGCGCCTATGACTATTTGGTCAAGCCGTTGGAACAATCTCGCGTGATTCATACCCTGCGCCGAGCCCGCGAGCGGCGCGAGTTGTTCTGGCAACTGCACGATCTGCAAGGCGCGCAAGCATCTCTGATTCCCGTCGCTGAAAGCGCGGCGATGCGCGATGTGATGCGGCAGATCGATCAAGTACGCGGCAGCGATGTGCCGGTCTGCATCTTGGGCGAAAGCGGCACGGGAAAAGAGCTGGTGGCGCGAACGATTCATCAGCAGAGTCGGCGGCGAAATAGTCCATTTGTCGCCATCAACTGCGCATCCATTCCCGAGTCGCTACAGGAGTCGGAGCTCTTCGGTCATGAAAAAGGAGCCTTCACCGGAGCGGTCGAGCTACACCGCGGTCGTTTTGAACAGGCCGACGGGGGAACGCTGTTTCTGGATGAAGTGGGCGAGATGCCGCCTTCGATGCAGGCCAAGCTCCTTCGGGTGTTGCAAGAGCGTGTCTTTCGTCGGGTTGGTGGCACGCGTGAGCTGGCGATGAACGCGCGGATCCTGTGCGCAACCAATCGCAACCTGCATGCGGAAGTCGATGCGGGACGGTTTCGCGCAGATCTCTTTTTTCGCTTGGTGGTCTATCCCATCCAGTTGCCACCGCTGCGCGCACGGCGTGAGGACATCCCTCACTTGATCGGACACTTCTTGCGTCGACTGGGGAAGGATGTAGGGCGAAGCGTGAATCGCATTACCCCCGATGCTCTTGACTGCCTGGTGCATTACGACTGGCCCGGCAATGTGCGCGAAGTCGAGAACGTGATCCATCGCGCCATGCTGGCGTGCCGGGGAGATCAGATCACGCGAGCTGAGCTGCCAACCGAGCTACGCGACGCAGCGGGTGGTCGCTTGCCAGTGCCGGCGCCTCCTTCTCTTGAGCATCCAGCGTCGACGCTGCCAACGCTGCGCCTGGATGAGCTTGAAGAGCTGGCTATTCAGCTTTCGCTGGCACAGGCCGAAGGAGACGCCAAGGTTGCGGCGCAGCTACTTGGGATCAGTCGCGCAACTCTGTATCGCCGTTTGGCGGTGATGAAGCATGTCACTGCGGCACCCAAGAAACCAACGTCGTGATGTGACGCCGACGTCACACATCCGGCGCCTGCATCGAATCGGGCTGGCCGCTACGTCCTTCGACGCAGCGGCAAAGACCGCGTGCCATAATACGAAGACATCACGCGCTGACTCGGAAGACTGCGAGGGGGGCATGGCCGAGATCATCGAAACGCGCACCGGCCGCACGTGGCTGCGAGACGACGGAATCGTGCAGTCGGATGGCAAGCCAGGAGCGGAACACAGCGTCCACGATGCGCTAGAGAACGTGGCGGCGATTGCGCGCCTAGCGCACGGCAGGCCTCGTCCAAGCTTGGTCTGTCTGCGGCACATAAAGACGATCAGCCGCGAAGCGCGTCAGTACTACGCGGGGCCCGATGCCGCGAATGCGCTGACCGCTGTGGCGCTGATCGTCGATTCGCCTGTGTCGCTCGTGATCGGCAGCTTCTTTCTGGGGCTCAACCGAGCGTCGATGCCGCTGCGTCTGTTTTCGTCGGAAGGTGACGCTGTTGCGTGGCTGCGCACATTCGTGCGCTGAGCAGAGTTATGAGGCAATCGATCGATCCGCTTCACCGCGCCTTGCACTACCTAGAACAGATCGCTGCGCTGCATCCCAGCGATGATGCGACCCGCGCGCTGACTGAGCGGGCCAAGAGCGAGATCGCTGCATGCATCGATCAGCCTGAGCCCGGCGAGCAGGATCGCGAGCGCTTGATCGAACAGATCGAGAGCGCGTGCCTAGCGATTGCTCGGGCCGAGTTTCGCAGCGCTGTGATCGATGTTCGCGGCGAGTCTGCCTTGGACGCCATCGCGACCGCCGTGACCATGCTCGGTGAGGAGCTGTCGGCAGCACAGGCCATTCGCGATCGCGCTGATGAGAACGAGCGCGCACGCACCGCGGCTGAAGCGGCCTCGCGAGCCAAGGGCGAGTTTCTCGCCACGATGAGCCACGAGATTCGCACTCCGCTCAATGCGGTCATCGGGTATTCCACGCTGCTGCTCGATACATCGTTGTCCGTGCCGCAGCTTGAATATGTGCAAGCGGTGCGCACCGCTGCCGATGGTCTGCTGGGCCAGCTCAATGTCCTTTTGGATCTGTCGAAGATCGAAGCTGACAAGCTTGAGCTTGAGCACGTGTCCACCGACTTGCGCATGGCTATGGAAGACACGCTGGAAATTCTGACGGAGTCCGCGCGCAAAAAGAAGCTGCTGCTGACCTGCGTGCTCGAACCCGGCTGTCCTTCGTGCATCCGCACCGACCCCGGGCGCCTGCGCCAAGTGCTCCTAAATCTGGTCGGCAATGCCGTGAAGTTTTCAGAGCGGGGCGAGATCATCGTGCGAGCGGCTTGGCTGCCAAGCGAGACAGGTCCATTGGTGCGCGTTGAAGTGACGGACACCGGACCTGGCATCGATCCCAAAGATCAGCACAAGCTGTTCCTGCCGTTCTCGCAGATCGACGCGAGCATGGCGCGCAAGCATGGTGGGTCAGGTCTGGGTCTTTATCTGTGCCAGAAGCTGGTGTCTGCGCTGGGTGGCCAGACGGGAGTCATCAGCCACGTCGGCATTGGATCGACATTCTGGTTCACGCTGCCCGGCGATCGCTGCCAGCCGACGGCAACGGAAGACGCGGTCTTGCCCGCGTGGACCCGCGGTCGCCACGTGATGCTGATCGAGCCGCACAGCAGCACGCAGCAACAGATCGTGCCGCTTCTGGAACAGCTAGGCCTGGTCCCCATTCTGTGCAGCAGCGCAGCGGCGGTGCAGGCGGTGCTGCGCGAGCAGCCCGTGCGCGTGCCGATTGCTGTGCTTTTGTCCAATCTGCTTCCAGATGCCAACAGCGATGATTTGGCCAAAGCGCTGAGCCAGCATCCACGGCTGATGTCACCGCGGATTGTGCGCTTGCTATCTCCGACGGATACGGTCAGCGAAACGAGCGCTCTGGCCGAGGTCTACAGCGCGCAGTTGGTAAAGCCGATTCGCGCGCGGCGGCTGATCCGCGTCTTGCAAGACGTGCTGGGACAAGCGGCAGCAGCCAGCGCTTCGCAGAGCAGGCCCAGCCGAATGAGCGCTGTGCTGCCCATTCCCAGCAGCGCGCCTCCGCGGATCTTGGTGGCAGAAGACAACCCCGCCAATCAGCGCTTGACCGAGCTGATGCTGCAGCGGATGGGCTGCCGCATGGACTTGGTCGCCGATGGCTATGAAGCGCTGGGCGCAGCGACGGGATTTCGCTACGACCTGATCTTGATGGACGTGCAGATGCCGCGCATGGACGGCACCGAAGCGGCGCGACGCATTCGTCAGCTGCCGCCTCCGCATGGCAGCGTGCCCATCGTGGCGCTGACGGCGAACGCCTTTGCATCGGATCGCGACAACAGCCTGGGCGCGGGGATGGATGATTTTCTCGCCAAGCCCCTTACGTTCGAAGCGCTGCGCGCCGCCTTGCTGAAGTGGCTGCCACGCCATTTTCCCGCCGCTACGCCATGGTCGGCTGCGGACGGAAGTAGCCCCGATCGATCGACGGCACCGGATGATGCGACGATCGTCGCCGATGTCGCAGCGATTCGACGCACGCTGGAAGAGATGGCCACACTGCTGGATGCAGCATCCGCACAGAAGTTCATTGAGCTCATTCGCAAGGACTGGCCCAAGACGCTGCAGCAGGCGGAAGCGCATCTGCGTGGCGGCGAGTGGGACGGCCTCAGCCGGCGAGCACACTATCTTGCGGGTAGTGCGCTGCAGATGGGCGCCTCGGGCATCGCCCGCAAATGCAAAGAGCTAGAGGCCTGCGCTAATCGCCAAGAGCGACAAAGCGCGGCCACACTGCTCACGGGACTTGGTGCGCATGTACCGGCGGTGTTGTCTAAGCTGTGATTAAATGATAAATTGTCGAAATTAATGCGCATTAGTAGATGCATATCCTGAATATCTATTTGAGCCAACGTAAGAAACGAGGAACGCGTGCGGAACGCTAGATATTGGCTCGCTGTCCGCACCTGTGCTTGGAAAGATCGTCGCCCCGACCGGGAAGCCAGTCAGAACACCGCAAAAGAGCCCCGCTGTCTGCCATCCAGCGCAGGTGAAATTCACATCTGCGCCTCGGCAACCGACCTGCCGGCCTGGGCATCCTGAAATGGGACGGCATGCGGTGGCGGCGGCAGCAGAGTGGGACGGGGGTAACGTTGCGGGGGGTGGTGGGGCAGAGCCCGACGGCGCTGTGGGCAGTGGGGGATAAGGGGACCATCTTGCGCGGCGATGGCTCGTCCTGGACACCGCAGGCCTCGGGGACGATGAGCGACTTGTGGGCGGTGGCCAGCGTTCCCGGTGGCGCCAGCGGCTTGTGGGCGGTGGGCGGCGGCGGGCTGGTGCTAAAAGGCGACGGCAATAGCTGGGTCAGCCAGAGCAGCTCGACGACGGAAGACCTGCGGGCGGTGTGGGCTGGAAGCGCCAGCTTGGCCTGGGCCGTGGGCTCGCGTGGGCGGGCGATTCGCTGGGACGGCAGCAGTTGGATGACGGTCTCATCGGGTTCGATCATGCCGCTAAAGGGGGTGTGGAGCGCCGACGGATCCGTAGTCTGGGCCGTCGGGGAAGGGGGGCTGATTCTGAGAGGCGAGCAGGGTGTCTTTGCGCCGATCAGCTCACCGACCACCAACCCCTTTCAGGGCGTCTGGGGCAGCGATGCCAACAACGTCTGGGCAGTCGGAGACAGCGGCAGCATAGCCCGCTTCAATGGCCAGGTCTGGCTGGGTGAGACGGGCGGCGGCAGCGGCACCTTGTACGGCGTTTCCGGCAGCAGCAGCGACGAGGTCTGGAGCGTCGGTGAGGCCGGCATCGTCAACCGTCGCCAGGGCGGTAGCTGGATGCGGAACGCCGGGGGCGGCTCGGGGTTCTGGAGCAGCATCTGGGGCACGGCCACCGACAACGTCTGGGCAGTGGGCAGCGGCGGGCGCATCCTGCGCTGGAACGGTACGAGCTGGACGCAGGTAAGCAGCCCAACCATGGCCTCGCTGAGCAGCATCTGGGGCAGCGACGCCAACAACATCTGGGCGGCGGGCAGCGGCGGCGTCATCATCAAGTGGGACGGCACAAGCTGGAGCATCCAGCCCGGCACTGGGACCAGCAGCTGGCGTAGCCTGTCCGGGCGGGCCAGCAACAGCGTTATCGCCGTCGGCAGCGTCGGAAACGTGATGCGCTGGGACGGATCGAGCTGGAAGCCCGAGACATCAGGGACCAACAACGATCTGTTCGCCGTCTGGAGCAGCAACAGCGGGCCCGCCTGGGCCGTCGGCAGTGGCGGCACTGTCATCCACTACAACGGCACGAGCTGGATGCCCCAAAACAGCATGGCCAGCGTCGACTTGTACGGCGTCTGGGGTGTGGATCCCAGCACCGTCTGGGCAGTCGGCCAGAACGGCACCATCGTGCGCTATTCCGGATCGGCTTGGACCAGCCAGCCAAGCCCGATCAGCGAGCCGTTGCTGAGCGTGTGGGCCGTCGATAGCCGGACCGCGTTTGCCGTGGGCGGCAGCGGTGCGATCGCCACATGGAATGGCAGCGCCTGGCAGGCGCAACAGAGCGGAACTAGCAACTCGCTCAATGGCATCTGGGGCACCGACCCAACACGTCTGTGGTTGGTGGGATCCGCCGACTCGATCCTGTACCGTCAGCCGTGATGCCGCGTGAACCGTGGGCTTATGAGCGGCGGCGTGGATCGGCCGGCGCCGTTGGCGAGCGCGGCGGCGCGGCGTGCCGGGCTTCGCGTTCTAGAAGCGCGCGTTTGCGCTCCACTCCCCAGCGATAGCCGGCGAGCGCACCGCTGGCCCGCACCACCCGATGACACGGAATGATCACGGCCAGCGAGTTTTTCGCGCACGCTTGCGCCACCGCTCGGCTGCCTTGGGGCAGCCCTAGCTCGTCGGCAAGCTGCTGATAGCTGCGCGTCTGGCCTGGTGGTATCTGCGACAAGGCCTGCCACACCCGCTGCTGAAACGCGGTGCCCTGGACGTCCAGCGGCAGCGCCGCGCATGCTCGCGCCTGCGGGGCATCGATTCGACACACAACCTCGGCCAAGGTGCTGTGGAACGTAGCATCCGCCTCGCGCAGGTCAGCCCGCGGGAAGCGAGCACGCAGCGCATCGACGAGCCGCTTCGCATCATCCCCCAGCCAGATGGCGCACAGGCCTTTTGCGGTGGCGGCGACAAGAACCTGCCCGAGCGAGCAGCGACCGACGGAATACTCAATGACCTGGGCCTCTCCACCGCGGCGATACTGGCGCGGCTGCATGCCCAAGAGCGCGGTCGACTGCTCGTACAGGCGACTCGTCGAGCCAAAGCCTGCGTCATACAGCGCAGCCGTGACCGAGGGCTGTGAGCGCAAGCCGTCGCGCAGGCGCTGAGCCCGCTGCGCTGCGGCATAGGCTTTTGGGGTGATGCCGGTCACTTTCTTAAACAGGCGCAGCGTGTGAAAGCGACTGCGGCCCAGGTGATCGGCCAGCGCCTGCAGTGCCGGGGGATCGTCGCTGGCGTCGATCAAACGACACAGGCCCGCCACCTGGGCGGCGTCTGTTTCGCATCGGTCATTAAGGTCGGGGCGGCAGCGCTTGCACGGCCGGAAGCCTCGTCGCTCGGCATCGCTCGGCGTGTCGTGAAAGGCCAGGTTTTCGGGACGGGCCCGGCGTGCCCGACACGAGGGACGGCAGTACACCCCGGTCGTGGCCACCGAATAGACGAACTGTCCGTCGGCGCTTGGGTCCCGCCGGGCCAAAAGAGCAAAGCGGGGATCCGCTTGCACTCGCTGTGCCTGTGCTTGCTTGGTTGTGTCGATTGCGCTCATGGGTCCTCCGTGCGCCTTCCTTCCTACCCAGGAATGGTCAGAAAGGCGCTCGGTTTGTTGCGCGGCAATTCACAATCTTGCAGCCGCCGAACCCAGGCGCATGCGCCGCCTGTGCTGCGCTTGGCCTACAGATATTTTTCGACGAAGGCGCGGTAACTATCGACGCGCGTGCTGTTCGCTTCGGCCAAGCACAGGATGATGCCGAACGAGTTCACGCCGATGACCGTCTCTTTGCCGCCGATGTTGGCGAGCACCGGGCCGCCCGAGTCCCCTTGGCAGACGCCTTTCCACGGAATCAGCGAGCCCGTCTTGACGAACTTGTCGTCGAAGTTGTTGAGCTTGATGGTCAGCTGTCGCTTCACGCCCGCGCCCTTCTTGTTGATGCTGTCGTTTAGGCCATAGCCCACCAGGCGCACGTTCTTGCCCTTGAGATCGGTGGCCAGCGCATCCTTGTTCCACGGAATCGGCGTCAGCGTTGTCGGCGATTCCAAGATCGCGACGGCGATGTCATGACCGTCGAGAATGCCCAGTCGACTGAACATCGGATCCCAGTGGACCTCTTTGACCTTTAGGCGCGGGCTGGGCTTGGTCTTGTCCGTCAGATCAGGCGCGGTAAGGACGCTGAATTCTGCTTTGGCGCCCACCAGATCGGGGTGAACGCAGTGCGCTGCAGTCAGCACAACGGTGGGCGAAATTACCGTCGCTGTGCAGAGCGAGCCGGCCATCTTGTCGGGCTCTTTGGCGTACAGCGCCACGATCGACGGATCACCTGTGTGAACGGTGCCACCGATCAGCGCGTTCTGATCTTCGGCGAGTTCATTGCTGTCAACGGCATCACTGCTTGGCGAGCCGCATCCCATGAGCGCGGCGAGGGCGAACGAGGACAACCAGGTCAGCTTGCGGAACAGGGTCATAGGGCCTCCTTTTTTGGGTCTTGCCAGAGCGTTTTCGACATTGCCAAGTCAGCTTCCCAATGGATAGCTGCTGCACGTTCCGAGGTATCGCGCAGCGTTTCCGTCGTCAATTGGTGGGAGTGTCCTCCCGCGTGGGGCCAAGACTCCCAGCTCTCCGTCGAGCGATCTCGCACAGCACGACTGTGATAGGGTGCGAACGTGAATCCCGATAGGCTGCGTACGAACGAAGCGGAGTCCGCGTCTGCCGACGGCGCCGCGGGCTCTTTGTCCCCGAGCAGCGAGGCGGTACAGCCCGTCCCAAGCGAGCCCGAGTCGCTCTTTTTGCGTGAGCTTCGGGCCGACCTAGGGGCCGCGCGCATCTCGACTGCCGACGACGACCGCCAGGTCTATGCCCGCGATCTGTGGCCGCGCAGCACGCTGACGGTGGCCGCAGGCTTGCGCTTGCCTGACGCGCCGCAGGTGGTGGCCTGGCCCGACTCGACGGCGCAGGTGGCTCAGGTGGTGCGACTGTGCCGCAAGCATGCGGTGCCGCTTGTGCCCTATGGCGCGGGCTCGGGCGTCGGGGGCGCAGCCGTCGGGCCCGCGGGCTCGCTGGTGCTCGACACCAAGAGCATGCGCGCGGCGCACATCGATCGCGCGGCCTCGACCGTGACCTGCGAGCCAGGGCTGCTTGGCTGGCATCTCGAAGAGCAGCTCTCGCGCGCGGGCCTGACGCTTGGGCACTTTCCCTCGTCGATCATGTGCTCGACGGTGGGCGGCTGGGTGGCGACGCGTGGCGCCGGCCAGATGTCCAGCAAGTACGGCAAGATCGAAGACATGGTTCGTCGGC